>JAFGSX010000123.1 GCA_016934455.1 Deltaproteobacteria bacterium
AGCGTGCTGCACCGGATCGGCTCGCTGAAGCTGAGCGCGAT
Organism: Deltaproteobacteria bacterium; assembly: GCA_016934455.1. Classification (GTDB taxonomy): domain Bacteria; phylum Myxococcota; class JACRCW01; order JAFGSX01; family JAFGSX01; genus JAFGSX01. The sequence goes on from JAFGSX010000123.1 coordinate 42, forward strand.
CGCGCTGTCGAGCGGGACCCCCATGGCGCCGGCGCCGGGCTCGCTGGCGGTCAGGCGCAGAGGCGGCGGATCGAGCGTGGCGAAGGTCGCCGTCACCTGCTCGAGCAGATGGCCCTCGGGGATGTTCTGCTGCTCGTCCTTTTGCCGGGCGATGCCGGTCGTCAGCGTGATCCGGTAACGGCCCGAGTAGGCCAGCAACGCCTGCGGAGTCAGCACCGCGGTCGGCGGCGTGTCACCGCTGCCCGGTGTGTAGACGATGGCCGCGGCGACGGGCTTGATCGCGTTGGGATCGGTGACGTCCTCGAGAAAGAAATTGGCCCCGTCGGTCACCGTGCCCGGCACCACCTCTAGGTTGAAACGCGCGGTCACGGCCGTGTCGCGGGCAACCCCGACGCTGCCATCCGAAGGCTGCAGCGCGATCACCTGCAGCGGCAGATCGACGGCGGTGACAAAGGGACGGTCGTCGCAGGCCACGACCGCCAGCGCGAATGACGCCACCGTAACAAATGACAGACTTCTCATGGTGTCCGCTCCTTTTAAAACTCAAAGCGATAGCCGACCAGCAGGTGATGTCCGCCGAGGTCGCCCCAGGTCGCATTGAAATCGGGCCGGTGAAAGTCAAGCCGGACCGCGTTGTACCGATAGGAGGCGACGACAGCGCCGAGATCGGCGGGAATGGCATAGGCGACGCCGCACCCGACAAAGTAGCCCAGTCCAAAGTCCGAATTCCCGACGTCGGTCGCGAACGGATCGGTCGCGCCTTCGAGGGTCAGGGTCGATGACGAAAACGCCAGGCCACCGGCGAAACCGCCATGCAGGTCGACCGCGACCGGCAACTCCAGACCGAGCAGGTCGAGCGGCAGGCGCAGGCGCAGACCGACGTTGATCGGCACCATGTGCACCCACCAGTCGTAGCGGTAGCGGTCGGTCTCGAGCGAGAAAGCTGCGTCGTGCGCCACGTACTGCCGCAGCGCGCCGTAGCCGGTACCGAAAAACGGCGTGTAGCCGACCTCTGCCGTCACCGCCGCGATGCGCCACGGCTCGGGGAGCGGCGGCCGATAGGACAATTCGAGGCCGACGCCGTAGTTGATGCCGTGGATCCCGCGGACCTCGCTTCCGCTGACGTCGATGTCAAAGGTTCGACCCTGCGTGACAAAAGCATCCAGCCTCGCCGCGACGCCGATCCCGATCCGTTGGTCGCCGGTCGTCGTCAACACCGGCGCCTCGTGAGATGCACCGGCCTTCGGTTCGTCGGTGATCTGAGCCGCGGTCTCGGGCTCCGCTACCGTCTCGGGCTCCGGGGCCGTTTCGAGCGCCGGGGCCGTCTCGGGCGCTGGTGCCGTCTCGGCAGGCTCGATCGCTGCCGGTTCGCCGGTCGCTGCCGGTTCGCCGGTCGCTGCCGGTTCGCTGGTCGCGGCCGGTTCGACTGCTGCGGGCTCGCTGGTCGCGGCCGGCTCGACTGCTGCGGGCTCGCTGGTCGCGGCCGGTATCTCGTCCCCGGCGATGGGTGCCAGCTCGGGCAGTGCTTCCGGCGCACCCTCCTGTCCGCGCGCGGTCACCGCGACGAGCACGGTCACCGCGAAAGCGACGGGTGATGGCAGACCACGTTTCATGTGGAACCTCCGGCGCTACTACTGGCACTATTTGGCGATGACCGCGTCAATGCCCAGAAATCACTGTCCGACTTCTACCAGATAGCCAGGCCGCAGCGCTAGACGCGGCACGTCGACGCGGCACGTCGAGGTGCGACCGGGATTCGGTCGTCAAGAACCGCCCGCGAACCGCCCGCTCACCACCGCGTCCCGGCCGAGCTGCTGCCAGCAGACGTCGATCAGACTGCTCTGGTCGAGCCGGGACCGCACATGACCTGCCAGCAGCGCCACGCCGTCGCCGCCGATCAGGCGCGGCGCCACGTAGATGATCGCGCGGTCGACCAGCCGCTCGCGCACCAGGCTGGCGTGGATCTGGCCACCGCCCTCGACCAGCACCGTCATCAGGCCGCGCTGTCCGAGCCGGTCCAGCAGGTCGTCGAGCGCGACGCGGCCGTGACGGCTGCGGCAGACCAGGATCTCGGCGCCGGCCCGGGCCAGCCTTCTCAGCCTGGCTGCCGGCGCCTGCTGCGTGGTCGCGATCAGACAGCGGCCCTGGCCGGTCACGATCCGGGCGCCGGGAGGAGTCCGGCCGCGCGAGTCGATCACCAGCCGGATCAGATCGGATCCGGCGCCGGCGAGCCGCGCCGGCCGGGCGGTCAACCGCGGATCGTCGACGAGCACGGTGCCGACGCCGACCGCGATGGCGTCGCTGGCAGCGCGCAGCAGGTGCAGGTGGCGGTGCGCGGCGCGGCCGGTCAGGCCAGCGCTCTCCCCCGAAGCCGTGGCGAGTCGGCCGTCGAGGGAGACCGCGGCCTTCATGATAACCAGCGGCCGGCCGCTGCGGACGTGCTTGCTGTATCCGGCGATCAGCGCCCGGCATTCTGCCTCTAGCACCCCGACCTCGACCTGCAATCCGGCGCGCCGCAGCCGGTCGATACCGCGACCGCGCACGCGCGGGTTGGGATCGACGCAGCCCACCACCACGCGCTCGATGCGTTCGGCGACCAGACGCTGGGCACAGGGCGGCGTGCGGCCGAAGTGATCGCACGGCTCGAGCGTGACGTAGAGCGTGGCGCCGACGACGCTGCTGCCGGCATTGGCGATCGCCTCGATCTCGGCGTGCGGCCTGCCGGCGGCGCGGTGGTGGCCGATCCCGATCACGTTGTCAGCGCGCACCAGCACGGCGCCGACCGCCGGGTTAGGTCTGGTGTGGCCGAGCCCGAGCAGGGCCTGCGCCACGGCCAGGCGCATGAAAAAAACGTCGCGCTCGGCGTCGGGTTTAGCGCGCGGCTTCGGCATCTTGGGCCATGCGCGGCCGCAGCGGTGCAGGACCGAGATCGCCGCGCCGGACGAGCCATTCGGTGCGCCGGGAATCGACCGTCACCGGCACCAGTTGCTCTATCCGCTCGTAGGTGGTGAAGCGGGCGTCGCACTTGGCGCAGGCGCGCCGGCGCCTCACCGCGGCGCCGCGGTCGGTCTGACGCGAATCGAGAACCTGCGTCACGCGCGCACCGCACACCGGGCATTTCATGAACTCGCTCCCTCCCCCGCCGGCAGCCGGATCAGCTCGATACCGGACTCTTCGGCGATGCGCGCGTTCAACTCGTCGCTGTACGGCTCGAGATAGTACACCCGCTGGATGCCTGCGTTGATGATCATCTTCAAGCAGGTCGTGCATGGCGCGCTGGTGCAGTAGAGCACCGCGCCGCGGATGCAGATGCCCTGGTAGGCGGCCTGGATGATCGCGTTCTGCTCGGCGTGAAGGCCGCGGCAGATCTCGACCTGCTGCCCCGAAGGTATGCCGCGCTGCTCGCGCAGACAGCCGATTTCGGCGGCGTGCTTCATGCCGCGCGGCGCGCCGTTGTAGCCGGTGGTCAGGATCTGCCGATCGCGCACGATCACGGCGCCGACCTGGCGCCGGATGCAGGTCGCCCGCGTTCGCGCCAGCAGCGCGAACTGCATGAAATAATCGTCCCAGCTTGGCCGCGCCGTCGTCATGCGCCGCGCTCTATCTCCTCGAGCCGGTGGGCGTAGAGCGGAAAGCGGGCGGTCAGCGCCTCGACCTCTTCCCTCACCTTGGCCTTGACTCCGTCGTCGCCGGGCGCGTCGAGCACGCGATTGATCAGCGCGCCGATCTGCTTCATCTCGGCCGTGCCCATACCGCGCGAGGTCAGCGCCGGCGTGCCGACCCGCACGCCGCTGGCCACGGTCGGCTTCTCGGGGTCGAACGGGATCATGTTCTTGTTGACGGTAATGCCGGCGTCGCCCAGCGCCTTCTCGGCCACCTTGCCCGTGATCTTCTTCGAGCGGCAATCGATCATCATCAGGTGGTTGTCGGTGCCGCCCGAGACCAGCGTGCAGCCGCCGGCCAGCAGCGCCTCGGCCAGCGCACGGGCGTTGTCGAGGATCGCCTGCTGGTAGCGCTTGAAGTCGTCGCCGAGCGCCTCCTTGAAAGAGACCGCCTTGGCCGCGATGACGTGCATCAGCGGCCCGCCCTGGGTGCCCGGGAAGAGCTTCGAATTGAGGTTCTTGATCTCGGCCTCGCGGCACAGCACCAGGCCACCGCGCGGCCCGCGCAGTGTCTTGTGCGTGGTCGACGAGACGAAGTCGGCGTGGGGCACCGGCGACGGGTGCAGCCCGGCCGCGATCAGCCCGGCGATGTGCGCCATGTCGACCAGCAGCTTGGCCTCGACCTTCTTGGCGATGGCGGCGAAGCGCTCGAAGTCGATGATGCGCGGGTAGGCGCTGGCGCCCGCCAGAATCATCTTAGGCTTGTGCTCGACGGCGAGCTTTTCGAGCTCGTCGTAGTCGATGCGATGGTCGTCGGCGCGCACCCCGTACGGCACGATCTTGTACAGCCGGCCCGAGAAGTTGACCGGGCTGCCGTGGCTCAGATGGCCGCCGTGGTCGAGGTTCATCGCCAGCACGGTGTCGCCCGGCTGGCAGACCGCGAAATAGACCGCCATGTTGGCCTGGGCGCCCGAGTGCGGCTGCACGTTGGCGGCCTCGGCGCCGAACAGCCGCTTGGCGCGGTCGATGGCGAGGTTCTCGACCACGTCGTGGAACTCGCAGCCGCCGTAGTAGCGCTTGCCCGGGTAGCCCTCGGCGTACTTGTTGGTCAGCGGCGAGCCCATCGTCTCGAGCACCGCCTCGCTGACGAAGTTCTCGCTCGCGATCAGCTCCAGCCCTCTGGCCTGTCGCTGGATCTCCGAGGCCACAGCTGCGAACACCTCGGGATCGGTCTGCCTCAGCGACTGCATCGTCATCTCGATCTCTCCTGTTCGGCCGCTGCGATCTTCGCCAGCCGACCGCTGTGACGACCGCCGGCAAATGCGCCCTCGATGAACGCATCGACCACGGCCAGCGCCAAATCGACGCCCTGCAACCGCGCGCCCAGGCACAGCGCGTTGGCGTCGTTGTGGAGCCGTGCCAGCCGGGCCTGGGTCTCGGTCAGGCACATCGCCGCCCGGATCCCCGGCACCTTGTTGGC
>JAFGSX010000124.1 GCA_016934455.1 Deltaproteobacteria bacterium
CGGTCAATCGCTCCGGCTCGATCTGCGCCGGCCGGTGCACGCAGGTGGTGCCGTCGTATTTTACAAAATCTTCGTGCAGCAGCCGGCCCTCGCGCTTGTACTGCTCGAACAGCTCCGAACCCGGCATCGGCGTCAGGATGTAGAAGCGCGGGATCGGGATCCGGTTGCGCTCGATGAACTCGGCGGTGGCGCGGATCGACTGCTCGGTGTCGCTGTCGATGCCGACCATCATCTCGCTCGAGGCCATGATGCCCGCGTCGCGAAAGCGCGCCAGCAGCAGGTCGTGCTCGTTGACCTTGACCCATTGCTTGCCCAGCTTGTCGAGCCCCTCCTGGGTGATGCTCTCCAGGCCCAGGCTCAGGATCTCGCAGCCCGCGCGGGCCACCTGCTCGAGCAGCCGCGGGTTGCGCGCCAACTGCAGCGAGCACTGGCTGGCCCAGCGCAGCCCGAGCGGCTCGATCTCGCGGCACAGCTCCGCGAGAAAACCGGGGTTGCCGACGATGTTGTCGTCGATCAGGTAAAAGCGCCGATAGCCGAGCCGCCGCACCTCGTCGATGTCGCGCAGCACCTCGTCGAGCTGTCGCGTCAGGTAGCGGCCCTGGTAGAGACAGGCGATCGAGCAGAAGCTGCACAGATGCGGGCAGCCGCGGCCGGCCATCACCGGCAGCATGTTGCCGATCGGTTTCTGCACCAGCAGGTCGTAGCGCGGCAGCGGCAGGCCGTTGAGGTCGGCGATCGGGTGGTCGTAGACGCGCTCGAGGCGGCCCTTTTTCTCAAAGTCGCGCAGCAGCAGTGGGTAGGAGATCTCGGCGTCGCCGCGCACCACGCTGTCGACGTGCTTGAGCGCCTCTTCGACCATCATCGAGGCCATGTAGCCGCCCATGAAGACCGGCTTGCCGCGGCGCTTGAACTCGGCCGCGATCTCGAGGCCGCGAAACGCGGCGTGGCCCATGGTGCCGATTCCGACCAGGTCGACGTCGGCGTCGAAGTCGATGTCGTCGACCACCTCGAGCTTGAACTCGACTTGCCAGTCGTCGGGGGTGATGGCGGTGAGCAGCGGGAAAGCCAGCCCGGGCAGATAGATCTTGCGCTGCTTGCAGAGCGAGCCGCCCGAACCGCGTTGCGTCGGCTGGATCAGCAGGACCTTGGGCACCGCGTTCGTCCGTCCGTGCAAGGGTGAACCGGCGCAGCCTAGCGAGGCGATCGAGCAGTCCGCAACTCTTTTGCCGCGATGTGTCTTTTGCCGCGATGCTGATATAAGAGGAGACAGCAGAGCGCGGATCATCCGCCGGGACGAGTGGTGACCGTGGCCAGAACCAACAGCCCCATCCCGTCCACCTTGAACGGTGCGCCGACGTCGACGCCGGTGACGGCGGCCGAGCCGGCCGTCGAGGAGCCGGCGGCTCCGCCCGCTAGCGACCGGATCGACGGCGCGGCGGCGCACACCGATCTCTCCAACGCCGCGCGCCGGACGGCGAGCCTGGGCGCGGAGCCCGAGCGCCGCTCGGGTGTGCTGGGCGCGATCACGGCGCATCCGCCGCCGCCACCGTTGCCGCCGGGCGCGGCCGACATCGGCTGGGAAGATCCGGAGATCGCGCCGCCGCGCGGCGCGGTGACCCGGCCGCGGCCCGAGGTGCTGGCCGCCGCAGTCAAGGCCTATCACAAGGCCAGCGAGCAGGGGCTGGTGCGCAACCCGACGCTGACCGTCATCGACTACTCGCTGCCGTCGTCGCAACCGCGGCTGTGGGTGATCGACATGCAGCGCAAGCGCCTGCTGGCGCAGCACCTGGTGGCGCACGGCCGCGCCTCCAGCGACTCGCGCAACCCGGCCAAGGCGACCAGCTTTGGCAACAGCGCCGGCAGCCACAAGAGCAGCCTGGGGCTGCTGATCACCGGCGCCACCCACCACGGCGCGCACGGCCGCTCGCTCAGGCTGCACGGCAAGGAGCCCGGCTTCAACGATCTGGCCGAGGCGCGCGCCATCGTGATGCACGGCGCCGACTACGCGACCCAGTCCTTCGTCGACCAGAACGGCCACCTCGGCCGCAGCCAGGGCTGCCCGGCCCTGGATCCGGACGTGACGCAGCCGGTGATCGACCGCATCAAGGGCGGCAGCGTGGTGTTCGCATACGCAGACGACCGGACCTGGCTCGGGCGCTCCGAGTACGTCAGGTAGCCGGCCGATAGGGACCCCGGTACTGCATCTTCTCCGACGTCACGCGGGCGGCGAAGGCGGTCGCCGCGGCCAGCGGCATGGTGGCCCGTGCGACCAGGAAGGCGGCGGTGCAGGTGTCGCCGCGGCCGGTGCGGCCCTCGATGGCATAGGCGGCAAAGGGTGCCTCGAAGAACTCCCTTCCATCGTGGACCAGGACGCCGGCCTGGTGCGTCAGCAGCACGGTGCGCGCGCCCAGCGCGCGGAGCTGCCGGGCCGCGGCGCGGGGATCGTCGCTGCCGGTCAGGATGCGCGCCTCCTTGGCGTCGACCTTGAAGAGGTCGAGCAGCGGCAGGTAGCGTCGCTTGTCGTCCCAGTCGCGGTAGACCATGGTCTTGTCGTCCCCCGTCGGGGACTTCCCAGGGTCGTCAGCGGCCCGGCGCAAAAAGCCCTGGGCGTCGGCGGCGAGGAACTCGGTGCGCTGGCGCGCCAGGGGCAACAGGTCGGGCGGAAACTCGCCGCGCCAGAGCGGGTTGACGTGCAGCACGTCGGCCTGGATGGCCTCGAGATCGGCGGCGCTGAACGGCGCGCCGCGCGAGATCAGGTGGCTGGTCCGGTCGTCGGGATTGTCGGTCGGGTAATCGTTGCGGATCGAGGTCGAGGTGGCGCTCGGCAAAAACGTCACCGGCACGCCGGCGGCGGCCAGCTCCGCGAATTTGGATTGGTCAGCGGCCGCGCACTTGGTGTAGACCGTGGTGCGGGCGCCCAGCCGGTGCGCGGCGATGGCGCCGTAGAAGACGCCGCCGCCGCACGTGGTGTGAGCCACGCCTTTGACCACGTTGACATCGATCGAGAGATGACCGGCAAAACAGATCTGCATGGCGCACCCCGTCGTCGCTTCGCCAGCAAATCAAACTGCGGTCAGGCAGCGCAACTGCATTATCTGGCGGTGGCGGTGCGCGCCGCGCGCGCCGCGGCGACCGTGATTCGGCGCCACCGGAGCGGATCGCTCGCCGTCGACTGCAAGAGCAACCGCGCCGACCTGGTGACCCAGGCCGATCGCGAGGCCGAGCGCCGCATCCGCGCCGTCATCGGCCGCGCCTTTCCGCGCCACGGCGTGCTGGCCGAGGAAAGCGGCGCCAGCGCCGGCGACGGCCGCCACCGCTGGCTGATCGACCCGATCGACGGAACCATCAACTACGTCGCCGGCTTCTACTACTACTGCACCAGCATCGCGCTCGAGATCGGCGGCCGCACCGAGGTGGGCGTGATCTACGACCCCGAGCGGCGCGAGCTGTTCTGGGCGCGGCGCGGTCACGGCGCCTATGCCGACGGCAGGCGGCTGCGGGTGACGACCCTTGGAAGTCCCGGCAGCGGGACGACCCTTGGAAGTCCCGGCAGCGGGACGACCCTTGGAAGTCCCGGCAGCGGGACGAC
>JAFGSX010000125.1 GCA_016934455.1 Deltaproteobacteria bacterium
CCTTGAGCACCTTGAGCTCGCGGCACGCCACCAGCGCCAGCTCCGGCCGCAGCGCCGCCGCTGCGGCGGCGAACCACTCGAGCACCAGCACCACCGGCACCACCGGCACGCCGAGCACGCAGTGGTCCGCAAGCTGCGGCAGGGTGGTCGCGTCGACCTGGACCTCGAAGCGCGCGCTGCGGCGAGCATTGCCGGGCGGCGAGGCGCCCGCCGCGGCAGCGACCAGCACCACCTCGCTCGGTGGGCCAGAGCCCGTGCGCAGCTCCTCGACAAAAAGCTGGCTGCCGCGCTCCAGAGACAGCAGCGGCGTGGCGCGCGCCTCGAACTGAGCCCGGAGCTCGGGGGTGACCATGCCGCCCTGCCACGGTCCCCAGTCGAGAGCCCGGACCAGGCACCCCGGACCGCGCCGCCTGGCCTCGAGCGCTGCCACCTTGTTGAGAACCTCGTTGGCCATGGCGTAGTCGCACTGGCCGGCGTTGCCGGCCCGCGCCGCCAGCGACGAGAACAGGCAGATCAGGCGCAGGGGATCGCCGCTGGTGGCGGCCAGCAGCGCGCGCAGGCCCTGCACCTTGGTCGAGAACACCTGGTCGAACTGGGCATCGCTCTTGTCGGCGATCAGCCTGTCTGCCAGCACGCCGGCGCCGTGCACCAGACCGGTGATCGCGCCCATCTGCTGCCGCACCAGCTCCAGCGCGCGGCGGACCTCGGCCGCGTCGATCACGTCGACTCGCAGGTAGCGCGCCTCGCTGCCGGCCCGCTGCAGCGCCGCCAGCGTGGCCCGGATCTCGCGCCCGGCCAGGATCTGCCGGATCTGCTCGCCTAGCTGCGCCGGCGCTACCCGCCGCCCCTGTTGGCTTGCCAGTTGAACCGCTGCCTGTTTGAGGCCGGCCTCGTCCCGGATCTCGGCAAAGAGAGCGGGCTCGTCGTCGATCGGCGTGCGCCCGAGCAATGCCAGGCGAGGCCTGGCCGCGCGCGCCAGCTCGATCAGCGCCGCCGCCGTCACGCCGCGCGCGCCGCCCGAGACCACGAGCAGCGAGCGCTCGTCCAGGGGCAGCTTGCCCCTGGCCGCGTCCCTCGCCATCGCGCGCAGGGTGGTGCGCCGCCCGTCGGCGTGTAGACCGACCTCGAGCTCCAGCCCGCCTCCAAACAGCTCCTCGACCAGCGCCGCGGCCAGCTCGTCCGGGCCGCGCTCGCCGCACTCGAGGTCGATGGCCCTGACCGACGCGGCGGGCCACTCCTGGTGCGCGGTCTTGGCCAGCGCCGCCAGGCCGCCGACCCAGGCGCGCTCGCTGCCGCCCAGGCCGAAGTCGCCGCCGGTATCCTGCACCGTGATCAGCAGGCCACCGCGCTCGGCAAAGCGCGCTGCCACGGCCCGGGCCGAGCCAAAGGCCCGCCGGTTGACGTCGTCAGCCGCCGCGTCGTCGGCGATCGGACACAATCCGTCGAGGATCAGCACCGCCGCCGCGTCCGCCGCCACCTCGATCCGTTGCACCGCGTCCACGCCGCGCGCGCGAAGCTGCCGCACCAGCGCGGCTCCGATGCCGCGGCCATCGTCGGTGACCGCGACCGGGCCCGCGTACAACCCGGCCACGGCCAAGCCGGCCGCGGGCGCGTCCACCTGCGTCAGCTCGAGGCGTTGCGCCACGCTGGCGCCGGCAGCGGTCGCGATCGACGCCGGCGTCGACCCGGCCGGCGCCGAGTGCACCGGCGCCGGCTCGGCACTGGCAGTCGGTTCCGGCGCCGCCGCCGGAGAGTCGGTCCCGAGCGTCGATTGCAACCGTTGGACGATCTGCCCCAGCGTCTTGAGCTTGCCCATCTCGGCCGCATTCACCTCGGGCAGGTGCGGCGAACGCTGACGCAGAGCCGACAGGATCTCGACCCGCTTGATCGAGTCGATGCCCAGGTCCGCCTCGAGCCCCATCTCCATGGTCAAGATCTCGGTCGGGTAACCGGTCTTCTCCGCGATCACGGACAGCAACAGCGCCTTGAGGTCCGGCCCCGCATCGGGATCGGCGGCCGCCAGGCCCGCGGGAACGGCGGTCGGCGGCGCCACCTCTGCGACTGCCGCCGGAGCATTCGGCTGAACAGAACCGGTGGTAGTCGAGCGGGGCTCGCGGTCGTTGGGAGCCGCGGTGGTCGAGGCCGCGGCCGGCGCCAGCGGGATCGAGGCCGGCAGCGACGCGACCTCCGCCGACGCCGTCGCATCAGGCGCGGTCAGTGGCTGGCCGGTCAACAACGCCCCCAGCGCCGCCAGCGAGGTTTCGGTGGCCTGCAGAAAGGCGAGGTGGGTCTGCGCCATGGTGGTCTGCCAGGCGGTCTGAGCCTCGGCGGTCTGGCGCTGCAGCTCCTGGTAGGCGGCGATCCACGCCGCCTGTTCGGCCGGCGCCGGCAGTGCAGCGGCGGTGGCCACCGCTGGTGCCGGTGTCTCGACCGCGCGCGCTGCCTCGCCGTCGGCCTTGGCGGCGAGCGGCGGTTCGGGATTGGGCAGAGGCAGCTTGGCCGCGCCACCTGGCGGCGGATAGGGCTTGCCGTAGTTGGAGCCGCAGATCTGCAACGCCAGCGACGGCGCCTTGACCGAGCGCGGATCTACGGCGCGCCGGTACTCCCGCCACAGCGGTGCCAGCTCCAGCGCGACGCCGGCGACCGCCAGCCGGCCGATCGCCTCGAAAAAGCTCACGACGCCGGAGCGGCCCCTGTGATCGAGCGCGATCGCCTGGTGCGCGCGGCCGTCCAGGATCTGCTTGACCAGGCCGGTCAGCACCGAACCGGGCCCGACCTCGACAAAGGTGCGCGCACCGGCCGCGTACATGGCCTCGATCTCCTCGACAAAGCGCACCGGCGAGACGATCTGAGTCGCCAGCAGCGACCGCACGGCCGCGAATGGCGCCGGATAGGGCGCCGCCGTGGCGTTGGCAAAGACCGGGAGCGCGGCTGGTGCCAGCTCGACCTCCTCGAGCGCGCGGCGAAACGGAGCCAGCGCGTCGCCGACGATCTCGGAGTGGAAGGCAGTGGCGACCGGCAGCCGCTGGCTTGCCATCTGGCGCTGGCCGAACGCCCGCTCGGCGGCCTCGATCGCCGCCATCGGGCCGGCCAGCACGACCTGGCGCGGGGCGTTGTGGTTGGCGACGCTGACCTCGACGCCCGTCTCGACGAGCACCGCCCGGACCTGGTCGATGCCCGCCGCCACCGCGGTCATGGCGCCCGGTGTGGCGGCGGCGAGGTGCATCAGCTCACCGCGCTGCCGCGCCAGCCGCAGCAAGGTCGCCTCGTCGAAGACGCCAGCCGCGTGCAGCGCCGTTAGCTCGCCAAAGCTGTGCCCGCCCACGCAGTCGGCCTTGACGCCGACTTCGTTCAACAGATGCAGCAGCGACAGCGACATGGCGCCGATGGCCGGTTGCGCCCACTGGGTCTGGGTCAGCAGCGCTCGCTGGGCCTGCCTCTCCTCGTCCGAGAACACCGGCGGCGGAAACACCACCTGGTCGAGGCGACGGCCGCCCATGTCGATCTCCGCCGCCCGGTCCCACACCTCCAGCGCGCCGCGCCAAGTCATGGCCACGGCGCCGCCCATCTCGAGGTACTGGCTGCCCTGACCCGGAAACAGGAGCGCCACACCGCCGGGACGAGCAGCGCAGGCATAGTGCACCCCCGGCTGCGAGGCGGCGGCGTCCTGTGCCCCTGCGATCAGCCCTGCGGCTCGCTCGAGCTTGGCGGCCAGGTCTTGCTCGTCGCTGGCGACGATCGCCAGCCGCGCCGGCCGGCCGACGACGAATCGCTCCTGGCTGTCGCGCGCCAGCCACTCCAGTGTTCCGCGGCCGCCGACCTCGACGCTGCGCACCGCCTCGATCAGCGCCGCCGGCGTCTCGGCGGAGAGCAAGACCAGCTCGCCGTCGACGGCGCGCAGGCGTCCGGCGCGCGGCGCGCGGCCCCGGTATTCCTCGAGAGTCAGGTGATAGTTGCTGCCGCCAAAACCAAAGCTGCTCACCGCTGCCCGCCGCGGATGGTCGCCGCCGCGCACCCACGGCCGGCTGTGCAGGTTGAGGTAAAACGGGCTGTCGGGCAGCCCGAGCGCCGGGTTGGGGCGATCGACCTTGATGGTGGGGGGCAAGACGCCGTGGTGCAGCGCCATCGCGGCCTTGAACAGCCCGGCCGCGCCGGCGGCCGCCTTGGTGTGCCCGATCTGCGACTTGACCGAGCCCAGCGCGCACCACTGGCGGCCGTCGCCGCCGTCGTCGAATGCGAGCTTCAGGCCCTCGAACTCGGCGACGTCCCCGGCCTTGGTGGCGGTACCGTGCGCCTCGACCAGCTCGACCGTGCGCGGCGCGTAGCCGGCCTGTTGGTACGCGCGACGCAGCGCCCGCGCCTGGCCCTCCGCCACCGGCGCGTAGACGCTCTTGGCGCGTCCGTCGGACGACGCCCCGAGCCCGCGCAGCACAGCGTAGATGCTGTCACCGTCGCGCTCGGCGTCGGCCAACCGCTTGAGCGCGACCATGGCCAGCCCCTCGCCCAGGATGGTGCCGTCGGCCTGGTCCGAGAACGGCCGGCAGTCGCCGCTGGTCGACATGGCCAGCGTCTTGGAGAAGCACATGAACATGAAAATGTCGTTGAGGGTGTCGACGCCGCCGCTGATGACCAGATCGGACTGGCCGAGCCGCAGCTCGTTGATCGCCATGCTCAGCGCGGCAAAGGCGCTGGCGCAGGCAGCGTCGGTCACGCAGTTGGTGCCGCCGAGATCGAGCCGGTTGGCGATGCGGCCCGCCACCACGTTGCCGAGCAGGCCCGGGAAAGTCGCCTCCTGCCACGGCACGTAGTGGGCGGCGATGCGCTCGCAGGCCTCCTGCACCCGGCTCTCGGGGAGGCCGGCCTCGCGCAGCGCCTTGACCCACACCGGCCGCTGCAGCCGGCTGACCATCGGCGCCAGCATCTCCTGCGCCGAGGTGACGCCGAGGATCACGCTGACGCGATCCTTGTTCATGCCGGCAAACTGGCCCCGGCTGGCGTCCTCGAGCACGCGCTGGGCCACGATCAGCGCCAGCAGTTGAGAGGTGTCGGTCGCCGAGATCAGGTTCGGCGGCACGCCCCATGCCATCGGGTCGAAAGAGACCGGGTCGAGAAACGCGCCGCGCCGGCAGTAGGTCTTGTCGGGCGCCGCCGGATCGGGGTCGTAGTAGTCGTCGACCAGCCAGTGGCTGGCCGGCACCTCCGCGATCAGGTCGCGGCCGGACAGGATGTCGCTCCAGAATCCGCGCTCGTCGCTGGAACCGGGGAAGAGCGCGCTGACGCCGACGACGGCGATCGACGAATTGGAGGTTGCAGGATCTGACATCGACGACCTCGATCAGGAGAGCGGACGGGGTAAAAACTGAAACGCGCTGCTCGGCACGGGCAGGCCGTAGCAGCGAAGCTGCTGGGCCCGACTCAGGACGGCCGCACCCTCGAGCAGGTTGCGCGCGATCTGCACCACCTCGCGCCGCGCCGGATCCTCGAGAAACGAACCCTTGACCCAGGCGTTGAACGAGCCGATGGCCGGCCCGCACCAGATCTGGTAGTCGAGGCGCCGCTGCGGATCGCCCTCGATCGCCCAGCCGCTGGCGCGGCCGAGGTAGCTGCGGCAGCAGAGCGCCAGCTTGTGCCTGGGGTCGCGCTCGGCGCGCTCGACCTGGCGCGGGTCGCGCTGCTCGAAGAAGCGCCGGGTGTCGGCCCATACCTGGTCGAGCGGCTGCCGGAACAGCTCGCGCTCGAGGCTCGCGCGCAGCTCGGCGGGGATCGCCTCCAGCGCCTCGCAGGTGCGGTAGACCTCGGCCAGGCGCCGCGCCCTTACCCCGAACAGGGTACCGCGAGACAGAACCTGCACCTGGCCCCCCTGCTCGAACATGTCGGCGGCGGGCGCCATCGTGACATCGGCCAGGGTCGCCTGGGCCAACAACCGCTTGCCCTCATCGCTGAGCCCTGATTCCAGCGCCGCCTGGTTGACCGATCCGGTCTGGACGAAGGCGGCGCCGAGCGCAAAGGCGGCGGCCACCGCGCCGGGCGTGCCCAGACCACCCGCCGCGCCGACCCGGCTGACCTGTCGAAAACCGTGCTCGGCGGCCAGCGCGTCGCGCAGCGCCAGGATGATCGGCAGCAGCACGGTCAGCGGCCGGTTGTCGGTGTGGCCACCCGAATCGGCCTCGGCGATGATCTCCCCGGCCAGCGGCAGCGCGCGCGCCAGGCGCGCCTCGTCGGCAGTGAGCTGACCAGTTCGGACCAGCGCGTCGAGCATCTCGCCGGGTGGTGGCGACAGGAAGTGGCGCGCCACCTCGGGCCGCGAGATCTTGGCGAACAGATGACGGCGGCGGTGGATGTGGCCCTGCTGATCCTGGCGCAGACCGCTGACCGCGAAGCGCACCACGGCCGGCGTCAACTCGACAAACGCGGCGGCCGAGACGCGCCGCACGTCGCGGCTCAGGTAGAGATCGACCAGCGCCGCCTCGAGCTCGGGCTGGTTGGGCGAATGGATCAGATTGACCAGCCACGGCAGCCCATCGTCGGCGCGGCCGAGCGCGACCTCGAGCTCGTCGATGGCGGCCGCGACCCGCTCCACCGTCAATCCCGCGGCGCCGAAATCGGCCAGCATGCCGGCGCGGGCGAGCTCGATCACCAGCCGCGTGCTCGCGATGCCGTTGGCCATGGCGCCGGCCAAATAAGGAAAGCGCACGCCGTGGTCGGCCAGGAACGAGCGGTCGCCGAGCCACTCCGGGTACAGCGCGGGCAGCGTCGCCAGCAGCGGATAGGTGGCGCGGCCGTTGTGCTGGCCCTGGACCACGAGCTGCCCGTCGAACCCCACTCCCAGCCGACCGGCTGGCCCGTCGCGCACGACGTGGGCGGGCTCGCGCACCCGCTGCGCCGCCGCCAGCAGCTCGATCGGCGAGAACGCCGGCGGCGTGGCACCGGCTTGCCAGATCGCAATTGGCCGCAGATCCAGCGCGCTCATCGAGGCCGCCCCCTGTGACGCGATCGACTGCTCTAGACCACGCTTCGGCGAACCTGTGAAGAGCCATCCGGCGGCCGGTGGCGGTCAGGGATGCGCGCCCTCGCGCCAGCGCCGGATCCGCCTCGGCGCCCCCTCCCAGCATACGGCCGCGGCGTAGCCGGGCGCCGGCTCGAGGTCGATCAGGTTCCAGCGCCGCTCCCCATCCCCGGTCGGGGACCGAGCGGTTTCTTCGACAGCGACGTCGCTGGCCACGAGACACGGCGCACCGGATTGGGCAAAGCCGATCGCGCAGCGCCGCGCATCGGCAGCCAGGCCGCTGCCGCGGGCCTTGAGATAGGCCTCCTTGAGCGTCCAGATCCGCCAGAAGAGGGCGGGTCGCGCGCCGGGCGGCAGGGAGCGCAGCGCCCGCCGCTCTTCCTCGGCAAAGTACTGGCCGGCGATCTCGTCCAGGGCGCAGTCGCCAGCCTCGAGCTCGACGTCGACGCCGACGCGGGCCCCGCCGGCAACGGCGATCAGCGCCACCCGGTGCGAGTGCGACAGGTTGAAGCAGACGCCGTCACCGTCGATCAGCTCGGGCTTGCCCTGCTCGCCGCACGCGAACCGGAGCGCCGCCGGATCGCGCCCCAGTGCGCGCGCCAGGATCCGGCGCAGCGCCGCCCGCGCCGACACGAACTGGGTGCGCTTGTCCTCGATCAGTAGCCGCCGCGCGCGCTCTAGCTCGTCTGGGGACAGGAGGCGCCAGTCCGCCTCGCTCCGGCCGACCGCGGCGAGCCAGAGGTCGATCGCGCCGACGGCCAGCCCCGGCCACAGCGCGCCCGCGCGCCAGAGATCGCCCCCGTCCATGGCGCGAGGCTAGCACCGCCCGGTTCGCCGGTGGAGCGGCAGCCGCGAGATCGCGGCCCGCGCCGCGCCAAATCTGCCGCCCCGCAAATATTACCGGTGCCGGCGGGGATCGATCGCTGTGAGGCCGCGGCCGGGGAGCGGTCTCGTCGCCCGCCGCCAACCTCTGGAGGGTGTGCCGATGCAGATCGTCAAGCGCTCGTTGCTCTGGGTCATCACCGCGGCCGTGCCCGTCGTCATCGCCGCCTGCTATGGCCCGGCCTACACCTTCACCAAGAGCGGTCGCGTGGTCGACCGGACGACCGGAGCCGGCGTCGCCAACATCGCTGTGAGCTGCGCCGACCCGGTGTCGGCCGCGGCCAGCGGCGACCCGGGCACCGCCGACGGAAGCGGCGGCCTGCTGCCCGACGTCCATTTGACCGCCGACGACGGCTCGTTCTACTGGGGCGGCTTCGAGCCGTGCCGCCAGCTCAAGTTCGAGGACGCCGACGGCCTGCGAGCCGGCACCCCCTACCCGACCCGCACCGCGCCCTGCGGCGACGCCCGGCAAGAGCTGGTGGTCGACCTCTAGACCTACAGCTCACTTGAATTGAGCCAATTTTCGGCAGGGGCACGCTGTTCGGCGTAGGTCTTTTTGTCTTCGCAGGCTCAGAAAAAAGCCTTCCGCCGGCCCCCTGCCGAACGGGATCGACTGAAGTGAGCTGAGGGTCTAAGGGTCGTCGCTGCGCGCCGAAAAAATCCTGTCGCCGAAGGTCTAGCGGGCGCAGCGCGCGCCGTGGTTGCTGTAGTCGAGGTTGGGATTGAGCTTGGCGCGGTAGGACACGCGCACGTGGTTGGCGTTGGGGTTGGTGATGGAGTTCAAATAGGATCCGCCCCGGTAGACGCGCTCGCTTCCCGACGCCGGGCCGGTCGGGTCCTGAGCCGGAGAGACGGCGTAGTAGCCGGCGCCATACCAGTCAGCCGTCCACTCGTGGACATTGCCCAGCACGTCGTAGAGACCGAAGAGGTTGACCGCCTTCTCGCCCACCGGGTGGCTCTCGCTGCCCGAGTTCGCCGCGTACCAGGCGATCCCGTCGAGGCAGGCGTCGTCGTCGCCGCAGTAGTACTTGGTCGTGGTCCCGGCCCGCGCCGCGTACTCCCACTCGGCCTCGGTCGGCAGCCGGCCCCCGATGGCGGTGCAGTAATCCAGCGCCTGCTGATACGTGATCTGCTCCACCGGGCAGGTCGGGCAACCGTGGTGGTTGCTCGGGTTGCTGCCCATCGTCATCTGGTATTGATGCTGCGTGATCTCAGTGGCCGTCATCTCGAAGGCCGTGATCGTCACGGAGTGGGTCGGGCTCTCGTTGGCATAGCAGCCGTTGTCGTTTGGCGAGCAGCCCATGTCGAAGGTTCCGCCGGGGATCGGGACCCAGGTCGGCGTCGCCGGCCCGCCGGCGTCTTCCATCTCGATGGTGTCCGGTTTCTGCGCGTCGCGGTCGATCCGGTCGAGCCCCGCGCTCGTGTCCTCATGCCCCGCGTCCTGCCCCGCGTCCGGTAGCGCGCTATCGACGGCCGCGTGCGCGTCCGGCAGCCCGGCATCGGCGACCTCGGTCGTGGGGCAGGCGGTGAGCATGAGCTCGAAAACGGCAACTGTGCAAAGACGCTGCATCATGGCTCCGGTGACCTCGCGCAGGATTGGACTGCATTACCGAGACAACGATATCCGTCCCCGGGGACGGTTGACAAGAACGCGGGCTCGATTGCTGTGGTGCCCGGTCTGCAGTATCCTCGGCCGCCTGAAAGCGATCCAGCACGTAATCGCCGGGCCAGCTCGCCCGCTCTTTTTGGAGGAGATCATGACCAAGCTCGGACGCGCACCGACCGTGGAGGCATTCAGCAAGGCATTCAGGCAGGGAATGGAGGAGGCGCTGCAGCAGGCCGCGGGGCGCGACGGCCGCCTGTCGAAAAAGGAGGCCGAACGCCTGGCCAAGTCCGGCAACGTCTTCGCCGACAATGCCCTCAACTACCTGGAGCGCACCAAACAGAAATCGGTCAGCATCGACAAGCTGCTGGACCGGAGCGAGGCCTATGCCTACGCGATGGCCAAGAAGGTCGCCGGACCGAACCGCCGCCTCTCCCTGCTCGAGGCGCGCGCCCTGCCCAGGGACCTGCGCAAGGACTTCTTCGTGCTCCGCGGTAAAACCTACGACGAGGGCAGTACCAGACCCGCGGCCGAGCTGAGCTCCGAGCTGAAGACCAAGCTCGACGCGGTGTTCGCGGACCGCTGGGTGTCGACGTACGACCTGCACGAGGCGATCGAGCCGCAGCTCAAGACCATCACCGACCCGGCCGCGCGCGCCGCATTTGCCCAGGCGGTGGAGCAGTACATCGAGGCCCATCCGGGCACCGCCGACGAGGACAAGGTGCTCGAGATGACGCGTCAGGTCTACGGCGCGGCAACCGGACACCTCTATCCGCCGGGTCAGCAGGACGCCTTCAAGACCGCGCTCATGGGTCTGGACATGGACGGGCTGCAGGAGCTCTTCGGCGACTGGTCCACCCAGATCGCCGAGTGCGCGCACGAGGCCGACGCCCGCAACTCGCAGCTCTTCGCCGCGCTGCGCGAGGGCTGCCGCATGATCAACCAGGCGGCGGTGGACAAGAGCGACGGCGACATGACCATGCTCGGCCTGGCGGTGGACGACGCCAGCTCGATGTGGGGGGACGAGTCCATCATGGACGGCATCGCGCGCGCGGCGCTGGATCAGCACGCGCCCGGCTCCGACTGGGGCGCGCTCACCACCGCAGCCCTCGAGCGGCGACTCAACCAGCTCGGGGGCCTGGACCACCGGCCACTGGCGGTGGGGCGCGCGGAGCCGATCAGCGACGCCGGCCTGCACGACCTGGCCCTCACCATCGGCAAAAAGGGCATGGCCTACGCAACCACCGACGACGTGCCCTTTCGCCTGATGCAGATCGACGACATTCTGCGCGAGCTCGGCCCGCGCAGCGACCTCAAGATGATCAAGGCCGCCACCGAGACCGCCGACGATCTCAACGATCCCGAGGAGACCCCGCGCGAGGCCTTCATGTTCGTCGTCTACAACGAGCGCAGCGGCCAGCACGTCAACTTCTTCATCTTCGAGAACAGCCTGGAGCCGGAGCTGTAGAACCGCCGCCACCGCCGCGCCCCGCCGGCCGCACTGGCGCGCGACGCGGCCGAACAGATCAGGGCGCCGCCGGAGAGAGAGGAGCGCGTTGGAGCAGCCACCCCGGCCGCGCTACCGGGTGAGCCCGGAGCGGGCAGCGCTCACGGTCGAGGGCTACAACTGGGCCCCGCCGTTCTCGAACTTCTTGCCCGGCATCGCTGGCCCCTGGGGCAAGCCGATGTGGGTCTTCTACGTCAGCCGCGGCCAGGCGGTGATCTCGGCCGGCGTGCGGGACAAGAACGGCCAGATGCTGGAGTTCCAGTCCTTCAACCAGGCTCTGGCCCGGGTCGAGCTGGAGGGGTTTCGCACCTTCCTGCGCCTCGACGGCGGACCGGTCCACGAGCCGTTCAGAAAGCGAGCCTCATCGGCGCACGTCCGCCAGGAGCTGACCGTCGCGCCGGCCGAGCTGGTGCTGCGCGAGCGCAACCAGCGCCTCGGGATCGAGATCGAGGTGGTGACCTTCACCGTGCCCGGCCAGCCGTGGGCCATGCTGCTGCGGCAGGTCACCGTCCGCAACCTGCGCCGGAGCGCCCGGCACCTGGAGTGGCTCGACGGCGCGGCCCGCGTGCTCCCGTTCGGGCTCGACCAGCAGCGGATCAAGGGGATCCCCCGCCACATCGAGGCCATGATGGGTGTCGCCCGCGTC
>JAFGSX010000126.1 GCA_016934455.1 Deltaproteobacteria bacterium
CGATTTCTGGGGCAAGCTGGCGCGGGACGGCGAGGGCAAGGCGTCCGTCAACGGTAGTCGCTAGTCCGGGGGTTCGAGATGGTGCCTTATGCGAGAGTCGAGATCGTCGATCAGGTTTGCGACGTGGAGGATTCCGGCAGGCCTTTTGGAAAACGCTGGCACCAAGAGGAAGTGAGGTTGGGGCAGCAGCATCTCGAGGCCTTGCGAGCCGGAAAGGTGGTCGCAATAGACGTGCAAGAGGAATACGTGGTGTTCGTGCGGCTCGATGAATCCGCTCAATTGAGAAACATGGGACGTGGTGAGTGACGGGGGGCGACATTTGGAAAAATGCACGCAGCCGCTCGCGCACATCTCCGAAGACGGACGGTCGCATCTGCTTGTCGACCACCTGCGTGGGGTGGCGGAGATGGCCGAGATCTTCTCTTGCCTGGTCGACGCCGACTACCTCGACACTGAGCACCACTGCGCGCACAAGCGGCGATCGACGACGGGACTGAAAAGCGTCGTCGACTCGCTGCTCGGCGCAGTGCTGGTCGCTCGCGAAAGAAAAAGGAAGAGTAGCGCTCCCGGGTGCCTCGCGGACGTGCGCAATGCGGTGTTCGACGCGTGCTTCGTGAAGGCTCTGCAACCACAGGGATTCTTTTCTCTGACGCTACCGACCGGTGGCGGCAAGACGCTCTCGGCCATGGCCTTCGCTCTCGCCCATGCAAAGCAGTGGTCTCTGGACCGGATCATCGTCGTCATCCCCTACCTATCGATCATCGAACAGAACGCCGCCGAATACCGAAAGATCCTCGATCCGGACGACCACGGAATCGTGGTCGAGCACCATTCTGCTGTCCGGGTCGACGACGACGCAGAGGCAACGGCGAGCGACGATTCCGCGCGACTTGCGGTCGAGAACTGGGACGCTCCGATCATCGTGACGACCTCCGTGCAGTTCGTCGAGTCGTTGTTCGCCAGGTCTCCGGCCCGCTGCCGCAAGTTGCACAACATCGCGCGATCGGTCGTCGTCTTAGACGAAGTCCAGACCTTGCCGGCACGGCTGCTCAACCCGTTGCTAAGTGTCCTGCGAGAGCTGCGGAACAACTACGGTTGCACTTTCGTGTTCAGCACGGCCACCCAGCCGGCATTTCGAAGAGCGCCGACGCTCACTGAGGGGCTGGCACCGGAAGAGGTAAAAGAACTAGTCGATCAGCCAGCCGAGGTTTTCGGACGGCTGCGCAGAGTGCGCTACTCGTCGACGGGACGGATCGAGTGGGATGCGCTGGCCTCGCGGCTCGCGTGCCACGAGCAGGTGCTTTGCGTGGTCAACGTCCGCAGGCACGCCTTCGAACTCTGGGAGCGTCTGCAGAGCGTCGTGTCGGCCAGCGAGCGCGACGCCGTGGTCCATCTATCTTCGGCCATGTGCGCCGAGCATCGACTCGCTCTGATCGGTACGATCGACGATCCGGGGAAGAACACGATTCGACAAAGGCTCAAGAAAGGACAGCCATGCCGCCTGGTATCGACCCAGGTCGTCGAGGCAGGTGTCGATCTCGACTTCCCGGTTTTGTACCGCGCGCTCGGGCCGCTGGACTCGATCGTGCAGGCGGCCGGCCGTTGTAACCGCGAAGGGCTTCTGCGCGACAAGCGCGGACAGCAGGTTTTCGGCGAGGTAAATGTCTTCACGCCTGCTGACGATCGCCTGCCCGGTGGCGTCTACAACGTCGCCACTAACGAAACAGCTCGACTGATCGCAAGTACATCTCTCGACGAGATGGCGGCGATACCCGATTCCTTCGAGCGGTATTTTTCCAATCTCTTCCAGTATGTCGATACCGATCATCACCGCCAGCGGGAGTGCTCGATCCAGGACGATCGGCGAGAGCTCCGTTTTCGCGAAGTGGCGCGCAAGGCGCGCGTGATCGACCACAGCGGCACACCGGTCGTCGCTCCCTACGGCCGGGCGAAGGAGATCGTGGAGTCGATGCGCGCGCGCAAGCGCGACCGCGGCGAACCGCGCTTTGACCGCGACGACCTGCGAGCCTTGCAGAGATTCATGGTCAACCTCAACGATCGTGATTTCCTGGTTCTTCGCGATCAGGCGTTGTTGACGGCGCTTCTGCCGGGTCTCGAACTCTTCGTCATCGAGGATTGCTGCTATCACCCGCAGCTCGGCGTGCTAGTGGACCGACGGCCGACGGAGGAGTTCTGTGTCTAGACCCAAAAGAGTTACGACGTCGGGTGCACGAACGCTTGTCCCTGAAGAGATGATCGAGCGTCGGATTTTACTGATCCGATGTCAAAAGGTCATGCTCGATGCAGACCTGGCAAAGGTATATGGCACGACGACCAAGGCGCTCAACCAGGCCGTCAGGCGCAATGCAAAGAGATTTCCAAGCGACTTCATGTTTAAGCTCACAGCGGCCGAGAAGAAAGAGGTGGTCACAAATTGTGACCACCTGGCGAGGTTGCGGTTCTCGCCGAACCTGCCGTTCGTTTTCACAGAGCACGGCGCGATCATGGCCGCATCGGTGCTCAACACCGAGCGCGCCGTCGCGGTCAGCGTCCTGGTAGTCCGAGCCTTTAACCGCCTTCGCCAGATGGCGGCCAGCCACGAAGAACTCTGGCGCAAGGTCATGCTGCTCGAAAAGAAGTACGACCGCCAGTTCAAGTTGGTGTTCGATGCCATCGACGAGATCATGCGCCCGGTGGAGCCGCCGAGGCGAAGAATCGGCTTTGTGATAGACAAGGAACCCTCGGACCGCAGCATGCGAGTCCGCTAGCATGACGAGGTGACGCTGATGCCATCGAATAGGATTTCGGTTCGAGTGTGGGGGGATTTCGCATGCTTCACGCGGCCGGAGATGAAGGTCGAGCGCGTGAGCTACCCGGTGATGACGCCGTCGGCGGCGCGCGGGATCCTCGAGGCGATCTTCTGGGAGCCGCAGATGTACTACCTCGTCGACTCTATACGGGTCGTCAAGAAAGGCCGCTGGGTCTCGTTTAGGCGCAACGAGGTCACCAAACGCATCAGCATGGACAGCGCCGCGACCTGGATGAAGGCGCCCGACAAATTCGAGCCGATCATGGCGGGCGGCGGCTCGCGCACGGTCGAGCTGCTGGCACGCGAGCTGCGGGACGGGTTGCGGTGACGGGGGAGGGCGGGCGGTGAGAGGCCAACCGACCTATTTCTGGGGCAAGATGGCGCGGGACGGCGATAACAACGTCGTCGAGTGGCATCCGCTGATCGATCATTGCGCGGACGTGGCTGCGGTCTGCGAGGCGCTGCTGACGGCGACACTGCTGCGAAAGCGTCTTGCGAGGTTGGGGGGCCTCGAAGATCTCGACGACGTGCAGGTCGCGCGGCTGTGCGTGCTGGCA
This sequence comes from Deltaproteobacteria bacterium, assembly GCA_016934455.1. GTDB lineage: Bacteria > Myxococcota > JACRCW01 > JAFGSX01 > JAFGSX01 > JAFGSX01. Next base: position 3,367 of record JAFGSX010000126.1, read on the forward strand.
GCGCTGCACGACATCGGCAAGTTCAACAACGGATTTCAGAACAAGGCGCTCACGAAGCCAGGCTTCGCGGCTGGGCATGTGTCCGAGGTGCTGGCGCTGTTTTCGGCCGCAGGCTACCGAGAGACAAAAAGCCTGAACACGGCGCTTCGTTTCAGCGAATTGCAGGGCTGGGCTGTCGATCCGGAGACCGTGTGCCAGTTGCTGGTCGCGGCCATCTCTCACCACGGTCGGCCAGCCGCGGTGGGCGGTCATGGCCAGCAGGCCTGGTGGAGCACGGACCAGGGCCGCGATCCGTTTGCTGGAATTGCCGACCTGGTGGAGCAAAGCCAGGTCTGGTTCCCGAAAGCCTGGTTAAAAAACAGCGCTCCGCTGCCGGCCAGTTTCGAGTTTCACCACGCCTTCAGCGGTCTGGTCATGCTCGCCGACTGGCTCGGCTCGGACACCAGGTGCTTTCCTTTCCGACAGGACCACGAAAAAGGCGACGACCGGATGAACTTCGCGCGCCGCCAGGCAGCGCGCGCCTTGACCGAAATCGGCATCGATGCGAGCGGTCCACGGTCAGCGTTGAAGGACCGCCCGATCACGCTCGGGTTGATTTCCTCCTATCACCCGCGACCTGTTCAGCACGCGGTCCAGTCGCTCGAGATCGACCGCGCGCCGTCGATCGCCGTGCTCGAGGCCGAAACCGGCAGCGGCAAGACCGAGGCCGCGCTCCTGTATTTTGTCAGGCTACTGAAATCCGGCGTCGTCGACGGCATGTACTTTGCGCTGCCGACCCGCACCGCTGCGACCCAGATCCGTGGCCGCGTGGTCGAGGCGATCCGGCGCGCGTTCGCTCACGAAACCAGCCGCCCACCGGTCGTGCTCGCGGTCCCCGGCTATCTCTGCGTCGACGACGTCGAGGGGCAAGCGCTCCCGAATTTCGAGGTCCTGTGGACCGATAAAGAGAGCGAGCGTCTTCGATATCGCGGCTGGGCTGCGGAGCAGCCCAAGCGCTACCTGACCGGCGCGGTGGTGGTGGGGACCGTCGACCAGGTGCTGCTCTCTGCGCTGCAGGTCGGTCACTCTCATCTGCGCGCCACGGCGCTGCTCAAGCAACTGCTCGTGGTCGACGAGGTCCACGCTTCTGATTGCTACATGAACACGATTCTCGAAGAGGTGCTCGGGCGCCACGTCAGAGCCGGCGGCCACGCCCTGCTCATGTCGGCCACCCTGGGGGCGGCCGCGCGCGAACGACTGCTCAAGCCTGGCCAGCGCGCGGCGTTTTCCCCGTTGCAGCAGGCTCTGTCAACGCCCTATCCGTTGATCACTCATTCGGACGGAAAGCATGTCGAGATCGAGGGTGGCTCGACGACCGCGAAGTCCATCGCCGTCGAGCTGCAGCCGTTGATGGATCACGCCGCCGCTGTCGCCGAGCAGGCGCTGGACGCTGCACGCTGCGGCGCCAGGGTTCTTGTCGTGCGCAACACCGTTTCGGACTGCCGCGCGACCCAGGAGGCGCTCGAACAACTGGCGCGCGATGCGGGCTGTCCGGACGTTCTCTTCAGGTGCGCTGGCGTCGAGGCGCCGCACCACGCGCGCTTTGCGGCTGCAGATCGCAGACTGCTCGACGCTGCAATCGAAGCGAGTTTTGGCCTGCACCGACAGGTTGGCGGCTGCGTGGCCGTGGCAACACAGACTGTACAGCAAAGCCTGGACCTCGACGCGGACCTGCTGTTGACCGATCTCTGCCCCATGGACGTGCTGCTGCAACGAATCGGTCGTCTGCACCGCCACCAGCGATTGCGGCCGGCAAGTTTCGAGAGAGCACGCGTCGTCGTGCTCACGCCAGAGCAGCGCGACCTTTCAGGCGTCATCGACACCAAGGGGCGGGCGCGCGGCCAGCACGGGCTTGGCACGGTCTACGACGATCTGCGTATCGTCGAGGCGACCTGGCGCACGCTCCTGGCGCACGCGCAGATCGAGATTCCGGGGGACAACCGGCTGTTGGTCGAGAACTCCCTGAATCCCGAGATCCTGGATCGCCTGGTCGGCGCACTGGACGAGCGCTGGCGTCTGCACGCGATGCGCTGCCAGGGATCGGAGCTGGCCGACCGCCGCACCGCCTCGCTCGGTCTGTCGCGCTGGGATGTGCCGTTTGGCGATCAGCGCTGTCTTTTCAGCCACGACGACAAGCGCATCGGTACCCGCCTGGGCGAAGGCGATCGAATCGCTCGCTTTGCCTGCCCGTTCAAGAGCGCGTTCGGAAAAGACGTGAGCGAGCTTCACATCCCGGCCTGGTGGGCGCGCGGCGTGGCCGATGACGCGACCGCGGTCGTCGTGGAGAGCGCTGACCAGCGCGTGCGATTCACTTTCGGATCCCGGGTCTTGGTATATGACCGGCTCGGACTGCGGCCGCTGCCGGTCGACGACAATTCGCGCAACAACGTCGAGGAGGATGAAGCCGATGGCTGATCCAAAGCTCAACCTGCTCACCGAGCCGATCATCACCGTGCGCAAGCAGGACCGCAAACGCGCGGGAGTCATGCTGCCGGGCGTGCTCGAGCTGCTCGGCGAGGATGCGGTTTCGGATTTTCCGGCGCTCAGGCCTCACCAGCAGCACGCCTGGCATGCGTTTCTGGTTCAGCTCGCGGCCATTGCCCTGCATCGCGCTGGCAAGACCGAGCCAAAGCAGGATGCCGCGAGCTGGGCAGCCATGCTGCGCGCGCTGACCGACGGGACCGACGAGCCGTGGTGCCTGGTCGTCGACGATCTATCCAAGCCTGCGTTCATGCAGCCGCCGGTGCCGGAGAAAACGCTGACGAGCGAAAAGGGCAAAAAATGGGATCTGGTTCATTGTGCGGATGAGCTCGACATCCTGGTCACCTCCAAAAACCACGACATCAAGGCTGCGCGCTCGTCGAGATCGACTTCGGAGCAATGGCTCTTCGCATTACTCACGCTCCAGACCATGCAGGGCTACTCGGGCCGCTACAATCACGGCATCGCGCGGATGAACAGCGGCTACGGCAATCGGCCGTGCGTGGCGCTGGCGCCGTCGCATTCCTGGGGCCAGCGCTTTAAACGCGACGTCAAGGTCTTGGCGCGGGGGCGGGGATCAATCATCGAGATCCACCAATACGCCGAACATGGGGGATCCGCTCTTTTATGGCTGGAACCATGGGACGGGGCGACCAGCATTTCGCCCAAGCGCTGCGATCCATGGTTCATCGAGATCTGCAGGCGCGTTCGACTCGCAGGCAATGCAGATACCATTGTGGCGCGCACCACTTCGACCAAGTCGCCGCGGCTGTCCGACGAGAGCGATGCGCACGGTCAGACTGGCGATCCCTGGACACCGATCGAGAAAACCGGCGTTAAGGCACCAAAGACGCTCACCGTGCCGGCTGCCGGATTCGGCTACAACCGAGTACAAGAACTGCTTTTCAGCGGCAACATCGAGCACTCGCTTACGCAAATCCCACAGCCGGATGATCCATCGGCCATGCTGTTCGTGGCGTCGGCCATGACACGGGGCCCGGGCAAGACCGAGGGTCTTCATCAGCGATTTGTCGCGGTTCCCGGCAGGGTGCGTCTCATGCTCGGCAATACCGACGAGCGCGCCCGTCTCGCGAAGCTGGCCGAAACGCGGGTCACTGCTGTCGATAAGGTGAGACGCAAGGTCTTGCACATTGCCTTGTGTGCGCTGCTGCAGGGCGCAAGAGAAAAACTCGATTTCCGCGACAAGGAGGACGACCGTTGGCTGTCAGCCCTCGACGCTGCTGTCGACGAGATCTTTTTCGAGCGGCTCTGGCGCGACCTCGATCTCGACCCCGGCGACGCGCAGACGTCCTGGGAGCGCGAACTGCTCGAGTTGGCGCGCGCCCAGCTCGACGACGCCATCGAGAGCGCGCCCATTCCCTCTGCCCGACGCTACCGCGCCATCGCCGCTGCCGAGGGGATGTTCGAGGGCATGGCGCGCAAACATTTTACCGACTGCTTCAAGAAAGGAGCGATGCAGCATGGAACCCGCGACGACGACGACGCAACCAGCGCAGCAGATTGAAAACAAGGACGTGCTCGGCCCACTGATCGGGAGGCTCGCGCACGCGATCGAAAGCGAGCTGTCGCCCGGCGATGTGGCCGAGCTGCGGCGGCTGGAGCCTGGCGATCCCTCGGCACCAGCCTTCTGGAAGGTGATTGCCGCGCACATCGAGCCAAAATGGAAGCTGCCGCCGACCGAGCCGGGCCGCAGCACGGCCGAGCGGCAGTGGGCAGCGCTGCTGTCGGCCATGGCTCGACTGCAGGGGATGCACGATCAACGGCAAAGGCTCGGCCATGCGCTCGCGCAGGCCCAGCTCTCGGAGCTGCGATTTGACCGCCTGCTGCGCGCGCACGACGAGGCGCTGCTGGACCAGCTCCGATCGACCGTCCACTTCGTCGCTGCCAAGGGGGTCGCGGTCAACTGCCGCGATCTCGCCGATCTGCTGCTCAGCGACGGCACCGAGCGCGCCGAGAAGGTGCGCCGGCGGCTGGCGCGCGACTATTTTACAACCATCTCTAAAAACACCAAGGAGGGCTGACCATGACATCCCGGTTCA
>JAFGSX010000127.1 GCA_016934455.1 Deltaproteobacteria bacterium
GCAGCGCGAGAGCCTGCTGTTGCCGATTGCGCTGTACCTCGACGCGCATAATGCGGCCGATCTGAACGCGCCCGCCGATGCGCAGGCCGCGGCTCTGCGACGCTTGCTGGCCCGCGACCTGGGCCTGGTGTTGCTCGACACACGCGAGGTTCAGCCCGGCCTGGGTGTCCACAGCCTGCCGATCGACGTCGACAAGCCGACGCCGGCCGAGCAGCAGGCCGCGTGGGTCGAGGCGCTCGGCCCCGAGGCGGGCACCGGCCCGGCGCGCCTGGCCGGGCAGTTCAACCTCAACCTCACAACCATCCAACAGGTGGCGCGCGCGGCGCTCCCCGGCCCGCCCGGCGAGCCCCTGACGGCGGCGGCCTGGCAATCGTGCCTGCTCCGCACCCGTCCGCGGCTGGACAAGTTGGCGCAGCGCCTGGACCCCAAGGTGAGCTGGGACGACATCGTCCTGCCCGCCGAGCCGGAGGCACTTCTGCGCCAGATCTCGGCCCAGGTGGGCCAGCGCGCCACCGTGTACGACACCTGGGGATTCCGGCACAAGATGAACCGCGGGCTGGGGATCAGTGCCCTGTTCGTCGGCGAGAGCGGCACCGGCAAGACGATGGCTGCCGAGGTCATTGCCAACGATCTCGAGCTCAACCTGTATCGCATCGACCTGTCGGCCGTCGTGAGCAAGTACATCGGCGAGACCGAAAAGAATCTCCGGCAGGTGTTCGACGCCGCCGAGGACGGCGGCGTGATCCTGTTTTTCGACGAGGCAGACGCCTTATTTGGCAAGCGAAGCGAGGTGCGCGACAGCCACGACCGCTACGCCAACATCGAGGTGAACTATCTTTTGCAGCGCATGGAGGCCTATCGCGGCCTCGCCATCCTGGCGACGAACGTGAGGAGCGCGCTCGACCCGGCTTTCCCACGGCGGCTGCGCTTTATCGTCACCTTTCCCTATCCCGGCATCCCCGAGCGCCGGGTGATGTGGGACAAGGTCTTTCCGCAGCCAGACGCGCAGCGCGGCCACGAGGGCACCCCGGTGGAAGCGCTGGACTCGGACTTTTTGGCGCGCATCCCCCTGACCGGGGGCAGCATTCACAACACCGCCCTGGGCGCCGCGTTTCTGGCAGCGCAGGCCGGCACGCCGGTGACGATGCCGCTGCTGTTGGCGGCGGCGCGCACCGAGGTGCGCAAGGTGGAAAAGCCTGTGAGCGAGGCCGAGTTTCGCCTGCCGTCGGCGGTGCGCGCCCGGCGCGAGGCCTGGCAGGTGCGGCTGGCCGATCGGGCGAGTGGCGAGGAGATGGCGCTGCACGACATCGACTATGACCGGCTGGCCTGGCACGACGTCGACGACCAGGCCATGGCTCAGGCCCTCGACCGGTCTGTAGAGCGCGCTCGCCAGGCGAACGGCGCGCTGACCACCGATCTCATTGCGGCGGAGCTTGGAAAGAGCCGTGGGCTGGAGAGCGGGGAACCACGATGAATGTCACGCTGCACATCGAGCGGCTGATCCTGGACGGCCTGGCGGTGTCGCCGGGCGAGCGCGGCCAGGTGCGGGCCGCCGTCGAAGCCGAGCTGGCGCGGCTGATCGCCGAGCGCGGCCCGGCCGAGGGCTGGGTTTCGGGTGGCGCCATCCCGTCGGTGACGGCCGGCACGGTCGAGTGGCAGGCGGGCGACGGGCCCGCGGCACTCGGGACACGCGTCGGTCAGGCCATCTATGGAGGGCCGGCGCGATGAAACAACCGGCGGTGCGCCACGCTGAGCGGCAGGCGGGCGGTCCCTCGCTGACGGCCGCTGGCCTGCAGCGAGTTGCCGTGCGGCCCGTGACTGCCTACCAGACCACGGTGCCCATTCTCAGAGCGGACCGCGACCTGAGCCGGGTGCCTGTGCGCGTCCAGGACCGCGGTGCCATAACCGAGCCGGGGGACCACCACGAGCGAGAGGCCGATCGCGCGGCCGCGATGCGCCGGCCGGCGCCCTCCGGCAGGCGGACTCTGCCGGCCCCGAGTTCGGGTGTCTTGCCACCCGTCGTGCGTGACGCGCTGCGCTCGCCGGGGCAGGCGCTGGACGTGCCGACCCGCGCTATCATGGAGATGCACTTCGGCCACGACTTCAGCCGGGTGCGGGTGCACACCGGTGCGTCGGCCGAAGAGTCCGCGCGGGACCTGAACGCGCTGGCGTACACGGCCGGTCACGAAATCGTCTTTGGCGGCGGGCAGTTTCGGCCAGAGACGGTGGGCGGCCGTCGCCTTCTGGCCCACGAGCTGGGCCACGTCGTGCAGCAGCAGCACGGCCCGGTCATCGCGCGAGCGGTCGCCGCGCATTACTCGACCATCAATGACAATCTGTCGTACGGCCTGTTCGATTGGGCCATTACCGATGCCGAAGCTCACGGCGTACTGGTGATTCTGGCTGCCCTGGCCCCCCCAGACCTGCGAGACACCGTCCGGCAGATGGAGTCAGATGGCCTGGTCGACCGGCTGATCGAAAACATCTCTGACGCCGATCGGACTGCATACGCCAGCCTCATTCAGCAAATCCACCAGCAGCGGAGCACGGGCGGGATCACACGTCACATCGAAAGCCTCATGTCTTATGGCCTGCTCGACTGGGTCATTACCGACGCGGAAGCTCATGCGGCACTGGAAGCGCTGAAAAGCCTGCAACCTGTTCCGGCCAGGCTCAGGGACGTCGTCGTCGCCATCCCGGCGACCCAGTACGAGCGGTTCTTTGACAATCTCAGCCACCGAGACCGGCGCGAAAACCTGCGGTTCCTGCAGGATATCGAGATCATGCGAAGCACCGGCAGGACGTTCGCCGAGTTGGCCGTGGTGCAGCGCATGCATCTCGAGGCCAGGGCACTCGCTGCCGGGGTGAGCGTCGGTACTTACATCCGCGGTGAGACGACCGCCCATGGGTACGGCGGGAATCCCGCCTTGTGGTGGCCATCGCTCAGTCCACCTGAAAAAGCGGCGTGGATCGCGCGCTTTGACGC
>JAFGSX010000128.1 GCA_016934455.1 Deltaproteobacteria bacterium
AACTCTCTTGCGCACGCCATCGACCCGATCCATCGTCGACCGCAGCGACGGGTGCCATTGTACTCGAGGTGAACCATGCGCGAGCGATCGTTTTCTCCTGCCGCAGTCGGGCTGACCGCAGCGCTGCTGGCGACCGCGCACTGCGCGCACGCGCCGGCCACGGAGCGGGCTGCCGGGTCTCCGACGGCGCCCCCGCCGCCGGCCGCGGCCGGGCCGCAACCGACCGCGACGGCGTTGCCGGCGGTGAAGATCGAGGAGGCCAGGCTCGACAACGGCCTCAAGCTGCTGGTGCTCGAGGACCACAGCGCGCCCGTGGTCACGGTCCAGGTCTGGTACCGCGCGGGCAGCCGCAACGAGCGGCCCGGCATCCGCGGTATCGCCCACCTGGTCGAGCACATGATGTTCAAGGGCTCGGAGAACGTCGGGCCGGAGCAGCACGCGCGCATCATCGACGCGGCCGGGGGCAGAGAAAACGCATTCACCAGCGAGGATGTCACCGCGTACCACGAGACATTGCCGTCGTCCCGCCTGGCGCTGGCGCTCGAGCTCGAGGCCGAGCGCATGGCGCGCGCCAAGCTGGAGCAGAGCCACTTCTTCAAGGAGCGCGAGGTGGTCAAGGAAGAGGTCCGCATGCGCCTGCAGAACGACCCGCTCGGCACGCTCGAGGAGCGATTTCGCGCCCTGGCCTTCACCGCGCATCCGTACCAGTGGACCGTCGGCGGCACGCTCGAGGATCTGGACCGGATCGAGCTCGAGGACGTCAAGCAGTTCTACCGGACCTACTACGCGCCCAACAACGCGGTGCTGGTCGTGGTCGGCGACACCAGCATGGCGGCGGTGCTGGAGCAGGCCAAGAAGCACTTTGGACCGATCCCGGCGCAAGCGCCGCCGCCGGAGGTCAGCGCGGTCGAGCCCGAGCAGACCGCTCCGCGGCGCGCCGAGGTCAAGCTGCCGACGCAGATGCCGATGATGCTGGCCGGTTACAAGACGCCGGCGGCGTCCTCCGAGGACACCCTGGTGCTGCAGGTGATCGCCGACATTCTCGGCGGCGGGCAGAGCTCGCGCCTCAATCGAGCCCTGGTGCGCGAGAAAAGGCTCGCCGCCCTCGTGTTCGCGGACGCCGAGCCGAACCGCGATCCAGGTCTGTTCATGGTCGGGGCTGCGTTTTTGCCGGCCGACGCGGCCTCCGACCGCTCCGACCTCGAGACGGCGCTGCTCGAGAGCGTCGATCGGCTGGTCCGACAGGGAGCGACCGCGGAGGAGCTGCGCAAGGCCAAGAACCAGCTCGGGGCGAGCCACGTCTCGGGGCTGTCCGAGATCTGGGGGGTCGGTGTCGCCATCGGCAAAGCCGAGTGCGTCGAGCGCGACTACCGCCGCTTCATCGATCGCCTGAATGCCGTCGAGCGGGTCACGCTCGACGACGTCAAGCGCGTCGGCAGCCGCTATCTGACGCGCGAGCGGCTGACCGTGACCGCGCTCGTCCCGACCGCGGCCGGCGACAAGTTCAAGCGTCCGGCCGCGACCCGGATCAAGGAGGCCGAGAGAGAGACCGCGGAGTGGCCGACCGCCGAGCGCTTTCTTCGCCTGCCGGCGGCCGAGCCGGATCCGATCGCGCTGCCTCGCATCACGCACCACGAGCTGGACAACGATCTCAAGCTCCTGATCGTCGAGCGGCACGAGCTGCCGCTGGTCCACCTGCGGCTGTTGCTCCCGGGTGGCGAGATGCTGTCGCGGGCCGGCAAGGCCGGCAGCGCGGGGTTGATGGCGCAGCTTCTGACGCAGGGCACGGCCGCGCGCAGCGCCGAGCAGATCGCGCAGCTCGTCGACGGGTTGGGCGGCTCGCTCGTCGGCTCGGCCGGCGTCGAGCACATCGCGCTCGAGGGCCGCTTTCTGCGGCGCGACCTCGACCAGGGGCTGGATCTGTTCGCCGACGTGTTGTTGCACCCGACCTTTCCGGTCGAGGAGCTCGAGCGGGCGCGACCGCAGGCGTTGAGCGAGGTGCGGCGGGCGCGCGATGTCCCGCACGCCCTGGTCTTCGAGCACCTCGGCTATCTGATCTACGGCTACGAGCACGCGCGCGGCAGGCCGCGCAGCCTGCGGACGCTGCAGGCGATCACGCGGCAGGACGTGATCGATCTCTACCGCGAGGCGGTGCGGCCGCAGGGCTCCATCCTCGCCGTCACCGGCGACGTCGATCCGAAGCAGGTGATCGCCGCCCTCGAGCGGGCGCTCGGCGGCTGGCAGGTGGCCGGCGAGCCCTTCTCCTATCCCAAGGACCCCGAGCCGCGCGGCGAGCGGCGGCTGCGGCTGGTCGACAAGCCCGACCTGACCCAGACCACCATCGCCATCGGCGGTCTCGGCATCTCGTATCGCGACCCCGACCTGTACGCCGTCGAGCTCGGCAACTTCGTGCTGGGCGGCGGCGGTTTTTCGTCCCGCCTGATGCAGTCCATCCGCGCCAAGGGGGGCAAGAGCTACACCGTGCGCTCGCGGTTCGAGGCCGGTCGCACGGCCGGGCCGTTCAGCGCCTTCACCTTCACTCGCAACAGCGAGGTGGGTGCCACCGCGGGCCTGCTGCTCGGCGAGATCGAGAAGCTGCGCGCCGAGGGCGTGACCGAGGCCGAGCTGCAGGCGGCCAAGAACAAGCTGGCCGGCAGCTTCGTGGTCGATCTGCAACCGGCGGCCGGCATGGGGCGGGCGCTGCAGGCGGCCGAGTTCTATGGCCTGGGCGAGCGCCACGTGCGCGACTACCGCAAGCGCATCACCGCGCCGTCGGTGGCCGAGGTCAACGCCGCGCTCAAGAAGCATCTCGATCCGGAGGCGCTGGCGCTGGTCTTCGTCGGCAGGGCGAGCGAGATCGCCAAGCAGATCGACTGCTACGGCAAGCCGGTCAAGGTCGATTTTACGGCCAGCGCACCAGACGAGGAGAGAGACCAGGAACCTGCCAAGTGAGCGAGCTGCGATGACAATGGAAATGATAGCGGGTGCGGCGCTCGTGCTGGCGATGGCATCCATGGATGACGGCGGGGCGACGGTCTCCGGCTCGAGCCCGGCGGCGGTGCACCTGCCGGCGACGTCGGTCGCAGCATCCGCCGCTGCCTCGCAACCGGGCGCGCTGGCTCTGGCCGACGTGCTGCGATTGGCGGCCGCGCACAACGAGAACTACGCCATCACCGATCAGCAGCTTGTCCAGGCCGGATTGCTGCGCGACCGCGCCTGGGCGGCGCTGCTGCCGACGCTGGCGGTGGCCGGCAGCTACACCCACTTCGACAAGCAGGTGGAGGCCAACAACCGCATCATCCAGCGCCAGGACACGCTGGCCGGCAACCTGTCGGCGCAGTGGACCCTGTTTCGCGGTCCGGCCGTCGCGGGCGTCATGCGCGCCTACGATGCCACCGAGGCGGCGGTGCAGCGCGTGACCTGGACCAGGCGCAACCTGGCGTTCGAGGTGGCGCGGTCCTATTTTGCCGCGCTGGCGACCGACAATCTGGTGCGCGCCTCCGAGCGAGCGCTGATCACGGCCGAGCAGGACGTTGCCGCGGCTCGCGCCCGGCGTGCGGCGGGCAACGCCCTCGCCATCGACGAGACGCGCGCCCAGCTCGAGCTGGTGACGGCGCAGGGCCGGCTGACCGAGGCGCGCAACACCCGCGACGACGCCGCCGAGTACCTGGCGTTCTTGACCGGCCAGCCGCAGCCGCTGCAGCTCGCCAGCACGGCGGTGGCGGCGGCCGAGGAGGGGCCGGAGGTGGTCGAGGTGGCCGCGTTGCGCCAGCGTCGGCCCGACGTCCAGGCCGCCGAGTTCGACCTGGCCGCGGCCGAGGACGCGGTGCGCGGGGCATGGCTGGATTATTTGCCGACGGCGGCATTGACGGGCAACGCGCTGTTGTCTCAGAACACCGGCTGGTCGGGCGAGCCCTTTAGCTGGAACGCCGTGGTGGCGCTGCAGTGGCAATTGCTCGACGGCGGACTGCGGCGGGCCACCCGACTCGACAGCGATGCCTCCCTGATCCGGGCCAGGCAGGAGCTGCAGCTCATCGAACGCACGGTGCAGCGCGAGGTCAAGAAGGCGCAGCGCGACGTCGTCACCGCCGCGGCCACGCTGGATACCTCGCGCGAGCGCCTGCGGCTCGCCCGGCAGAACCAGCAGGCCACGGCCAGCCGTTACCAGGCGGGGCTGGCCACGTCGCTCGAGCTCAACGACACCGCCGATGCGTTGATCCAGGCCGAGGTGGCGGTCATCGCCAGCGAGCTCGACCTGACCCTGGCGCGGCTGGCGCGCCGGCACGCGCTCGGCCTCGATCCGCTCGGTCGGTAGCGAGCGGTCGTCGCATTTCCCGAGGGGGGCCATGCTGAAGCAACTGTTCAGGACCAAGAGCCTAGACGCGCTGCTCCGCGCCGCCGACGCGACCGAGCACAAGCTCAAGCGCGCGATCGGTACGGTCGAGCTGACGGCGCTCGGGATCGGCGCCGTCATCGGCGCCGGCATCTTCGCCACCATCGGTACCGCCGCCGCCGGCGATCCGGCGCGACCCGGCGCCGGACCCGCGCTGATCCTGTCGTTCGTGCTGACCGCCGTCGCCTGCGGTTTCGCCGCCCTCTGCTACGCCGAGTTCGCATCGCTGGTGCCGATCTCGGGCAGCGCCTATACCTATGCCTATGCGACGCTCGGCGAGCTGGTCGCCTGGATCATCGGCTGGGATCTGATCATCGAATACGCCGTCGGCAACGTCGCGGTGGCGATCAGTTGGGCCAATTATTTCAAGACCTTTGTCGCCGGCTTCGGGCTGCACATCCCCGACTGGATCTCGACCGACTACCGCACGGCGGCGCGCATCCCGGGCCTGTTCGAGAGCGCGCCGCATCTGTTCGGGATCCCGATCGTCTTCAACCTGCTCGCCATCGGCATCGTGGCGCTGATCACGATCGTGCTCGTCATCGGCATCCGCGAGAGCTCGCGCTTCAACGTCTTCATGGTGGTGACCAAGCTCATCGTGCTGTCGTTTTTCGTCGTCGTCGGTTTCTACTATGTCAAGCCCGAGAACTGGACACCGTTTGCGCCCAACGGCTGGGCCGGCGTCCAGGCCGGTGCCGCCATCGTCTTCTTCGCCTACATCGGCTTCGACGCGGTCTCGACCGCGGCCGAGGAGGTGCGCGACCCGCAGCGCAGCATGCCGCTGGGCATCATCGGGTCGCTGCTGATCTGCACCGTCATCTACATCCTCGTCGCTGCCGTGTTCACCGGCATCATCCCGTACCCCGAGCTGACCCAGGTGCTGGCCACCCAGCAGGCCGAGCCGCTGACCCTGGCGTTCCAGTACGCCGACATCGGGCGCTGGCAAAATCTCTTCGTCGGGATCATCGCCTTTGGCTCGGTCGTCGCACACACGGCGGTGCTGCTGGTGTTTCAGCT
>JAFGSX010000129.1 GCA_016934455.1 Deltaproteobacteria bacterium
ATGCTGGCTGGCGGAGTGCCGTTCCTGGCGCTGCTGCTCTGGATGAACCAGGCGCCGGATCGGGTCGAGGTGAACCTGGCCGCGCGCACCATGGCCACGGTGCCCAAGGTCGACATCAAAATCAGGGGCGCGGGCGGAGCCAGCAAGCCAGTGACCAAGCCGGTGACCACTCCCGACAAGCCGGTCGACGACGTAAAGCCCGGCGACACCAAGCCCGAGGTGCCGGACAAGCCAGTGGTTCAGCCTTTTGACTATTGAGATTGCAGGGGGGCATCGGCTGCCCCCTCGCTCGTCGAGATCGAATCTCGACGAGCTTCACCCCGGCGGCAACGTCTGGTTTCGGTCGGGGGTCGGCAAGGAGAGGCGATGGCGCAGCCCGTGATCGGCGTGATCGGCGGCACCGGTCTGTACGACATGCCCGATCTCACCGCGGTCGAGCGGATCGAGGTGGAGACGCCGTTCGGCCCGCCGTCCGACGCCATCGTGCGCGGCACGCTCGCCGGCCGCACGGTCTGCTTCGTGCCGCGCCACGGCGTCGGGCATCGTCTGATGCCGAGCGAGGTCCCCTACCGGGCCAACATCTTCGCGCTCAAGAAGCTGGGCGTGGAGCGCATCCTGAGCCTGTCGGCGGTGGGCAGCCTGCGCCAGGAGATCCGGCCCGGCGACATCATCGTCGTCGACCAGTTCATCGACCGCACGCGGCAGCGCCGATCCACCTTCTTCGGAGACGGCCTGGTCGGCCACATCCAGTTCGCCGATCCGGTCTGCCCGCACCTGCACGACGTGGTGGTGCTGGCCGCGCAGCAAGCCGGATCGCACGTCCACGCCGGTGGAACCTACGTCTGCATCGAGGGGCCGGCCTTCTCGACGCGCGCCGAGAGCCATATCTACCGCGGCTGGGGCGCGGCCGTCATCGGAATGACCAATCTGACCGAGGCCAAGCTCGCGCGCGAGGCCGAGATCTGTTACACCACCATCGCCCTCGCCACCGACTACGACTGCTGGCACGAGAGCGAGGAGGACGTCTCGATCGACGCCATCATGGCCGTGCTGCAGCGCAACGTCGCCATGTCGCAGCAGATAATCCGGCTGGCCGTGCCCATGATCCAAGCCTCTCGCGGCTGCCTCTGCGCGCGGGCGGCCGAGACGGCTATCATCACCGCCCGCGATCGCATCCCGGACCAGCGCAAGCAGGCGCTGGCGCCGCTGTTCGGCAAGTATCTCTAGGGGCCACTCATGACAGTGCTGGTCGTTGGCTCGGTGGCGCTGGACACGATCGAGGCGCCGGCCGGCCGCCGCGAGATGATCCTGGGCGGCGCCGCCAATTACTTCTCGCTGGCCGCCGCGCACTTCACGCCGGTGCAGCTCGTCGCCGTGGTCGGGGACGACTTCCCGGACGCCCACCTGGCCGCGCTCGAGGGCCGCGGCATCTCGACCGCCGGCCTGCAGCGCGCGCCCGGCAAGACCTTTCACTGGGCGGGCCGCTACGGCGACAACTGCAACGAGCGCGAGACCCTGGCCACCGATCTCAACGTCTTTGCCAGCTTCAAGCCGGTGTTGCCCGAGGCCTATCGCGAGACGCGGCACGTGTTTTTGGCCAACATCCACCCGCAGCTCCAGCTCGACGTGCTGGACCAGGTGCGCGCGCCCGGCTTCGTCGCTGCCGACACCATGAATTTCTGGATCAGCGGCGAGCTGCCCCTGCTCAGGCGCGTGCTGCAGCGCATCGACGCGCTGTTCATCAACGAGGGCGAGGCGCGCCAGCTCGCGGGTGAGCACAACCTGGTCGCGGCGGCGCGCGCGATCGCGGCCATGGGGCCGCAGACCGTCGTCGTCAAGCTGGGCGCATTTGGCGCCATGCTGTGGGTGCGCGGCGAGCTGAGGCTGGTTCCCGCCTTTCCGCTGGCCAGCGTGGTCGACCCGACCGGCGCCGGCGACTCGTTCGGCGGCGGCTTCGCCGGCACCATCGCCGCGGTCGATCGCCTCGACGCGGCGACGCTGCACCGGGCGGCCGCGGTCGGCGCGGTGCTCGGCGCGTTCTGCTGCGAGGGCTTCGGTGTCGAGAGGCTGCTCGCCCTGACCCGCTCCGAGATCGAGCAGCGCCTGAGCCAGTTGCGCGAGCTGGTCGCGTTTTAGTCGGCTGCCAGGCCTTTGCCTGGCCGCTGGACTCTGCTACGTTGGCTGCAGATGGTGGCCGAGGGCAGATCCGCGACCCAGCAGGCGACACCGGTCGGGGCCGGCGCGGGCGAGATGCACACCTCCGACATCGAGCGGCGGGTGCGCAAGCTCAACGTCATTCTCGACGTGGCACGCGCCATGGGCGCCAAGCGCGACTTCGACGCTCTGCTCGATCTGATCGCCGAGGCCTCGCGGCGGGTGGTCGAGGCCGACCGCTGCACGCTCTACATCTACGACCGCGAGGCGGGCGAGCTGTGGTCCAAGATCGCTCACGGCGAGTCGCAGAAGATCCGGCTCGCCATCGGCAAGGGCATCGCCGGGTTCGTCGCCCGCACGCGCGAGCCGCTGATCATCAAGGATGCTTACGCCGACCCGCGCTTCAACCGCGACGTCGATCGAACGACCGGCTACCGGACCCGCAACATCCTGTGCGTGCCGATGGTCGACGACATCGGCAGCATCACCGGTGTCATCCAGGTGCTCAACAAGCGGGACGGCCTGGACTTCGACGTCGACGACCAGGATCTGCTGCTGGCGCTGGGCGGCCAGGCTGCGGTCGCGCTGCAGAACGCGACCTTGCACGCCGAGATACAGCGCCTCTTCGACTCGTTCATCAAGGCCTCGGTGTACGCCATCGAAGCTCGAGATCCGACCACCCACGGCCACTCGGAGCGGGTGGCCGAGCTGACCGTGGCGCTGGCGCGCGCGCTCGAGCACCAGACCAGCGGCCCCTATGTCGGCATCGTGCTCGGCGAGGAGGTGATCCGCGAGCTGCGCTACGCCGCCCTGCTGCACGACTTCGGCAAGGTCGGCGTGCGCGAGAACGTGCTGCTCAAGGAGAACAAGCTCTATCCACACGAGTTCGCCCTGATCAGCGCGCGCTTCGACTTCGTGCGGCGGACCGTCGAGTACGACTTCGCGCGCCGGCGGGGAGAGCTGCTCCAGGGCGGGCCGGCCGATGCTGTGCGCCTCCAGCTCGAGGAGCTCGAGCGCGAGGCCGCGGCCGAGCTCAGGATGCTGGACGACGCGCTGGACCTGGTCATCGCGTGCAACCGGCCGACCGTGCTCGACGACGGCAATTTCGAGAAGTTGCAGAAGCTGGGCGCCTACACCTATCGCGATGCGCGCGGCATCTCCCGGCCGCTGCTCACGTCCGAGGAGATCGCCTGTCTGTCGATCCGGCGCGGCAGCCTCAACAACGAGGAGCGCCACGAGATCGAGGCGCACGTCGAGTTCACCTACAAGTTCCTGTCGCAGATCCCGTGGACGCGCGAGCTAAAGAACGTGCCCTCCATCGCCTACGCGCACCACGAGAAGCTGTCGGGCGAGGGCTATCCGCGCGGCCTGCTCGCCGACCAGATACCGCTGCAGGCTCGCATCATGAGCATCGCCGACATGTACGACGCCCTGACCGCCGCCGACCGCCCCTACAAGAAGGCGGTGCCTCACGACCGGGCGATCGACATCCTGCTGAGCGAGGTCAAGCGCGGCTCGCTCGACCCCGACCTGCTGCGGATCTTCGTCGAAGCCGGGGTCTACCAGGTGGTGCGCAAGAACGATTGAGGTGGCGGCGACAGCGCTAAGTTGTTGTGGTGCTTTGTCCCATCATGGTAGCGTTTGACCACGTCGTGGTTGACAGGACGCCGCGCGCAAGGCGCGGCGCGGCGCTGGGTTGTGTGGAGCAAGATGAGACAACGGCTCGCTAGCATGGCCGCGGTTGTCCTGTTCGCGCTCGGGGCGAGCGCGCAGGCACAGCCGATCATCACCGAGATCTTCTACAATCCCCCTGGCACGGAGGGTTCCTTCGAGTGGTTCGAGATCTACAATCCAGGCCCCGGCGAGCTGGCACTCGCGGGCATGGTGGTCGAATCGCGCGTCGCGACCAATCCGCGTCTGGGGAACGTGCCGGCGGGTGCGTCGGCGTTGGCGGCCGGCTCTTACGCCGTGCTGGCGAAGAGCGCGCTGCTGGGCACCAACTGCCGCACCGCGGGCGTCACGATCGTGCTCGAGGGTGACTTCGGGCTAAACAACTCGAACGATACGGGCGTCGACAATCCGCGCATAGCGCTGTTTCCTCCGGGCACCACAGACGTCGTCAACACCACCCCGTGGGACATCGTCGGTTACCGGGAGAGCGGCTTTTCGGCGGCGGCCGACGCCCAGACCCTGCAACTCGTCGACACGGGCGCGGACAATTACATTGGCAGCAACTGGTCGCTGTCGCCGCTGACGGGCTGCCAGCCCTGGGCGATCAGCCCGGCCGGTCCTCTGTATGGCAACCCTGGGCGCGAGAACACCTGGTGCTACCGCGGCCTGGACGCCGGCCTGGTCGAGGACGGCGGCACCAGCTCGGGCAGCCCGGTCTGCTTGCCGCCGCCCGACGGCGGTTATCCCGATACCTCAATGCCCGATCGCAGCGGTGGCATCGATGCCGGTCCCGGGGTCGATGTGCCGGGCTACGATCTGGTCCCCATCGACGCCGGGCCGCAGAATCCTCCGAGCATCGCGGTCAGTCAGCCGGCGGGCGCCGTCGTGGCGAGACCGTCGGTCGAGATCGTCTACAGCGCGTCGGATCCGGACAACGATCCGCTGACCGTCGCGCTGCTGTACGACACCGATGCCAGCGGCAACGACGGCGTGTTGATCGCCGACGGGCTCGATCCGGTGGGCAGCCACACCTGGACGCCAGCCGGCGTACCGGCTGGGAGCTATCGCATCCTCGGCCGCGCTCTCGACGCCCGCGGCGGCATCGCCTATGCGTACGCAGCCGGGAGCGTGACGGTCGAGGCACAGGCGGTCACCGCACCGCTGCTCACCATCGTCAAACCGGATGGAAACGAGGGCGAGATCGATGCCCAGTGCGAGATTGTGTTCACGCACAACAACGTGGCGGGCACGGTCTCGCTCTACTACGACACCGACTCCAGCGGTGAGAACGGTCAGCCGATCGTCGGCGGTCTGGCGGTGCCGGGCGGACCGACGCGAGTCAGTTGGGACACGCGCGCCGTCGCCAGCGGCAGCTACTACGTCTACGGTCGATACCAGACCAGCTCGGGCGCGGCGGTGTCGTACAGCGCGGCCGCGGTGACCATCAGACACGCGAATGAGGGGTGCGGTTGCGAGCAGCGGCGACCGCCGGCCGGGACCTGGATTGGATTGCTGCTGGTGACTTTTCTGGCGCTGTTGGCCCGTCGGTTCGCGGCGCTGCGGTGAGTCCGTGCGTTACGGTATCTTTTCCGACGTCCATGCGAACTATCAGGCTCTCGTCGCGGTGATGCGCGCGTACGAGGAAGAGAACATCGATCGCTTCATCTGCCTGGGAGACGTCGTCGGCTACGGTGCCAATCCGGACCAGTGCGCCGACATCGTGCGGCAGTCCGCCGACATGACCATCCTGGGCATCCACGACGCCGCGGTGGCTGGTCGCATGGACTACTCGTACTACTACGACGCCGCGCGCACTGCGCTCGACTGGACCAGCAAGCAGGTCTCGGGCGAGAACCTGGCCTGGCTCAAGGGGTTGCCCTATTCGCATCGCGAGGGCGACATCGAGTTCTGTCACGGCTCGCCGATCTACCCGAGCGAGTTCGAGTACATCTTCACCCGGGAGAAGGCGCGCGAGCTGCTGCCCTACTGGGACCGGCTGGCGCGGGTCACCTTTATCGGCCACTCGCACCTGACGCGGTCGTTCGCCCTGGCGCACGACGACGCGGTCGACGTCGTGGCCCCGGGGTTCGGGCTGCGCCGCGACCACAAGTACATCATCACGGTGGGCAGCGTCGGGCAGCCGCGCGACTACGACAACCGCGCCTGCTGCTCGATCTTCGATACCGAGACCAACACCTTTCGCTACAAGCGGGTCGAGTACGACGTCGAGGAGGCCAAGCAGCGCATCATCGATGCCGGGCTGTCGTACAACTTCGGGGCGCGGCTGCTGGTGGGCATCTAGATGATCGCGCGCAAGCAGAAAACGGCGGTCACCGTCATCAGCAAGATCGCCGAGCGCTGCCGGACCAGCGACGCCTGCCTGGTCGTCGTCTATGGCGACGAGCTGGGCCGCAAGTACACGCTGGCCCAGGGGCAGCTTGCCATCGGGCGCTCGGCCCAGTGCGACATCCAGATCGATCAAGAGGCGATCTCGCGGCAGCACGCCAAGGTGGTGGCGGGATTCGGCGAGACCGTGATCAGCGATCTCGGCTCGACCAACGGCACCTACGTCAACGACGAGCTGGTCGACAGCAAGGCTCTGGCCGACGGCGACCTGATCAAGATCGGCCGCACCATTCTCAAATACCTCTCCGGCAACAACATCGAGGCGGCGTATTACGAGGAGATCTACCGCCTCACCACCATCGACGGCCTGACCCAGGTCTACAACCGGCGCTACCTCAACGAGCAGCTCGAGCGCGAGATCTACCGGGCGCGCCGCTACAGCCGCGATCTGTCGCTGGTGCTGTTCGAGATCGACAACTTCAGCCAGGTCAACCACGCCTTCGGGCACCTGGCCGGCGACGCGGTGCTATCGCAGCTCGCCAAGCTGATCCGGGGCAACAGCCGGCGCGAGGATCTGGTGGCGCGGCTCGAGCGCGAGCTGTTCGGCGTGGTGCTGCCGGAGATCAATCTCAAGAACGCGCGCAACTTTGCCGAACGGGTGCGCAAGCTGGTGGACAGCTCGCACTTCGATTTCGAAGGGGCGGCGGTGCAGATCACCATCAGCCTCGGCTGTGCCGCGATTGGACAGCAATCCGATGTACCGTCCATGATCGCCGCCGCATCGCAGAACCTGGCGCTGGCCAAGCATCGCGGCGGAAACTGCGTGAGCGGGTAGGGCGTGCCGAACTGGAACACCGCGCTCTGGATCGTCGCCGCCAGCGTTCTGGCCACGGCCGCGGTTCCACCCGACGAGCTGGCCACGACCTCGATCGCGGTCGACGGTCGCTGGGCCGGGGCCGACGATGTCGATCGGCTGGTGGCACCCTATCGGGCCGAGGTAGAGCGCGAGATCCGGCGCGTGCTGGCGCGCGCGCCGCAGACCATCGAGAGCGGCAAGCCCGAGGGCCCTCTCGGAAATCTGCTCGCCGACGCGATGCTCGACGCCGCGCTCGAGGCGACCGGCGCGCGGGTCGATATCGCGTTCTCCAACTCCGGCGGCATCCGCAACATCATCCCCGCCGGTGACGTCACGGTCGGCACCGTGTTCGAGGTGATGCCGTTCGACAACACGATCGTCGTCTTCGACCTGCCGGGCACCGCGCTCAAGAGCATGCTCGATTCGATGGCCGCGCGCGGCGGTGACCCGATCGCCGGGGTCCGCTACGTCATCCGGCGCGGCCACGCCGTCCAGATCACCTTAAAAGGCAAACCGCTCGACGAAAAAACGATCTACCGCGTGGCGACCAGCGATTACGTGTTCGACGGCGGCGGGCGGTACGCAGGCATGCACGCCGCCAGCCGCATCGTGCGTACCAATGTGATGATCCGCGATGCCCTGATGGCCAAGATCAGCGCACTGGCTGGGCCGGGCGGCGTCCTGACCTTGAGCGGCGACGGCCGGATCAGGGGCGAGGTCGCCAAGTGACGATCGATCGCCGCCGTTTCTTGCGCGACCTGACCGCCGGCTTGGCCGCGCCGGTGCTGCTGCCGGCGTTGGGCCGCGCGCAAACCGCGGCGCCGAGCGGCAGCATCACCTTGCTGCACACCAACGACACCCATTCGCGCATCGACCCGTTTCCCGAGGGATCGGGCAAGCTGGCGGGTCTGGGCGGCGTGGCGCGGCGAGCGACCTTGATCCGGCAGGTGAGACGGAGCCAGCCCCACACGCTGCTGCTCGACGGCGGCGATTTTTTCCAGGGCACACCCTACTTCAACCGCTTTCGCGGCGAGGTCGAGGTGAAGGCGCTGTCGGCGCTGGGCTACGACGTGGTCACCATCGGCAACCACGATCTCGACATCGGCACTGACGGTCTCGAGGCCGCGCTCGCCCACGCCCGCTTCGATCTGGTCAACTGCAACTACGAATTTGCGCCCGAGCTGGCGCTGGGAGAGCGCGTCAAGCGCTACGTGGTGCGCGAGGTGGGCGGGGTGCGGGTTGGCGTGTTCGGCCTCGGCGTGGCCCTCGAGGGGCTGGTCAACCTCAAGCTCTGTCCTGGCGTCAGATACCGCGACCCGATCCAGGCGGCGCGCGCCGCGGTCGAGGAGCTGCGGCTCGAGCGCGGCTGTCACATGGTGGTGGCGCTGACGCATCTCGGCCATCGCGGCGTGCTGGGCGAGCCCGGCGACCTCGACTGGCCGCGCCAGGTCGCGGGCGTCAACTACGTCGTCGGGGGGCACACCCACACCTTTCTCGAGGCGCCGATCAATATCCGCTGCGCGCGCAGCGGCTGGCAGACGCTGGTGATGCAGGTCGGATACGGCGGGGTCAATGTCGGCCGCGCCGACTTCGTGGTCGAGCGCGGCAAGCCGCAGCTCAAGCGCGCCGCGCTCATCGGCGTCGGCGGGATGCCGACCTACGCCTGACGCGGGTCTACCTGCCCGTCTGAGACGACGCCGGTGCGCGCTCGGCCTCTCGAACGGCGGCGGCCAGCCGCTCGACCGTCAGAGCACCCCGATACATGCGACCGTTGATCAGATAGAACGGGGTGCCGCGGGCCTTGAGCCGTTCCGCGGCGTCGATGTCCCGCTGCAGGATGCGCTCGATCTCCACCGACGCCAGGCAGGCACGGAACTGAGCGCGGTCGAGCGACAGCCGGTCGACAAAACCGTCTATCTTCTCCGGTGGCAGGTGGCGCTGAGCCAGGTAGAGCAGATCGTTCATCTCCCAGAACTTGCCCTGCGCGGCGGCGCATTCGGCGGCGCGGGCGGCGGCGCAGGCGTGCGGGTGAAATGGCCGGTCGAGCATGTCGTTGCATTCCATGTCGAGCGGAAAGTGCCGATGCACCAGCCGCAGCCGGTCCGGCTGCTCGGCCACGGCGCGCCGCACCGCGGCGTGGCTGCGCGCGCAGAACGGGCACTGGTAGTCGCTGAACTCGACGATGGTGACGGCCGGCGCGGCCGCCCCGATCCAGTGCGAGCCTCCGTCGGTCTTTCCGATGTGCAGCCCGGCGGCGCCGCCAGGCAGCTCGGCCTTGCCCTTCCAGTAGGGCGGATACCAGGCGATCAGCGCCAGCGACGCCAGGGCAAAGCACGCGGCCGCGACCGCGGTCGTCTGCCACTGCCGGCGCAGCGCCTGGATGTCGCTCCAGATCAGGAGCAGCGGGCTGCGGCCGGCCTGGCGGGCGGTGAGCCAGGCGACCGCCAGCAGCACCAGGTTGACGGCGTAGGTTCCGGAGCAGACCACGCACACGGCCTTGATCACGGCGAACGAGATGACGGCGTTTTCGATCGAGACCAGGACGAACAGCGCGCCGATTCCGAGCAGCGCGCCGCGCGGCCAGTTGCTGGCGGGCCGCTGTAGAAACGCGCTCAACACGACGCCGATCAGCACCAGGTAGCCGAGAATGCCCCAGACCGAGACCGGCACCCCGAGCGCCACCGCGAACCGGCTGCGCTCGACCGCGTCGCAGTCGATGGTCTTGTCGAAGCTGCACCAGCTCTCGTAGGTCGGATCGATGTGGACGCGGACGTGCAGGTAGGTCAGATCGATCGACAGCGCCAGGCCGACCAGGGCGAGCGTCAGCATGACCGCCAGCGCCAGACGCGGTGGCGGCAATGTTGTCGACGGGGCGGCTGGTCGCGCCTGCTCGCTCATCGGCGTGGCAATCTATCCGCTGGGTGCCCGGTTGGGTAGCGCAAAGTCAGCGCTGGACGATCTGACGGCGCTGGCGGTGCCGACGGGATAGCAGCGGCACCAGCACCAGCGGCAGCAGCGCCGGAGCCGGCGTGCCAGCGCAGTTGCAGGCGTCGCGCTCGATCGGAGGCGGGGACACGACACCGGCGTCGGACGCGGGGCAGGCGACCGGGACGTGGGGCGGGTCGAGCTGGCACTGCTCGCTGTCGCCGATGGTCTGCGGCAGCGCGGCGCACTCCGCGGGCTCCGGCCGGCTCGGCTCGGGAGCCAGGTCGAGCTCGCCGTCGCAGGTATCCGCCAGGGCGGTGTCGACGTCGACGCTGGCGCGCACGTCGGTCACCGAGGCGGAGGAACCCGAATTCCAGAAGGCGTAGAAATAGCTGGCGCCGCACGGCTCGCTGATGGGGTAGGCAACCGGCTGTGGCACCGCGGGCTGGCCCATGCCGCTGGAGACGCGGGTCACCGGCAGCTCGGCGGCGGCGTCGTGGGTCAACGTGCCGCTGACCAGCGTGAAGCGGATCGGCTCCCCGCGCTTGATCAGCAGGTTGAAGGTGGGCGAGCCGGCCAGCATGCTCATCATGTCGTCGCCCCCGCCCTCGTCCCAGTGCAGCGTGGTGCAGGTCGCGCCCTTGGGCACGTCGACCCTCACCTGCAGCGTGGCCGGCACGGTCGGTACGCCGACGTCCGAGGCGCCGGTGACGAGCATCTCGGCCAACGGCTGCGAGGTCGTGGCCGAGCCGTCGGTGCCGAGGACGCGGACCACGCGCTCGCACCCCTGCATGCCGCGCCGCTTGAAGACGCAGGTCGCGATCTGGGCGGCGCCGCTGGTGCGGCCGTACATCTGCTCGAGCGCGAGCACGGTCAACTCCGCTGCCAGGTCAAAGGAGGGGGTGGGCGGCAGGCCGGCCATGGCGTCGTAGACGGCGGCGTCGAAGCGATCGCGATCGCAGCCGTCGCCGACAAAGATATCGCGCAGATCCCACAGCGCGCCGCTCCACGGCCACGAGTCGTCGTGCACCTCGCCCGTGAAATCGTCGGGACAGACCCGGTCGTTGTGGGCGTCCCGGATGCCGGTCTCCATCCCCGGCGTGCCCGAGCCAGCGTACTCGCCGGTGAGCGAGTCGTTGGAGAGGGTGGCGGCGAAGTAGTCGGCGTATCCCTCGCCCAGGGCGCCCGGCGCGCTGCAGCTACCCTGCTCGTCGACGGTGTAGGCGGCATAGTCGTTGTAGCTGCCCATCACGGCGTGCGTCATCTCGTGGTAGACGATCTCGCCGTCGTAGGCGAAGTCGCGCCGCTCGCCCTGGAACATCACGATCGAGTCGAAGTCGCGATAGAGCAGGTCGATCGGGATCGGCACCGTATCCGGCGTTGAGGCCGGGATGTAGGCGGCGTTATCGATGCGCAGGTAGTTGTTGATGACCACGGGGTTGTTCTGAGCGCCGCGGCCCTGGCCGAGCGGAAACGGCAGCATCTGAGTGATCGCCTCGTTGAAGTCGGGGACGATCATGTTGGCGGTGACGTGGAACGGCTGGTCGGGCTGGTCGGGCGTGCCGCCGTGGGAGCGCAGCAAGAAGTCGGGGTCGCCGACTCGCCGCATGTAGGAGAACAGGTTCTGCACGCTCCAGTAGAGCATGGGCTCGGCAAAATCGTCCTCGAGCGCCTGATCGTACACGGCCGCGCCCGGTGCCGGATCGATCGGCTCGAACAGGAACCGGCCGTCCGCTGCTCTGGCCTTGGGGTGCTCGTCGCAGGTGACGGTGTCGAAGTAGAGCGGATCGGCGCCGATGCCGATCGGATTGGAGACGCTGCCCTGGTAGCGGCTCTCGGCGCCATCGGGATCGCAAGCCACGTTGCGGCAGCAGTTGAAGGTCTCGAAGTAGGTGCCCTGCAGGTGGTCGCTGTCGTTGGCAAAGGCGAACGGCAGGATCGTCTGCTGCGGCTCGCTGTCGTGGAGGTTGGCGCCGGGCGAGGGGGTGAAGACGTTGGCGCAGGCGCTGTCGCTGGCAAAGACCACGCGGTTGCGGCTCGCGCGCACGGCGCCGGTCTCGGCGTCGACGATGATCTCGTAGCGCTCGAGCGGGTGCCAGCTCCGCGGGTAGACCAAGAACACCGGTCGCAGCGCCTGGCCGTCGTCGAGCAGCGCCCGGCCGACGGTGCCGGGATCGCGCTCGACCGAGGGATCGATCAACCCCCAGCGCGGCCCGCGTTGCGCCGCCGACAGCAGCGCCGCCCGCGCGTCGAGCCAAAACTCGCCCCGGCGCCGCGGGCTGGCGCGGCGGCCGGCGACCCGATCGACGCGGCCATCGTCGGCGACGTGGACGTTGACGGCCGCGCCCAGCACGGGCAGGCCGTCGCGGAGCAGCGCAAAGGGCACCCAGGTGCCCAGCCTGGTTCGCCTCGGCGCAAGCTGTCTCGGCTCGAAGCCGGAGACACCGAGCGCCGTGGCCTGGCGCTCGAGAAACGCTGCGGCGATCCGGTCGGCCGGGTCGACGGAGGGTTGCTCGTCTCTGATCGGCTGCACGAAATGCCGTTCTCCGGAAGCGGGTTCGCTGACAATGGCAAGGGCGATGGCAAAAACAAATGGGGTCATGGTGAAACTCCGTATGACAATGGCAGTAGTATAGCGCTGCTCTGAATATCGGTCGATCGCAGACGTACCAATCGATGGTAGGATGGTTGGCCGGTTGACACCTGAGGAGGAACAGCGATGAATCGGTCGAGCGTTTGGGGGGCGGTGACCGCGCTGGCTCTGGCCGGGACCGCTGGAGCATCGGCTGTCGCCGATGAGCCCATGTCCCCCGACGATTTTCGCATCTACTGCGGCTACCTCGAGGAGTCGCAGAACGCCAAGTACCAGAAGATGTCGCCCAAGAAGCGCGATGCGGCGATCGCGGCGCGCGCGCACGTCACACCCAAGAAGCTCGCGAAGATCTTGGCCCAGGGCGGCGCCTTTGGCGATTCCTGCGACGCCATCGTCAAGGGTGCCGAGAAAAGCATCACCGATGCGCTGCAGGGGACGCGCGTCAAGGGGCGGGTCGAGTTTGTCGAGGTGACCGCGCCGGACTGGGACAAGTTGGTGGTGCGAGTGCGCTGGAAGGGCGAGGAGGATCGGTTCTTGGAGGAGGAGGCGGCGACCGTGGCGTGGACGGTTCACCACACCTTGCCCATGGTCAAGGAGATCGGCGTGGCCGCTTACGATCCCACCAATCCCGAGAACACCTGGTTCGAGGGCATCATCGCCAACCGCCGCCTGGGAAACATCGAGAAAGACCGCATCGACAGCTTTGCCGACACCCGCTACATCCGCCTCTTCGACAACCGCAAGTTCGCAAATCCGCGCCCGTGAGCGGCGATCTTCCATTTGCATGGAAATCTCATCGAAAATTGACACTGCTCGGTGACGGCGAATAAGATTTCGATGGGAGAGTGCTTTTTCGGTGCCTGCATGTGCCTGGCAGCGGAGATGGCCTTGCCCGGCAGGCGGCGCCAGCGCCGGTCGAACAGCGGGCGAGCGGAGTCCGTGTGCAAACGCCTGAGCGCATCGATCGCTACGAGATCCTGCGCAAGCTCGCGACCGGCGGGATGGCCGAGCTGTTCCTGGCCAAGCAGACGGGAATGGAGGGCTTCGAGAAGGTCGTCGTGCTCAAGCGCATCCTGGCGCACCTGGCCCACGACCAGGAATTCGTGTCGATGTTCCTGGACGAGGCCCGCATCGCCGCCATGCTTTCGCACGCGAACATCGTGCAGATCTACGACCTGGGCCGCGCCGACGAGACATTTTACATCGCCATGGAGTATGTCTCGGGTCGCAACATGGCCGCGGTCATGCGCAAGGCGCGCGAGACCGGGCTCGGCATTCCGATCGAGCACACCTGCCGCATCGTCACGGGGGTAGCGGACGGCCTCTACTACGCGCACACGCGCAAGGACTTCGACGGGAGGCCGCTCAACATCATCCACCGGGACATCAGCCCCCAGAACATCCTGATCTCGTTCCAGGGTGGGGTGAAGCTGGTCGATTTTGGCATCGCCAAGGCCTCGACTCAATTGGCGCAGACGCGCGCCGGCGTGCTCAAGGGCAAGTACGCCTACATGTCGCCGGAGCAGGTGCGGGGCGACAAGATCGACCACCGCTCGGATGTGTTCGCCGTGGGCGTGGTGATGTACGAGTTTCTCACCGGCCAACGGCCGTTCGAGCGCGAGACCAGCCTCAAGACGCTGAAGGCAATCGTCCAGGAAAAGCCGCTCAATCCGCGCGAGATCAATCCCGAGGTTCCGATCGACGTGGTGCGCATCCTGTCGCGCGCGCTCGAGAAGAACCCGGACCGGCGCTATCCAAACGCCCAGGAGCTGCAGCTCGCGCTGGAGGACTACCTCGACCGGGCGCCGCGCAAGTCCAACAACGTCCGGCTGTCGCGCTGGCTGTACGAGCTGTTCGACGACGAGCTCAACGCCGACGGCGGTACCATGATCGTCAAGGGCATCGGCGAGATCATCGTGCCCACCGGCCAGTCGAGCGAGGAGGCCGAAAAGCCCAAGATCGAGGAGATCCCGGAGGGAACGGTGCGCGCCGCGCTGGACGAGATCCAGGCCCGCCACGACAACCCCGGCAATGCGATCTCCCTGGTAACGGACGAGACCCTCAACAAGCCGAATTTCGACCAGGCGACGACGGACTCGATGTCGGCCGCGGTGTCGACGGACCCCGACGCCCGGTCGGAGGAGCCGGACGAGAACGTCGATGACGAGCTGACCGGTCCCGGGGTGGCCGACGAGGACTACATCCCGGACACGGTCCTGCAGATGCCTCCCGAGCCGCCGCCCCAGCGCCCCGCCGCCGGCAAGGGCAACGGCAAGCATCGAGAGCCCAGCAAGCCCGAGTCACCGCAGCAGACCGAGCCGAGCGAGCCGCTGGAGAGACCCACGGGGATCGCCGCCGACCAAGCGGAGGCGCCGGCGGCGAACGATCGCGCGCCTGGCGAGCAGAAAGCCGACCACGATGCGGTTGCCACCGTGGCCACCTCCGACGGCGAGGACGACGCCGGGGATTTTGGCGATGATCAACCGCCGACCATCGAGCTCGATCGCGCGGCCTTGCTGCGCGGCGATCTGTCGCTGCCCATGCCCCCGAGCGCCGCCGGCCAGCGTCCGGCAGCGGGTGCGGCGGAAATCGCCGATGGCGGAGACGGCGAGGACCAGGATCTGGACGACGAGCTGGATGGAGCCACCATCCCGGCCTACGATCCGGCTCAGTTTCTCGGCAAGTCGATCGATGGGAAAGAGATCGGCGGCGCATCTCGGGGCGGCGACGTCGGACCGCCGGTCCAGGCGGCCGCCGAGGACTCGAAGCCGGCGTCCCTGCAGTCGCTGCCTGAGCTACCGCACGTCGAGGAGGCCGAGACCGCGTCGCTCTCTCCGGCCGAGGTGCGGCGCATTCTCGATCGCGTGGAGCTGTTGCGGCAGCAGGCGGCTTCGAGCGAGACGGGCCAGGGCCAGGCGCTGTCGGAGGAGGCGGGCGCGGCGACCGCGGCCGGTTTATCGGAGGCGGAGGTCGTGGCCGATGCCGACATCGAGCCGATCGACGAGCCCAATTACTCCGGCAACATCCTGGACGCGACGATTGCACAGGCCGGGCCCGAGGCCTCGGAAAAGGGCGGCAACGGGGCCGGATCCGAGTCCAGCGACTTCGATTCCGAGAGCTGCCTGACCCAGCCCGGGGAGGCGATGGGCTTCGAGACCACCGAGCCGGGCGAGTACGAGGATGGATCCGATGCGCAACCGCATCCGGGCCGCGGCAAACCGCAGGCGGCCGCTCCGTCCGCGCCGGGCGATCCGGTCGCAGCGGGTGGGATCCGCATCACCCGTCGACGCGCCACCGATGCCGAGATCCGGGAGCGCGCCAAGTCCGAGCTCAGCGGTCATCAGCTCAACGCGGTGCCAGCCGCCGCCGCTGCGGCTCCCTCGCTGGTGCTGACGCCAAAGCCGAAATCGGATCCGGGCCTAAGCCCGATGCCGGCGGATGACGAGGCCGACCTGGCCCCGCCGGCGGCGCGCGCGCCGCTGGCGACGCCGTCGGGAACATCGTCCGAGCCAAGCCTGGTCGAGGAGATCAGCCACCCGATCGCGGCCCGGTCGACCCACAGCGCAGCCAATGCCCGGCTGCTGCTGGTGCTGATGATCTTGCTCGCCGTGGCCGCCGGTCTGGTCGTGCTCTACGTCGTGCTGTTCGCCAACCAACCTTCGGGACCGGTGGTCGCCGGGGGCGCCGAGAACGGCTTGA
>JAFGSX010000130.1 GCA_016934455.1 Deltaproteobacteria bacterium
AAGCTGCTGTTTCTGGACCACGAGGCGCTGCTCGACGGCGGCGCCTACTGCAGCTTCGGCATCGCCACCGTCTATTACTCCGGCAGCCTGCTCGGCGCGCCCTATCGCCTGCCCAACATGCGCTACCGCGGCACGCGCGTGGTCACCAACAAGCCGGCCTGCGGCGCTCAGCGCGGCCACGGCGGCGTGGTGGCGCGCGCGCTGTTCGAGATGCAGCTAGATCGGCTGGCCGACGAGCTAGGCCTGGATCCGATCGAGCTGCGGCTGCGCAACGTGATGGAGGCCGGCGAGACGACGTGCAACGACCTCGCCATGTCGAGCCTGGGCATGCGCGAGTGCCTGACCGCGGTGCAGCAGCAGTCGGGCTGGCAGGATCGCCGCGCCAGGCGAGCGCCGGGCCGCGGCATGGGAGCGGCCTGCGGCTTCTTCGTCTCGGGCGCCGGCTATCCGATCTATCGGTCGCGGACGCCTCACGCGACAGTGGTGATCCAGGCCGACGAGGCGGGCGGCGGCATCGAGGTGCGCTGCGGCTGCGCCGAGATCGGCCAGGGCTGCGAGACCGTGCTGGCGACCATCGCCGCGGAGGCGCTGGGCATCTCGCTCGACGCGGTGCGCGTGATCACCGGCGACTCGACGCTCTCGGTCGATCTGGGCGCCTATTCGAGTCGCACCACGCTGATGGCCGGCCATGCCGCCAGGCAGGCGGCCGAGTCGGTCAAGCGGCAGATCCTCGAGGTGGTGGCGGGCGCCATCAAGGTCGGCGCGGACGCGCTCGACATCCGCGGCAGCCGGGTGGTCAACGCGCAGGATGGCAACCCGGTCAACAGCGACGAGATCCGCACCGAGTACCGCAAGGAGCACCGCGGCTGGGACCTGCGCCTCGACGGCCAGGCGTTGACTTTCACCGAGGCCTCGCGGCTGGCGTTCCTGGAGCGCGGCACCATCGTCGGCACCGGCGAGTACCACCCGCCCCGGCTGGGCGGACAGTTCAAGGGCGCGGCCGTGGGCACCTCGCCCGCCTACGGCTGCTCGGCGCAGGTGGCCGAGGTCTCGGTCGATCTCGAGACCGGCCGGGTCAAGGTCGACAAGATCACGGCGGCTCACGACTGCGGCCGCGCCATCAACCGCACCCAGGTCGAGGGGCAGATGCACGGCTGCGTCTCGATGGGGCTGGGCGAGGCGCTGATGGAGGAGGTGGTCTACACCGCCGACGGCAAGGTCGCCAACCCGACGCTGGCCGACTACCGGATACCGACCGCGCTCGACATGCCGTCGATCGAGACCATCATCGTCGAGAGCGACGAGCCCAACGGCCCGTACGGCGCCAAGGAGGTGGGCGAGGGCGGTATCATGCCGACCATCCCGGCCATCCTCAACGCCATCTACGACGCCACCGGCGTGCTGGTCGACGAGCTGCCGGCGTCGCCCGAGCGGATCCTGGCGGGGCTCAGGAAGCGCGCGGCGGAGACCGAGTAGCACTGATTGCGCTCGTCATCATGGTTGATCCTGTTGACTGCCTGCGGGGTCCTGTCACCGGCTTTCCCCGTCTCTCAGGCTCGTCGGGGGCCCCAGCCGGCGCCACCCCTCCGGCAGGCTCAATCTTCGTGATCGGCGCTATGAGGCGCCCGAGCAGGAACAGCGCGAGCAGAGCGAGAGCGGCAGCCGGGACGCGGTGTGAACCGTCCAGCGCGCAGGAGCAGCCTTCACCCACCGCTCCTGGCGAGGTCGTGCTTGTGGTCCGAGCGTCTGCGGTCGAGCCGGCGTCGGTCGAGGCAGCGTCGGGCAGGGCCGCGTCGCCGGCAGCGGCGTCGGTCGAGGCGGCGTCGGGCCGGGCCGCGTCGCCGGCAGCGGCGTCGGTCGAGGCAGCGTCGGGCAAGGCCGCGTCTCCGGCAGCGGCGTCGGTCGAGGCAGCGTCGGGCCGGGCCGCATCGGTGGCAGCGGCGTCGGTCGAGCCGGCGTCGGGTGGCGGCACGATGAACTCGTAGGCGCCGATGTCGTAGAGTGAGTTCTGAGGACGCGCGGTGCCAACATAGTCATCGACGATCGAGGCGATCGTGTTTCCGTTATCTCGCAGCGGCGAGATCTCCAGCAGGCCGAAGTCGTTCGTGCCGCCGCCGCTGTTGTGGTAGCTCTTGAAGTGAGGAGCCAGATTGTTGGTCAGGTCGGACCCTCCGGCGGTCCCGGTTCCCGATCTCCAGTAAGGGGGGCCCCCCACCGGGGTGCTGCCATCCGACATGGTGCACAGGTTGTAGTCCATGTTCACGTTGGTGGAATTGACGGCGTCGAGACACCTGAATTTGAAGTCCACGAACACGTTGTTCCACACCCAGATCCCGTTGTGGTTGTTCGCGATGACCCCTCTCGGCCAGGCCGGGTACTGGCTGGGCGCGGCCAGCGTGCCCCGGAAGACGTTGTTGTAGAGGTAGACGTTTTCGACATACCCGTCGCCGCCCGTGCAGTAGCCGAGCACGCCCTCGAAGATGTTGTTCTGGATGGTCAGATTCCTGGCCGGTCGGCCGGGCGTGCCTTCTATCATAAAGGTCGCAAAACGGATGCCAGGATCTTCGATGGTCTCCGGTGCATAGGTCAGCTCGTTGGCCGCTGGATCGCCGATGAAGGAGTGGTTCTTTTCGATCAGGGTGTCCTGTGCGGCGTTGTCGCAGCAGGTCTGCCAGACATCGAAATGCGGAATGACGACCGTCTTGTTCTCCTCCATGTCCGACAGATAGATGTCGTGTATGTAGTTGCCCCTGAAGACGTGGTTGTCACCGCTGAACTGAAAGGCATTGGCGTCGTTGAGGTAATGCCCGCGATAGGAACCTCTCTGGCGCGAGACGTCGTTGTTGAGGATCGCGTTGTGGGAGCCGTTGACCATGATGGCGGCCTGGATGTTGTCGTAGATGGTGCAATGGTCGACGACGCCGTCGGAGCCGTAGGCAGAAATGCCGATGTAGGTCACGTCGTGGACCGTGCAGTCGACGACGATGATGCTGTCACCCTGCACGCCGAGCGCACCGGTCCAGTCGGGCGCGCCGTCCAGCCCCGAGATCTCGAAACCGTCGAACTCGATGTGATCCCCGCTCAGCAGCACGCGGTTGCCGGTGATGACGACCGGGCCGTTCGCTTTCCAGGTGCGCTCGCTGCCCACGCCATTGCCGCTCCTGCTGTCGACGAGACGGGAGGACAGGGCATAGGTGCCAGCCTCGACGTTGATGGTGTTGTCTCCGGCCGGCACGGCGCTGGCCGCGTGTTCCATGGTCTGCCACGGCCCGTTCAGGCCGTGCTGGTAGGTCGGAGAGAGGCCATCGTAGGTATCGTCGCCCGACGTGGAGACGTAGTACTGCGTGCCGCCAAGCGCAAGGGAAGGCAGGCCGCAGAGGCCAAGCAAGGCCACGACCACGATGATCGGTTCGCGCTGAAGTGGCATCCGCCGTCCTTCCCTGTGCCGCGATCGAGCTACACGCAGCCATCGGGCCTGGGCAGACCCGCCACCTTGGCCGCGCCCATGGCCGGCCCCGACGGAAAGAGCTGGTAGATGTGCTTGAGCGTGAACCCGGTGCTCTTGCAGATCAGCCGGATCAGAGGCGCCAGCTTGTTCTCGAGATAGAAATCGCGGATGTAGTCGACGACCGCCCAGTGCTCCTCGGTCAACGCGGCGATGCCCTCGGCGCTCTCGGCCAGCACCGCCGCCAGCTCGCGATCCCACTCCTCCGGATGGAGCAAGAAGCCACTGTCGTTGAGCTCGATCTGGCGACCGTGGTGGACGAGGTGCGGCATGCGCGTGCTCTTTGCCCCGACAATATCAAAACTGTACTACAAAGGGCTCGATGATCTACCTCGACAACGCGGCGACGGTCTTTCCCAAGCCCGAGGCGGTCTACCGCGCCATGGATCAGTTTGCCCGGCACTACGGGGTCAATCCGGGCCGCTCGGGCTACACCCGGTGCATCGAGGCCAACGCCGTCGTCGAGCAGACCCGCAGGCTGCTGACCGATTTCTTCAACGCCGGTTCCGATCCCGACCGGCTCTGCTTTGGCCACAACGCGACCGACGCCCTCAACCTGGTCTTCGCGGGCGTTCTCAGGCCCGGCGACCACGTCGTCACAACCTGCCTCGAGCACAACTCGGTGCTGCGGCCGCTGCACCAGCAGAGCCAGCGCAACCGCGTCGAGGTGGAGCACCTGCCATGCGATCGCCGCGGCTTCATCGATCCCGGGGACCTGGCCGGCAGGCTCAAGCCCAACACCAGGCTCGTCGTCGTCAACCATGCCTCCAACGTCATCGGCACGGTGCAGCCGATCGCCGAGATCGGCGCGCGATGTCGCGAGCGCGGCATCCTGTTCGTGGTCGATGCCTCGCAATCGGCCGGCCGCGTCCCGATCGACATGCAGGCGCAGCACATCGACGTCGTGGTCTTCACCGGCCATAAATCGCTGTGCGGCCCCACCGGCGTCGGTGGTCTGTACCTGCGGCCGGGGGTCGAGATCGGGCTGACCCGCGCCGGCGGCACCGGCGTGCGCTCGGCGATCCGCGGCCACCTCGAGGAATATCCCTACCGGCTCGAGTACGGTACCATCAACGCCGTGGGCATCGCCGGCCTGCAGGCCGGTGTCCGGTGGGTCATGCAGCAGGGCATCGCCGCGATCCACGCCCGGGAGATGGAGCTGACCACCGTGCTTCGCGACGGCCTGCAGCAGATCGAGCGCGTCAGGCTCTATTGCCAGGGCGATCTGAGCGACCACATAGGCGTGCTTCTGTTCAACGTCGAGGGCATGGACGCGCGCCAGGTCGGCGAGTTGCTGGACGTGGACCACGACATCGCCTGTCGCACCGGGCTACACTGCGCGCCGCTGGCGCATCAGGTTCTCGGTACGGACGCCCACCAGGGCGGGGTGCGGTTCAGCGTCGGGCCGTTCAACACCGAACAGCATGTGGCCGCTGCGATCGAGGCGGTCAGTCACGTCGCAGCCAGCGGCCGGAGCGGTAGATGACGGCGGGCGCCGCAATCCCGCTCGCCCGCGGGCTTCGGCTCGCGCTGGCGGCGATGCTGTGCGTTGCCGCGGCCACGAGCCAGTCGTGCCGGTGTGACGACGACGCGGTGGCCGCCGCGATGAACCTGCCGGAGTCGTCGGGCGCCTGTGCGTTCGAGAGCGACACGGTGCTCGCCGATCACGCCGTCGGCCCGAGCTGGATCCACTGGACCAGCGCCTGCCTGCCCGGCGCGCGCGTCGTCTACGTGGATCGCGACCAGTGGAACATCTGGGTCATGGGCGACAGCGGCGAGGAGCCGCGCTGCCTCACCTGCTACGGCGACAACGCGCTGGGGGTCAATTTTCCGCTCGACGACGACGGCCAGCCGCCCGACGTCCACTGGAAGGGCGATCCCGAGGCGCACCCGACCGAGCCGATCATCCTGTTCAAGGCCGAGAACGAGCACAGCGATCACCGGGCGCTCACCAACGCGCCCAGCATCGGCTGGGACAACGACATCTGGGCGCTCAACGTCTGCACCCGGCAGTACCTGCGGCTGACCGCGCTGGCGGCGGGCGAGGGGGTCCAGCACTCGGCGATCTCAGAGGATGGGCGCTGGTACGTCTACCCGCGTCGCCGCCAGGCTCCCGTCGCCACCAGCGATTTCGATTTCGCGTCGATGGTCTTCGGAGGCCTGGCGGTTGACAGCGGCGGCGCCCTGCATTTCGAGCAGCGGTTCGCGGTCGAGCCCAACGGCGAGATGTACTACGAGCCAAATGACATCCACGGCGACGGGTCAGGCCGCTACTCGCTCTACTACACCGCGGGTGCCGACAAGATGCTCGACCCCTACCGTTATGACTGGTGCGAGGCGGGAGAGTGCGCCGCGACCAACAGGCGGCTCCTCGAGACGGCGGCGGTGCACGAGGAGTTCACCATGGTCTCGCCGTCGGCGCACAAACTGGTCTGGATGCGCGGTCCGTTGCAGGGGCTGGCCTACCACGCCGATCTCTTCATCTCGTCGCTCGACCTGACCGGGATCGAGCGCGTCACCTGGTACAACGACTGCGACCACTGGCCAGACAGGTGCCAGGCGCACGGCGCCCAGCTCAGCCGGCTCGAGTGGAAGGCCGACGGCACGGCCGTCTACTACGGCTTGTGGGAGCACGGGGCGCTCGGGCCGTTCGAGAACGTGCGGCTGCACCGCCTCGATTTTGCCGGCGCCTGCGGGCAGTGATTCCCGCCGCACCCTTCACCCCAGAGGAGCGCCCATGCAACCAGCCATCATCGTCGTCGACATGGTCAAGGACAATTTCTTGGAAAACACGCGCAATCCGATCACGCCGCTGGCCAGGGCGGTGCTGCCCAGGGTCAACGAGCTGACCGCGGGCGCGCGCGAGCGCGGCTGGCCCGTGGTCTTCGCCTGCGACAGCTTTTTGCCTGGCGACTTCCTGTTCAAGGGCAAGATGAAGGAGTGCTCGTTGCGCGGCCAACCGGGATCGCAGGTGACGGACCTGCTCGACATGAAGCCCGGCGACGTCTATCTGCCCAAGCGCCGCTTCAGCGCCTTCTTCAAGACCGACCTCGACCAGACCCTGCGGCTGTGGAGCGTCGACACCGCCGTGGTGTGCGGCATCGCCACCCACTTCTGCGTTTTGAGCACGGCGTTCGACGCCCTCTGTCTCGACTTCAGGGCGATCATCGTCGAGGACGCCAGCGCCTCCTACAGCGCCGAGCTGCACCAGCAGACGCTGGGGCTGTTTCGCAAGAACCCGCTCTACCCGCTGTTCCAGGTGCTCACGGTCGAGCAGGTGCTGCAGCCGGCGCCGTGATCCCTTCCCCGTCGGTTGCCTGGCCGCAGGGCATGTTCTATCTTGCGTGAGTCTCGGTCAGGTCAGGAGGATCGCCATGCGGTTGCTCACACGTTCGGATTTCGACGGCATCTGCTGCGCCGTGCTGCTCAAGGAGCTGGGAGTCATCGAAGAGATGGTCTATGCCCACCCCAAGGATCTGCAGGACGGCAAGATCCCGGTGACCGCCAACGACGTGCTCGCCAACGTGCCCTACGTCGAGGGCTGTGGGCTCTGGTTCGACCACCACACCAGCGAGGAGGAGCGGCTCGACTCCAAGATCAAGTTCCAGGGCCGCAGCGAACCGGCGCCGAGCGCCGCGCGTGTCATCGCCAACCACTACGGCACAGAGAAGCTGGCCAAGTTTGACGAGATGCTCCGCTACGTCGACAAGGTCGACTCGGCTCAGCTCACCCGCGACGAGATCATGAACCCGACGGGCTGGGTGCTGCTGGGGCTGATCTGCGATCCGCGAACCGGCCTCGGCTACCACAAGTCCTTTCGCATCAGCAACCTGCAGCTCATGAAGGATCTGATGGATCTGATGCGGCAGAAGACCATCGACGAGATCCTCGCGCTGCCCGACGTCAAGGAGCGGACCGACCTCTACTTCGAGAGCGCCAAGAAGTTCGAGGCGTTTTTGCGCGAGCGCTCGCGGCTCGACGGCCCGGTCGTCATCACCGACGGCCGCGGCGTCGCCGAGATCCCGCCCGGCAACCGCTTCATGATCTACGCCCTCTATCCCGACGCCAACATCGCGGTCCGCCTCATCGACGGCAAGGGCAAGGCCAACGTCGCCTTCTCGGTCGGCTACAGCATCCTCAACCGCACCTCGCAGGTCGACGTGGGCTCGCTGATGCTCAAGTACGGCGGCGGCGGCCACCGCGCCGTCGGCACCTGCCAGGTGGCCTACGCCGACGCCGACCGCGTGCTGGCCGAGATGGTCGCCGCGATCAAGGCGGCGGGCTGAGCGCGCAGCTCACCGCGGTCGATCCCGCTCTGGTGATGGACGCGATCAGTTGACGGACTCGAGGATCAAGGCGATTCCCTGCCCGCCGCCGATGCACATGGTGACCAGGCCGTAGCGCTTCTTGGTGCGGCGCAGGGCGTAGGCGCAGGTCAGGGTGAGGACGGCGCCGGTGGCCCCGAGCGGGTGGCCGAGCGCGATGGCGTTGCCCATCTGGTTTATCTTCTCCGGGTCGATGCCCATCTCGGCGAAGTCCTTGATGCAGGCCAGCGCCTGCGGCGCGAAGGCCTCGTTGAGCTCGATCCAGTCGAGGTCCTGCCCCTTGAGGCCGGCGTTCTCGAGGGCCAGCCGGGTGGACGGCACCGGGCCCCAGCCCATGATCTGCGGGTCGCACGACGCCACGCCCATGCCGGCCAGGCGCACCAGCGGCTTGCAGTTGTGCTTCTTGACGTCGCTCTCCTTGCCGATGACCATGGCCGCGGCGCCATCTACCACCGCGCTGGCGTTGCCGGCGGTGACGATGCCGCCCGGCTCGAAGGCCGGCCGCAGCCTGGCCATCTTCTTCAGGTTGACGTCCTCCAGGATGTGGGTGTCGTACTTGACCTCGATGGGCGCCTTGGCGCCGTCGACCACCACCGACACCGGCTCGATCTCCTCGTCGAACCAGCCGGCGTCGCGCGCCTTTTTGGCGTTGACCTGCGAGCGGTAGCCGAACCGGTCGGCCTCCTCGCGCGTGATCTTGTAGCGCCGCCCCAGCTCCTCGGCGGTGTTGCCCATGGCCATCTTGGCGCCCGGGTCGAACAGGCCCATGAGCAACGCGTCCTGCAGGTGTGCGCCGGGCGGCAGACCCTTGATGTCGACCGGACCGTACTTCTGGATCGCCGTGCCGACCTTCTTGCCGCGCCAGTTGAAGAGGCAAAACGGGTACTGCATGCTCTCGCCGCCGCCGACCACCATGAACGGCCGCTTCTTGTCGTGGCGCACGCCGGCCAGCATGATCTCGGAGCCGACCGCGATCGCCTCGGCGCCGCTGCCGCAGATGCGCGCCACGGTCAGCGCCGGCACGTCGTGGCCGAGGCCGCCCCGGCGCCGCATGCCCTGCGCCGCGTAGATCGAGTCGCGGTTGGCGTGCTGTGCCATTCCCATCACGACGTGGCCGATCAATCCCTGGTCGACCGCGGTGTGCTCGAGCGCGTGCTTGATGGCCATGCCGCCGAGCTGGGTCGCGCTGAAGCGCGAGAACAGGCCCGGCTTCTGGTTGTTGACGAGGATGTCGGCGCGCGGCAAGCGCCGTCCGCCGTCGAGAATGAAGATCGATTCGGTCATCGTTTCCTCCGCAGCGCTGGCGTCTTCGGCCTACGGGGTGCTGTCGTATACCTTTCGGTTCACTCGTGCATGAAGGCCGCCGGCACGCGCGGACCGTTGATGATGAAGTTGGCCATGCCGATCTTGTAGTCGGCGGTGGCGTGGCAGCGCGCGAAGTAGGCGGCCTCGACCTTGAGCCCGTCGGGCAGCGGCTTGCGCAGCCCGTCGCGGATGGTCTCGCACAGGATCTGGTCGATGGCCAGCGAGTGCTCGCCGATGTCGACCTCGGGCAGCTCGGCCGGAACCGGTACCGGCTCGGGGTTGACCGGTGCCAGCCTGACCTTGCCCGCGAAGTGGTCGCGCAGCAACTGCTTGGCCGCGGCCACCGGGTCGGTCGCCGGCTCGCCGTTGGCCCAGCCCCACTCGCACGCCTCCCTGGCGCCCACCGCGCGGCCGGTGCGCAGCAGATCGCTGCCGCGCTCGAAGCCGATCAGCCGCGGCAACCGCTGGGTGCCGCCGTAGCCCGGGATGATGCCGAGGTTGACCTCGGGCTGGCCCACCATCAGCTCCTTGCCGACCACCCGGCCGTGGCAGCCCATCGAGATCTCGGAGCCGCCGCCCAGCACCGGCCCGTCGACCGCCGCCACCACCGGCTTCTTCATGGTCGCGATCTGAAGGGTCACCTGCTGGCCGCGCAGGCACTTCTCCTCGGCCTCCTTGCCGTCCTTGAGCGCGGCCAGCTCGTTGATGTCGGCGCCGGCGATGGCGCCGTCGAAGCTGGTGAGCACGATGCCCTTGATCGCCGCGTCGTGGCCCAGCTCGTCGAGCGCGCTCGAAACCTCGTTCATGGTCTGGTCGTTGAGCGCGTTTTTCACCTCGGGCCGGAACAGCATGATCGTCGCGATGTCGCCGTCGCGCAGCACCTTGACGTTGCGGCGGTACCTGGCGAGCTGCTTGTCCTGGATGCTCCTGGGCACGGTGAAGCCCTTGAAGCGCGCCGCGTACTTGGTGCACAGCTCGTGGCAGCGGTCGGCGCCCAGCCGCGCCGCCAGATCGAGCAGACCCTCGCCGTAGCCCAGCGCCATGCGCGACAGCCAGTTGAAGTCGGTCGCGTCGCAGATGCCGTTGTCGACGACAAAATAGGTGCGGCCGACCAGCACCGCCAGGATGCGGTCGAGCACCTCGTTCTTGAGCGCCTCGCTGTGGCTGGGATCGCCCGGGTTCTTCTTGTCGTGCCACGGCGCGTTGGCCTGCTGGGTGAAGATCGGGGGCGGTTCGAACCACGGGCTGCCGGTCGGCGCGTCGCGCATGAGCTGCAGGCAGTGCACGTTGAGCAGGTTGCCGCGCGTCAGGTCCATGACGTTGAACGGCCCGCCGCCGCCGACGGCGTCGTTGACGATCTGGTCGACCTGCGCCGGTGTGGCGGTGCCCTCGGCCACGATGCGCGCCGCCTCGGCGCAGTAGTTGACGAAGATGTCGTCGGCCGCGAAGCACTCGACGTCCGCGGTAATGATCGGCACCTTGCCCAGGTGCTTGAGCGTGGCCAGCATCTTCTCGGTCAGCGCCTTGTCCTCGGACGGCACCACCTCGATCGGCGGCGAGCGCCAGGCCGGGAAGAACGGGTGGTTGACGAAGCAGCGCGCCGGGTGCTTGGCCTCGGCCGCGATCTGCTTGCGCGGCAGTCCCGACGTGGCAAAGCCGATCAGGCAGTCGGGCCGCACCACCGCCTCCAGGCTCTTGAGGATCACCTTCTTGATCTTGAG
Organism: Deltaproteobacteria bacterium; assembly: GCA_016934455.1. Taxonomy (GTDB): domain Bacteria; phylum Myxococcota; class JACRCW01; order JAFGSX01; family JAFGSX01; genus JAFGSX01. The sequence continues at coordinate 10,857 of JAFGSX010000130.1, forward strand.
GTCCTCGGTCGCCGCCTCGAGCACATAGTCGCAGTCCTTGAGATCCTCGATCTTGAGCGTGGGGATCAGCCCCTGCTGGATGCCCCCGGCCGCCTTGGGCGCCAGCTTGCCCCTCTGCAGCGCCTTCTCGACGTAGCCCTTGGCGCGCGCCATGCCGGCTTCGAGCGCCTCGGGCTTGATGTCGTGCAGAAAGACCTTGCCGCCCTCCTTGGCGATGGCGGAGATGAATCCGTACGCCAGGTCGGGCCCGATCGACCCCGAGCCAATCACGCCGACGATCATCGACAATCTCCTTCGCTGTGTTTGCTGACGACGACAGCGGGCCGCCGCAACCCCGGCGGCAAGCCCCGTGATCACGCCTTCAACGGTCGGCGGATCATCACACACGGCGCCCGGAGTTCAAGCCAAAAGCCCGGGCTATCGCGCTTGCGGGAGTCCCTACAGCAAGTCGAAGGCCAGCACGCCGCCGGCCGAGTGAACGACCAGGAACTTGTCTCCGACCGGTCTGATCTCGACGATCGCGTCCTGGTAGACCAGGCCGCGCACCGGGGTGCCGCCGGTGAACAGCCGGATCGTCTGGCCAGACTCCAGCGTGCCACCGTAGCCGTTGAGGACGGCAAAGCGATCGCTGCCCGCCGAATAGACCGAGAAGTCCCCCATGCCGTAGTCCGGGCTCTCCGGGCAGCTCATCGGCACCTGCGGGCCGAGCTGGCCTCCGGTCCAGGTCCTGGCGTAGACGGCGACGTCGTCCTGAGTCGTCAGCTCGTCGTACACCAGCAACACGGGATCGCCGTTGCCGGCGGCGTACTGCGGGAACATCGTGCAGTAGCCGGGGTCGTTGTTGACGACCACCGGTGCTCCAAAGGTCTCGCCCGTGACCGTCACCAGGTTCAGGCCCGTGTCGTCGCCGCCCCAGGTCACAAGCCCGGCCTCTGAAAATGGAGAGGGCAAAAAGCGCAAGAACGGGTCGTGAAAACTGGTCAGGTCGCCGCGGTGTCCGATGGTGGCGGTGGCGCTGAGAGCTGTGCCGTTGTGGAAGGTGCCGCGAAAGTCGCCGGACCTCACCTGGTAATAGATGAAGGCCTTGTCCACGGTCGGGAAGAAGACCGCGCGCGCGCGTGCCTCGGCCTGCCTGGCAGCATCAATGGGCTCTGCCGCGGAGAAGGCGTCTGCGTTGTACTTGATGACTTGATAGGAGTTGCTGACGTCCGTGAACAGGATCAGCCCCCAATCCGCGTGCGGCGATGCGGCCGTGTACAACAAGCCGGTGTTGGGGAATATGGGGTTGGCGATGTTCTCCGTCATCAGCAGGGTCGATGTAGACAGCCCGCTCGCGGTGAGGGCGATGGCGCGCAATTCCCTGGTGGTCACCGTGTCATCGTGTACGTAGTACGGCATGACGGCGCGCCCGCCCGCGGTGAACTGCGGAACATACCAGTTCTCCAGCTCCCACCCGGTCGCCACGATCTGCTGGGGCGCGCTCAACGAGGTCCCGTCCCAGCTCACCACCCACATGGTCCCGGTGTAGCGCGGGGTGATCACGAAAGCGCGATCGTACTCCTTGGAACAGGCCACGAACGAGGGGGCCATGGTGAAGGACGTGGCCGGCTCGTCCTCGACCAGGACCGCCTGCTGGTAACCGCCGGCGCCGTCACCGACCGCGACGTAGTTGCGAAATCCGTCGGCGTCCGCGCCGTCGATCGCGATGATCGGCCGGCCCGAGGGACCGGCCATGCAGGTATCGACGGCACCGCCAAAGCCGAGGGACTCGGCCGGGGCATGCAGCGTCGCCGCCGTGCCGAAAGCGGTCCCGTCGAAGACCGCGACCCCGAGCGCGGTATCCTGTTCGACCTGATAGGTCAGCAGCTTCTGGTTCGAGTCGGGTCTGCTGTACAACGCGGCGATGCCGATGATGTGCCCGCTGGTCGCGGTGGCGATGATGGTCCCTCCGGTGGCTATCTCACAGGCCGCTCCCGACGTGTCTGTCCCTCCGGCATCGGGAGTCGCCGCGTCAGCGGTCCCCGCGTCCGGCGCTGCAGCGGCATCGGATCCGGACGCCCCATCGGTCGGTCCGCTGCCGGAGTCGTCTGGCCCCGGGTTTTCACAGTTGTCCGCGCAGCCTGCTGCCAGGAACAGCAAGGCAGCCAGCAGCCAGCATTGCGTCCTGGGGTCCAGCCCTGTTCGGTGTCGTCTCATATCTTTCTCCTTGGCGAGCTCGTATTGTCTGGTTGTGGAATCTCGAGTACCACATTCTACTATTTCTTTCGTGCTGTTCCATGGTTGAGATTCGCAGCCGGGCGTATACTGCTCAGCGACGGCCAAAAGCGATCCCTGGCGTCGAACAGCGCTCGTCGTCAATATCGCGCCGGCCAACCGCAGCTTCGAGGTCGGCCGCGGTCGAAGAGATCCGTCGCCGAGGAGATGGCGGCATGCAATACGATCGGGACAAGGTTGATGATATGACGCTGGCGTTGCTCTATCTGGTCACGACCAGGGAACAGGGAGGAGAGGGGGGCCGGGCCTGGAAGGGATTGCACCTGGAGACGATGAGGCGCCTTCAGCAGAAGGGATGGATCAAGGAGACGAGCAGAAAATCGCTGTCGCTCCAGGTCACGGCAGAGGGCTTCAGGAGATCGGAGCAGCTTTTTTTCGAGCATTTCGGGAAAAACGACAAATAACATTGGCCTGCACCGGCCACCGGGGAGGGAGGCGAGCATGGACCTGGACGAGAGAGCATATCCGCTGACCGCCGGTTACCTGAGATCGCTGCCCCACGGGCTGCAGAGCTTTCCCGCGTGCAAGGTCAGGAGCTCTGTCTTCGAGGACATCAAGCAGGACTTCCCGGAGCTGGGCCAGAGGCATCCCCTGCCCCCCATCGTCCGCAACGCGATCGACGGCAACTGCGGAGAGGAGTGGATCGCCGAGGTCGTCGGAAACGCGCTGTTCATGGTCATGCGCGATTCGGTTCTCGACAGCGATGACAAGTTCATGGAGTGGCATCGCGGCAACATGAGAAGGCTGTATGGCAAACCCCTCAACCGGGCGCTGATCTACATTTTTTCGCCGACCCTGCTGATCATGGGTGCCACGAAAAGATGGAACCATTTTCACCTCGGCTCCGAGCTGGTGGCCGGGCCGGTGACCGAAGCGGATGGCCTGATGAGGGGCACGGCCAGATTTGTCAGCCCCGAAAACGTGTTCAACGAGCTCCTGCTGCGGAGACTCACCATCTCGTTCGAGGTGGCGCTCGAGGGATCGCGCGCCAGGGAACCGCAGGTGGAGTGGCAGCAGGTGAGCGCGACCGATTCTCTCTACAATGTGTCCTGGAAGAAATAGCGGCGCGGGAAGGCAGGTCGGACATGATCATCTTGATCGGGTTGTTGATCGCCGCCTGCGCGGTGGCCCTGGTCTCCTTTGGCCTGTCGGGGCTCAAGCTGCAGAATCTGCTGGTGACCGTGCCGAAGGAAAGGCTCAAGGAGACCGGGCTCAATCTCGACATGATCGCGCTCAACATGCTGCCCAACTACCTGACCAAGATGAAGAAGCTCGGACATCCCGCGATCGAGCAGCTCGCGCGGCGGATGCAGATCGAGATGAGCGTTTTTTTCGGGATCTTCTTCGTGCTGCTGCTGTACGCGATCGTGGTCTCGTGAGCAGGGGGGCGCCGGTCATGAAGAGTAAGTTCCTGGTGGCGCAGGGCAGCCTGACCGACGGCGGCGCCCTGCTGCTGGTCAACGCGGCCAACACCAACGTCAACCTCGGCTCGGGAGTGTCGGGAGCGATCCGCGCGGCGTGCGGCCGGGGCTACCAGGATCGCATTCACGCGGCGCTGCAGGAGCGATACGGCGGGCCCATGGAGCCGGGGCAGGTCCTGATCACCGACGCCGGCGCGCATCCGATTGCGCGCTGGGTCGCCCACGTCGCGGTGATGGACTACCGCCAGGGGTTCTCGGCGCGGTCGTTCCCGACCCCGGAGCGGCTCGAGCGCTGCTACGTCAATCTCTGGCGGGCGATCGAGACGATCGAGGAGGCGGACGAGATCTCGATCGCCGCGGTCGCGCTGGGGGCGGGGACCGGAAACGTCGGGCTGCGCAACTCGGTGGAGCGCGCTTGCGCGACGCTGGTCGAGCACCTCGAGCAGACCGAGCGCTCCCGCATCGGCGACGTCACCTTCTACGGTTACGAGTTGCCCGAGTACCTGGTCACTCTTGAGGTGGTGAGGAGCTTTTTTGAGGTCGACGCGTCGAGCGTCTCCGATGCCGCCAGGGAGTTTCTAGCGACCGGGGACGACTAGCAGAGGGACCGACCATGCAGCGAGGCGGGCACGCGCGCCGCCGGCGCGCCCGGGCCGTGATCGCCACCGGGCTGGCGGCCGTCCTGCTCGGACCGGCGTGCTCGCTCGCCCGGGAACGCGATCGCTACTGTCGAGAATCCACCGAGTCGGGATTCTGCCGGCCGGAGCGCATCGCCATCGAGCGGCTGATCGCTCGCGCCGGCGCGCACCACGGCCGGCGCGTGAAGGTCCGGGGCTACGCCCATCTCGCCGTCGACAACAGCGGCCTCTACCCGACGCAGGAGGACTGCGACGAGTGGCGGAGCCAGCGCGGCCTGTGGCTCGAGGTGCCGGCGCGCGGCGCGGACCCGCTGGACCGGATGGTCGAGGTCGAGGGCACCTTCGATCGGGCCAACCGGGGTCACCAGGGGCACTGGGCGGGAGCCATCACCCACGTCTTTCGACTGAAACCGATCGCGGACGAGCCGCGCTGAGGCGGAGCACGGGCGATTGGACTCACTGCCGCTGATCGGCGGACCGCCGCCCGACGCCTGGATCCTGGCGCTGCCGCTGGTGTTGCCCGGCCTCTTCCTGGCGCTGTTCCGGCGGCCGGTCCTGCGCCGCATGTCCGACCTGGTCGGCTACAGCCGGAGCGAGAGGCTATCGGCCAGTCTGGCTTCGATCGTGCAGTACCCCTTTTGGCTGATCACGATCTGGACGCCGCTGGCGGACTCGCCGGCGCTGCTGGTGGCCGGGTCCGCGCTCTACCTGGTCGGCGCCACCGCCTACTATGTCGCGATCGTCCAGTTCTCGACGATCCCGGACGGTCAGCTTCGGACGACCGGCCTCTACCGCCGGTCCCGCCATCCCATGTATGTCTCGGCCAGCCTGGCGCTGATCGCGATCTGTCTGATCACGGCGAGCGCCCTGCTGACGGCGTGGCTCGCGGCGCTGCTCTGTTTCCAGCACGTCATGATCCGGGCCGAGGAGCGGCGCTGCGGCGACAAGTTCGGTGACGCCTACGCGGCCTACTGTCGACGCGTCCCGCGTTACCTGCTTATCTGACGGAGTGCGCCCGGCCCGATCGGCGGCGCGGGCGCATCGACGGAGGGGACGATGGGACCGTATGTCACGACCGAGTCGCTGGCGGCCAAGACCGCGCGCTGGCTGGACCAGATCGCGGAATTCAACTGCCACCGGATGACCCTGAATCGGTCGGGCAGCGCGCTGCTGGTCATCGACATGCAGCGTTTCTTTCTCGAGCCGGAGTCGGCGAGTTTCACCTGCGGTGGACCGGCCATCTTGCCCACGGTGAAACGCCTGATCGACGCCTTCAGGAGCCGCGGCCGACCGGTCATCTACACCCGTCACGTGCACCATCCGCAGGGCAACGACCTGGGCATCATGGGCTGGTGGTGGCAGGACAACTGCGTCGAGGGGACGCCCGGGAGCGAGATCGCCGAGCCGCTCTCGCCGCTGCCGACCGAGAAGGTCGTGGTCAAGCATCGCTACTCGGCGTTCTTCGACACCGACCTCGAGACGGTGCTGCGCTGCCTCAAGATCGAGGATCTGGTGATCTGCGGCGTGATGACCAACATGTGCTGTGAGTCGACCGCGCGCGACGCCTATTTCCGGGACTACCGTGTCTTTTTCCCGGCCGACGCCAACGGCACGATCAGCGAGGAGATGCAGGTCGCCAGCCTGCTCAATCTGGCTTTTGGCTTTGCCCAGGTGACGACGTCGGCGGAGGTGATCGCAGGGCTGTCGGCCTGAGCGGAGGGGGCTCGGCCGCTTTTCGCCTTGCCGCGCCCGGCCGGACGTGCTGGAGATGATACGGGGTGGACTTGTGCGACCGTCGCCGGAGGTCACCGTGAGGCGGATTTTCTGCGCAGGGCTGGTGCTGTCGGTCGCCGTCGGCTGCAACCTGAGCAAGGGCGGGCTCGACGTGCGGCTGGAGCTGCAGGGCCGCGCGATGAGGTTCGTCAATCACCAGCCGCTGCACGACGGCCGCGTGGTCAACTACGCGAGCGACGCCCCGCGCGACGCCAACGAGACCCAGTCGCTCTCGTTCAACCTCAGCCGCAAGCGGCCAGCCGAGCTGCTCGACCTGCTGGCGCAGGATCGCCGCAGCATCGCGAAGAAGATCCTGGGCAGCACCATCGAGGCCGAGGCCAGGTGCCTGGCCTACGAGGACCGCTGGGGCTCACGCAACGTGGCGTACATCGTCGTCGACCGCGACGGCGAGGTGAGCGTGGCCACCCTGTTCAACCGCAGCGCCAAGGCGTTGCCGGCCGAACGCGATCGCGAGTACGGTTGCGACCAGGCGGCCGCCACCTACGCCGAGTTGCACCGGCTGTACCAGGCCCAGCAGGCGCTGCTGAGACGGGAGATCACGGTGCCCTTCCTGGGTGCCAAGCACTGACGGAGAAAGAACAATGCTCGTGGGTCGTCTGGTCGTGATCTCTACACTGGTCGGGGCGATCGCCGCCTGCGCCATGCCGGCGTCCGACGCGGGCGACTGCAACTGCAACTGCAGCGGGGACAACGCCTGCGGCGGGGAACAGGACTTCGTTTTTCTCGTCAACGGCGTGCTCTCCAACCAGTTCCCGACCATGTCCGACGTCGACGTCTCGGCCTACCGCGAGATCGTGGTCTACGTCGAGCAGGCGTCCGACGATTGCGTCGGCGGCAATGGCAGCGAGTATGTCGACGTCGTGTTCAAGGTCGACGACGGCTCTCCGGTGGGGCAGACCGGGCAGGGCTTCCAGTTCGTATCGGGGGGGGGGCGCTTCAGAGTCGACGGTGTGGCCATACAACTGCTGCCGCGCTGCGATGGCGTATTCTTCTTCAACTACACGATCGCGGGGGTCGCGTGCGTCAGCGACCAATGATAGCGATGCGGCCGACGGGCGCGCTGCTGTGCGGGGCGACGCTGGCGGTGCTGTGTGCCGCCTGCGCCCACCGGTCGGCGCGCGACGAGGCGCGCTACCAGACCAAGCCGCTGTGCGAGAACGCCGTCCGCAAGTCGACCTTTACCAAGTTCAGGGCCGGCTTTGGCAATGAGTACAGCTTCAACGAGCTGGAGGCGCTGACCGAGCTGGAGCAAAAATACATCGACTACACCGCGATCGAGATCGACTACCCCGAGGAGAGCTCGGAGGCGGCCCACCAGCGCTTCGAGCGTTCGCTGGCGCGCAAGGCCGCCGCGCTCGACGACGTGGTGCAGAGCTACGAGCCCTTCATCACCGCCGTCAACGAGGAGATCGTGGCGATGAGCCTGTACCGCATCGGCGAGGCGCACGAGCAGTTCGCGATCGACATCGACAATCTGCGGGTGCCGAGCGGGCTCGACGAGCAGCAGAAGGACCAGTTCTGCAGCGCGCTGGCCAAGCGGTCGCAACCGATCTGGGAGGCCGCCCGCGCCGCCTACAAGAAGTGCGCGACCATGCCCGGCACCGCCAAGAGCCAGTGGCGCCTGCAGTGCGAGAAGAAGGCCGCGCAGTGATGGCGGGTCGAGAGCGAGGCGCGCGCTGGTGCGCGTTGCCGATGTCGCTGGCGGCGGGGATCCTGTGCGCGTCGTCCGGCTGCGACCGCGGGGCGGAACCAAGCGCCGTGCCGCTCGAGTCGACGTCGCTGGCCGAGTCGAGCGTCATCTTTCCGATCGGGTCGCGCAAGGAGATCCCGCTGACCGTGCCCTGCGCTGGCGAGCTGATCGTCACCATGCAGGTGCAGCGGGGCGAGACGCTGGCGGTGCGGCTGATCGAGCAGGGGGATTACGCCAACTACCTGAGCGGTCGCGACTACCGCTCGCGGCCGGAGTTCGACGCCACCTACGTGCGCGATTACCAGAAGACCGGCCCGGTGGCGGCGGGCAATTTTTACCTGGTGATATTCGATCCGACGGCCGCCGACGTCTCCAAGCACCCGTTCAACGACGTCCATTTCAAGGTCGTTGTCCGGCATGCTCGGCGTTGACCGCGCTGTCGCGCCGGCGCTATTTTTTACCTGGACCCTCGGCGGAGGGAGAGCATGAAGGGCATACGCGCGACGCAGATGTTCATGGACATCTGCAGCGGGCGCCTCGGCATCCGCACCCGGCACGCCGAGGAGGCGCTGGAGCAGCCAGCCGCCACCTCCAAGCTGAGCGCCGAGGGGCTCCAGGTCAGGATCTGCTCGCGACCGATCGCCAGCGACCCGCCCCACACGCTGGTGGTGCTGGCGAGCGAGAAGGTGCCCGGCGAGGTCGCGATCGATTTCGGCTACAAGGCGTATCCCGATCTGCAACGCGATCTGGAGCGCGCGACGCCGCTGGAGCTGACCAGGCGGCTGGCCGAGCGCTTTGGCGTTGAGATGCAGATCGGCGACCAGCGCAAGAAGCTCTTCGTCGAGGACAAGGTGACGGTGGATGACCGCGATCCGCGCCGCTACCTGCGGATCGCCAACGAGCGCGATCACCGGTTGGCGCCGCTGACGTATCTGCGAACAGAAAGCCACGGTGCTCACCTGCGGGCGAGCTGCCTGCTCTGCTTTTGCATCGACATCACCGAGTACGAGGCGTGGCTGACCGCGCAGCGAGGCTGAGGAGCGAGCCGCGGGGACGGGAGAGCGCACATGGGGGCGAGGAACAAGCGATGTGCGGCAGGTGGGCGCCGGTCGAGGGCGGCGCTGGGCGTCTGGCTGGCCGGGTCGATGCTGGGCAGCGCGAGCTGCGGCTCTTCGAGCGCGGCCGCCTACTGCGCCCAGCTCGAGCGCTGCGGCGAGATCGAGAGCTACCGCTACCTCAACCGCGACAAGTGCCTGGCCGAGAACCAGCAGACCATAGATTGCCTCGACTCGTCGGGGCGCTCGCAGGCCTGCGCTCGCGCCTACGAGGAATATCTCTCCTGCATGGCCGAGAACGAGTGCATCGAGCTCAGGCGCCGGGACGTCGCGCACTGCGAGGAAGCCTCGGCCTCATTCTCGGAGAATTGTCAGTCCGTTCCCGAGCGCTGCTCATTTCACGACAGCGGCGACGGCTGAGGTGACGGTGCGCGGACCAGGGGCGCTGCAGTCGGCGGCGATCGACAAATCGTCTGGCTGCGCCGAGCACGCCGAGGCTATACTGCGGGCTATCGACAGCGAGGAGCCATTTGCGAAACCGGACACCGAGAGCGGCCCATACGTCGGCCGGGGGTCGGTGTTGAGCTTTGAACCGTGAGGTGAGGGATGGTCGCCAAGAAGCTGCTCGAGATGCAGTCGCAGAAGCCGGCCATCGGCAGCGGAGTGCGGCGCGCGTTCTTTTTCGACGATCGGGTCGATATCGTCACCAGGCGCAAGAACTACTACACGCTGGTGACGTCGGTCCTGCTGGATGAGATCGCGTCGATCAAGATCCGGCATGGCTTTGTGGCGTCGTGCATCGTGATCACGAAGAAGGATGGCCGCTCGGTGATGATCCAGGCGCTGGACAAGGGCGATGCGCTTCGGGCCGAGAAGTTCTTTCGCGCGCGGAGCATCTCGTAGCCGCCGGCGCGAGCGCCGGTGCACTGGGCCTCGATGCTCAACAATTTCGTGCAGACCGTTACGCTCGAGGTCGAGGCAGGCGAAAAGAAGATCGTCTCGGGCCCGGCCAACCTGCAGCGCGGACCGGAGGCGGTCGGAGGCGTGTTGACGCTGACCAACCAGCGGTTGGCATTTCGGCCGCACCGGTGCAACCGGGAGACCGCGCCGACGGATATCCGGTTGCAGACCATCGCGCGCGTCGACCTGGCCTGGAGCCGCGCCTTCAAGCGGCTGCCGCTCTGGCCCAACTCGATCCGGGTCGTGGTGGACGGCGGCACCAGCTTTCAGTTCGTGGTCGACCATCGCGCCGACTGGAAGAGAAAGATCGAACAACAGGTCGATTGCCGCTAGCCGTGTGCCGGCAGCGGCCCGTCGGCGGCGGCGATAGATCGGGGGTCACCATGCGGGGAATGCGAGCGCTGTTCGCGACCATCTGGCTGTGGCCGCTCGCGTGTGCCACGGCGCCGGCTCCGGTCGCGGGAGCCAAGCCCGTCTCGGCCGCCGTTCCTCCGGCGCCGGCGGTCGTGGTCGCCAAGCAGCAGGAGCTGTGTCAGGCGCAGCCGGCGGCGACCCGGAGCCAGCTCGAGGAGATCCTGACCAAGGTGAACGCCGACCTCGAGGCCAACGGCCAGCGCATCGCGATCGGGGCGGCCCAGATCGAAAACACCGAATGCTCGATCTCCGCCAGCGGCGGCAAGCACAACGTCGACGTCATCCAGCGCGTGGAGCTGAAGATCGAGGTGACGGGCAAGACGCCGGTTTCCGCCATGGCTTACCTCAGCCACTGCTACACCCTGGCGCCGGCCGCGGATGACACCGGCTGCGATATCGCGCCGTGCGAGAACGCCGAGGTGCTCGAGCGCTACAACATCGAGAGCCTGCAGACCGCCATCAACGACGAGCTGTACCGGCTGGAGCGCATCCGCGTCCAGATCGACTAGCGTTTGGGGACGGGCTCGCATGAAATGGGTCGACGCATGTTGGTGGCTGGTGATCGCCGTAATCGGCAGTCTGGCCGGTTGCGCCGGGGACGAGCCGGTGCGCCAGAAGAGGGCGCCCGCGGTCACTCCCCGCCCTTGCCTGGTGTCCGAGAAGAGCCCGATCAAGGAGTACCTGCGCGTCGACGGCAACGTGGTCTACCGCGGCCAGCAGGAGTTGCTGGCGACGATCAACGAGCTGGGCGAGATCGAGGGCTACGGCAAGACCATCCGCACCATCGGCCGGTTCGAGGACAGTCGGCTCACCTACCTGGCCACGCCGCCGGCGACCAGCGAGCGCATCCACGACCGCGTCGTGAGGCTCCAGCTCGGCGGCCGCTCGCGGACGTTTTTCTACAGCCGGGCGTGCCGGCGGACGCAGGCCGCGCTCGGCGTGGCGGCTCTCCTGTTCAAGGAGGACGAGGGGCTGTGACCGCGGCGCAAGCGGATCGCCTGATCAGGATGCTGCGGCTGGCGCCTCATCCAGAGGGCGGCTGGTATCGCGAGGTCTATCGGGCACGGCGCAGGGTCGAGACGACGCCACAGGCTCCGCGCCGATGCGCGGTGACGCAGATCTACTATCTGTTGCGGGGGGGGGAGCACAGCCGCTGGCATCGCATCGACGCCGACGAGGTGTGGCACTTTTACCAGGGGACGGGCCTGACGCTGGTGACGATCGATCGCCGGGATCGCCGCGTGGTGAAGACGCGGCTCGGGCCGCCGGGCCGTGGCCATCGGCCGCTGGCGGTGGTGGGGGCGGGTCGCTGGCAGGCGGCGTCGGTCGAGCGCGGCTACGCCCTGGTCGGATGCACGGTGGCTCCCGGCTTCACCTTCGATCGGTTCGAGTTGCTGGCGGAGAACCGGCGCGCCCGGACCGGGCTCGGGAAGGTGCTGGGGCGCTTCTCGCGGTTGCTGTAGAATGCCGTGCGCGACCGCGGTGCCTCACCGGCGCCGGGGGGCGGCGGGTTTTCGAGGTGTGACGGCGGGCGCGCTCAGGTCTCGACCGCCTCGAAGGTGACGCCGGCCAGGTTGCCGTCGCGGGTGCGACCGACGAGGTAGAGCTGGTAGGCACCCCGGTCTGTGGCCAGGCCGCCCGTGTCCTCGTCCCTGGGGCCGACCTTGAACGCGTGCACGTCGGTCAGGTTGTCATCGAATATCTTCTTGATGCGGGCAAAGCCAGCCGCGCTCTCCTGGTAGTAGTCGTCGGCGTCGGGTTCGGCGATGGCCAGCTCGGCAAGGTAGTTCGCGGCGTCAAAGGTGTCGAAGGCCAGCTTGTCGAGGTGGTCGTAGTCGTCGCCGTAGTCGAGGTACTGGGCCAGGATCGCGTCCTCGAACGCCGTCATCACCGCCCCGCCCGCGATCGGCCGGTCGGCCGGCCACGGCGTCGCGACGAAGGTCGGCTGCGAGTCGGACTCGGAGATGTAGTAGGTGTCCTTGGCCGCGACCGCCATCGCCTTGCCCAGGTCCGAGGTCGACAGCGCGCCGCCGGCCGCGGCGCCCTTGAGCTGCTTGGCCAGGTCGACCGCCAGCTTGCCGGTCAACGACATCTTGGCGATCTCGCTCTTGGACAGGCCGTTGTTGTTGAGGTCGTACTTGTCTACCATCTTCTCCCTGGCGTAGGCCACGGCGCGCTCGACGTCGGACCTGGTGAGCTGGGCGCCGGCCTTGAAGTCGCGGTGGTCCATGAAGCGGTAGAAGATGTCGGTCAGCTTTTTCTCGGTCCCGCTCAGCTCTTCCAGCTTGACCCTGATGTCGGCGCGGCTGATGCGGCCATCGGCGCCTCCGGCATCGATGATGTTCCGGGCGGCGCGCTCGAGCGCGGCGTGGACGGACTGTTTGGAGATCCTGGTCATCAAAACCTCCCTGCTGTTATCTGGACAACCTGAGGCCGAGCGGCGAGCTGCCGCCGGCCAGGAAATAGCCGAGCCTCTCGAGCACGCGCAGGTCGCCGGCAAACGAGATCTCGCGCCGGCCGACCGCGTCCGCCGCGTCGAGGGTACCCTCGATGAAGGCGCCGAACGCGGCGGCGCTGACGTCGAGCTTGAGGTCGGCAGCGGCGTCGGCGCCGGGCGCGATCGGCAGCTCGGGGTCTCCGAAGCGGATGGTCCAGGCCCCCACCTCGCGCACGCTGATGGCGACGCTGCCCTGGGTCTTGACGAACTCGAGAAACCGCTGGTGCACCAGATGCGGCAGCACGCGTTCGAAGAACTCTCTGATCTGCATGCGGCGCGTCCTGTCGCCGAGCGTTGGCCAGCGGAGCCGAACCGGTCTTCACGATAGGAAGCGCTCTGCCGCGCTGTCAAGGTGTGGCTCGTTGACAGCGCCCGGCGGAAGCGATTGCATCGCGGCAACGGTATACAGAGATGAGCGAAAGCGCCAGGCCATCCGGACCGCCGCTGCGCCTCAACCTCGGTTGCGGCGACAGCAAGCTGACCGGCCACGTCAACATCGATGCCGTGGCGAGCGTGGCGCCCGACCTGGTGCACGACCTGGCGCTGCCGCTCCCGTACCCCGACCGGTCCGTCGACGAGGTCGTGGCCAGCGATCTGCTCGAGCATTTCGACAAGTACCAGCGCTGGCTGGTCGCTCACGACTGGTCGCGCGTGCTGCGCCTGGGCGGCCGGCTGCAGGTGCAGGTGCCGGACTTCGGCCGCATCCTGCGCAAGCTGCTCTGGCACGGGCTCGAGATCGGAGTCGATCAGATCTTCGGCGAGACGCTGTGGCGCTCGACGACCTACCTGGGGGCCTTTGGCAGCCACAAGTGGGGCTACACCCGGCGTTCGCTGATCGCCTTTGTCGAGACCCTGGGCATCGAGCCGACCGAGGTCGCGCGCCGTGGCTCCAATTTGAGGTTGGTCGGCGTCAAGGTGCGCCACGTCGACTGGAGCGAGCTGTCCGGGCGGCCGGTCCACTCCCACGCCAACGCCGGCGGCGTGGGCGAGGCCAGCGTCACGCTCGGCACGGCGCGAGCTGCGATCGAGGCCTTCCGGGAGCGATCGCGATGAACGTGGTCATCACCGGCAGCACGCGCGGCTTGGGTCATGCCGTCGCCAATGAGCTGCTGGCGCGCGGCTGCCGGGTCATGATCAGCCGCCGCATCCAGCAGACCGTGGTCGAATGATCATCTCGCGCCATCGCGGTTCGCGGTTCTGGACCGTCGGCTGTGCAGTCGGCGCGCTGGCGTTTGGCCTGGCCGCCGGCTTTGGCCTCTGGTGCGCCGGCGCGCCGGACGACCTCTGCCTGTCCTGGTGGGGCGGTGTCGAGCCGGACGCCATCGGCTGCTATGGCTGGCTCTTCCTCGCGCTGTCCCTGCTGATGCTGGCCTGCCTGGCGTTCCTGCTGAGCTGCGAGCTCGAGCTGCGCGACGACGGACTGTCGCTGCGCTACGGCCTGTGGCGGAGGAACTGCCGGCTCGACGAGCTGCAGGATTTCTCCTTTCTCTACACCAGCCACATCCGGATGTACCGCATCCGGCTGACCGGGACCCGGCGGACGCTCTACTTGACCAGCCTTTTCAACCGCTTCGACGAGATAGAGAATTGGCTGACCGAGCGCGTGAAGCCGCTCTAGAAAATGGTGTCGCGCCGACGGTAGCTGCAGCCTGTACTCTGCACCTCCTAGGCGAGGAGATCCGCTTTTTGTGGTGACGACCTCGAACCGGGTGGCGACGCCGCTGGTGGTGCTGATCGCGCTCTACGTCGCGGCGCTGCTGCAGCTCGTCTGTTACGGATCCAGGCTGCCGGAGCGGGTGGCGGTCCACTTCGGCGGCGACGGCAGCCCCAACGGCTGGTCGACGCGGTCCTGCTTCTGGCTGGTGTACGGCGCGCTCCTGGTCGGCAGCGCGCTGCTCTGGATCGCGATCCCGTTCGCGCTGCGCGCGACGCCGGCGCGGTCCCTGAACCTGCCCCACAGGGAGTACTGGCTGGCCCCTGAGCGCCGGGAGCGGACCCTGCGATTCCTGCGCGACTGGACGTGGTGGTTCGGCGCCGTCCTGACGGGGGCGCTGGTGGGCAGCTTTCAGGCGGTGATCCTGGGCAACCTGCGGCCGGTTGTTCACGTCGACAACCGCGTCTTTCACCTGCTGTTCGTGCCGTTTTTGATCTTCACCGCGGTCTGGACCGCCGGCGGCTATCTGCGCTTTCGGTTGCCGCGCGGCGCCGGCGACCGCTAGATTGTGCCGCCAGGGAGACCGCCGATGGCGCTCAAGCGCGATTTCCTGCTCAAGCTGTTCCTCGACACGGTCAAGTCCGACATGCTGCACCTCGGCTACTCGGCGCCTGGCCAGCCGCTGGCATGGGCCGACCTGCCGGCGGCCCAGCTCGCGTACGAGGACCGGATGGTCGGCCTGATCCCGGAAGCGACGAGCTCCATCCTCGAGGTGGGGTGCGGCACCGGTCACACCACGGCCCGGCTGCAGCGCCAGGGCTTGCCGGTGCAGTGCCTGTCCCCGGACATCCTGCAGAAGGAGATCATCGAGAAAAAGTTCGGCCGCTCGATCGTCTTCCACAACACCACCTTCGAGGACCTCGACGTCGACGGCCGCTACCAGTTGATCCTGATGCTGGAGAGCTTTGGCTACATCGCGCTCGAGCGCTGCCTGGAGCAGTGCCGCCGCTACCTGACAGCGGACGGCCGGGTGCTGATCGCCGACATCTTCCGGCAGGATCGCAACCGCGAGTACAAGTCGTTCCACGTCTGGGACGACGTGGTGGCGGCGACCCGGAGCCACGGCTTCGAGTGCCGGCTGGTCGAGGACATCACCGGCAACATCGTGCCGACGCTGGATCTGGCGGCGTCGGTGTACGCGCAGTTCGTGGTGCCGATCGTCGACACCCTGTACGGCGCGGCCATGCACTCGATCGACAAGAAGAAGCTCAAGAAGCTGCCGCTCAAGCTGGCGCGGGCGCTGTTCCAGAAGAAGATCGACGCGCTGCTGGCCGATGCCCACCAGCGGGTGCCCACCATTCTCAGCGGCGACTACTTCGCCCAGCACGCCCGCTACCTGATCGTCGAGCTGCGACCGGTGGCCGAAGGTCGGCCCGCGGCATGAGCGAGCCGGCCGCCGATCGGAGCCCGCCGCTGGCCCGGCCCTCGCGCCGCGAGCGGCTGCGCCAGCTCCGGCGCCGCGTCACCTACTCGAGCTTCGTCACCGGGCTGATCGCCTGCGGGCTGTGGCTCTTCATCTGGCTCTACTTCAAGACCCTGCGGGTGGAATACGTCTACCACCCGGATTTCGATCGCGAGCAGCGCGATCGGGTCTGCTACGGCTTCTGGCACGGTCGGCAGTTCTTGCTGGTCCCGAGCTTTGGCTGGGTGCACCCCGCCATCATGACCGACATAAGCTGGATGGGCGCCATCCAGGCCAAGATCCTAAGGCGCTTCGGCTATGTCGTGGTGCGAGGGTCGAGCAAGCGCCGCGGCGCGCAGGCCCTGCTCGAGGTGAAGCAGGAGCTCGAGGCGGGCCGCTCCGCCGCCTTCGCGCTGGACGGGCCGCGCGGGCCGATCCACCAGGCCAAGCCCGGCATCGTTTTTCTGGCGCAGAAGCTCGGCTACCCGATCGTGCCGCTGCTGGCCAGCGCCGAGCGCGCCTGGGAGCTGGACAACTGGTGTCGCTACCAGCTTCCCAAGCCGTTCTCCCGCTGCTGGGTGGGCGTGGGCCAGCCCTTTTCTCCGGCCCAGTTCGACCGCGACGCCGCGGTCCAGGAGTGCAACCGCCGGGTCAACTGCTGGCTGGCCGAGCTCGACCGGCGCGCCGGGCACGGCGATCTCGCCGCTGTTCCGCCCGCCGGCGACCGCGCGGCAGGCTGAACGAATCAGCGCGCGGTCGGGAGCAAGCGCCAAAAACCTGGCGCGGACGATAATGCTATTGTTGCCGGCGAGCAGCGAACGTTATTGGTATGAGCGAGGTCGGCATGGCGAATCGGATCGGGCAAGCACCGGTTTTTCCGATCGGTGTTCCCGTCAATGCGCCGCAGGCGACCGGGAGCGCGGCAGCTCAGGCCGGTTCCGTGAACGCGCCGCTGACCGAGCAGCAGGTGGCGCAGCGCACCGGGCTGGCGGCCCAGCAGCAGGCGGTGCAGAACTTCGCGCAGGGCGGCGAGCACCAGGTGGCGCCCAAGAAGCTCGGCCTGCTCAACCTGCTGCAGCGCGTCGGCGGCGGGCCCGCGGACTGGGGCCGCGTCCCGGCCGAGGCGCGCACGGCGCAGTTGCTGCAGCTTGCGCAGCAGGCGCGGGCGCAGGCAGGCAGCGGCGGCACCGTCGACGTCGATCGCGATCCCATGCTCTCCGCGCTGGCCAAGGACATGGGCTGGCAAAAGCCGTTCAGCTTTGAAGAGGTGTTGTTCCTGCTGCAGATGAAGTACGCGGCCAAACAGGAGCAGGAACTGCTGGCCAAGATGAACGAGCTGGCCAAGTAGCGCGATCGCCCTCCTTCTGGTAAAACGCAATCGGCCACCTGACCCGGGGCTGGCTGCGAATGCCCGAGGGCAGAAGGGAGCGGGTCTGACCGCGGCGACGCCCGCCAGGTGCGGCCAGTCAGGGGAGGATGGGCATGTCGACGCTCTGCCCGGTCTGCCATGCGGTGGTGGCGGATGGTGGGGCGAGCTACTGCGCGAACTGCGGATGCGCGCTGGATGACGGGCTGTCCGCGGCGGCGACCGTCCCCGATCTAGACCGCGGCCAACTTCTGGAGCAACCGCTATCCGGGCCGCCGACGCATCGCGCCGCGGCCGTGGTCGCAGCGCCAGTGACGCTGCCGCCGTGGTTTGGCGAGGACGGTCAGGCCCCGGACACCGTGCCCGATCTCGATGCGCGCGCGATCGCCGGCAGAACTTTGACCACGGAGCCGATCGAGGCCAGACCGGCTCCGCGCGAGCTGGAGACAACTCTCGAGTTGCCCACCTCCAGCACAAGCGACGTCTTCGATCAGCCGACCCAGCCGGTCGATCGCCGACAGCGGCCGGTGCCGTCCTGGCTGGCCGAGACGATCGGGCCGGCGTCGCAAGAGGAGCTGCCCCGGGACCCGTGGGCGGTCGACGATCCGAAAACCGGGACGCAGCGGCCTTATGCCCTGGCGTCGACCACCCCATCCGGGCGAATGCCGGCCGCGGCAGCGCCGCTGGCGCCGGCGCTCTCGTCCACGGATACGCGGTCGGTCTTCGGGCCACTTGACGCGGCCCCGGTGCCAGAGCCTGCACCGCCGTCAGCACCGGCGATCGCGCTGGAGCTGGCAGGTGGCTCCCCCGGATCTCCGGCTGGCCAGTTTATCCCAAATCCATCGGTGGTCCCGGTCACCCCGTTTTCGGCTTCGAGCCTGCCGGTAGACTATCCCGAGCCGGATGCCGCGCCGGACGCGGCCGACATCGCACCCGAGCTTCCGCTCTACACGCCGCACGCGGCATTTCATCAGGACCAGCCCGCGAGCGCGATGGCTGCGCCTGCTCTGAGTTGCTGGCAGTGCGGCACCCCGATCGCGCCCCGCTCCACCTATTACCGGATCTCCGGCAGACCCTGGTGCGCCACCTGCGCTGAGCCCTACCTGCCAAGGCAGATCCGGAGCCTGGGCCAGGTGATGCTGCTGCTGGCAAAGCTGACGCTTCTCGTTGGAGCGATGGCAGCGACCTTCTGGTGGCTGTCGAGATACCGGCTTGTCGGTGCCATTATCGCCGGGGCGCTCATGTTTTTGCTGCTTTTTTTCAGACCCCGACGCAGTACCGGGATCAAGCGAATAGATCCGGTCAAACCCGGATAGCGGGTCAAGACCTGCTGCCGCGGTCTTGCATGGCAGACAAATGTCTGTTATTGTGGCCCGGTGAACAGCTCCTCCAGGCCATCGACTCAACAATCTCCGGCGCCAGCTCGGGGCGAGCCGGATCTGGCGTGCGCGCTGGTGCCGGCGCTGCCGCTGCAGATCCTGCTGCGCTGCCACCCGGAATGGCGATCGCATCCGGTGGCCGTGGTCAGCGAGGACCGCCCGACCGGCCTTGTTGTCTGGCGCAACCAGCAGGCCCGGCGCGCCGGGGTGGCGGCTGGCATGCGCTATGTCGGGGCGCTGGCGCTGGCTCCTGATCTGCGCGCCGGCTGTGTCGCCGCGGCGGAGATCGAGACCCGCGCCGCGGATCTGACCGCCCTGCTCTGGTGCCACACGCCAGGCGTCGAGCCGTGCCCGGATCTGCCCGGGGTGTGCTGGCTCGATGCCTGCGGTCTGAGCCGGCTGTACCCCGATCTGGAGGGCTGGGCAGCCGCGATCCGGTCGACGCTGCAACAGGCTGGCTGGGTAACGCGGATCGCGGTCGGCCGGACCCGGTTTGGCACCCTTGCCGCGGCCCGGGTCTGTCGCCACCAGGTGGTGTTCGGGAGCGCGGCGGCCGAGCACGCTGCGGCCTGCCAGGTGCAGCTCGAGCGCCTGGATCTCGCCCCCGACATCCAGCGGGCCCTGGCCAGGCTGGGGGTGCAGACCGTGGGTGACCTGATCCGGTTGCCCGCAGGCGGGCTGCGGTTGCGCTTCGGGCCCGAGATCCACCTGCTGCACCGGCTGGCGAGCGGCGAGCCCGACCGGCCGCTCGAGCCGGCGCGTCCGCCCGCGCCGATCCGCGGGCGGTGCCTGCTCGACGAGGCCGAGTCCGACAGCTCGCGGCTGCTGTTCGAGATCAAGCGGCTGCTGCACCCGTTGCTGCGAGAGCTGGCGCGGGGCGGTCGGGCGCTCGCCGCGCTGTGGATCCGGCTGCTGCTCGATCGCCGCGCCGCGGCGCGCTCGGTCGAGCAGAGGATTCAGCCGGCGCGGCCCACGCTCGAGGCCATGCAGTTGCTGGATCTGGTGCGGCTGTGGCTCGACCGGCTGCGGCTGGAGGCGGGAGCCATCGAGATCGCGCTCGAGGCGGAGGCGGTGGCAGCCACGGCCGAACAGCTCCGGCTGTTTTCCGATCAGCCGGGTCGCGATCTGGCGGCGGCCGAGCGGGCGCTGGCTCGGATCCGGGCCGAGCTCGGCGCGGCTGCGGTGGTGCGCGCCGAGGTGCGCGACGCGCACCTGCCCGAGGCGAGTTTTATCTGGTCGCCGGTCGCGCGCCTGGCGCTGGCTCGGTTCGCGGCCAGCGGGTCGCGGCCGCTGGTGCGGAGGCTGAACACGCGGCCGGTCGAGCTGCCGCCGCGGCTGTGGCTGGCGCCCGAGGGCTGGATGCTGGGGCGGCCCGGGCGCGGGGCGGTGGTCCGACTGCGCGGCCCGTACGTCGTCTCGGGCGGCTGGTGGGCGCGCGAGGTGGTGCGCGACTACCATTATGCCGAGACCGAGCGCGGCGAGATTTTATGGCTCTATCGCGATCGGCGGCGGCGGCGCTGGCTGATCCAGGGCGCGGTCGAGTGAGCGATCGATTGTTGCAACGCAAAAAGAGCTAGAACGAGAGGCCGCCGTCGACGTCGACGGTGCGCGAGGTGAAGTAGTCGCACTCGAGCGCGAACTTGACCGCCAGCCAGATGTCCTCGGGCAGGCCGATGCGGCCGGCCGGGATGCGCTCGATCGCAGCGTCGCGCGCCTTCTGGTTCATGCCCCGGGTCATCGGCGTCTCGACCATGCCGGGCGCCACCGCGGCGACTCGGATCCCGCTCGGCCCGAGCTCGCGCGCCCAGGTCAGGGTGTTGGCGGCGAGCGCCGCCTTGGCCGCCGTGTAGTTGCTCTGGCCGCGGTTGCCGTGGCGCGAGATCGACGAGATGTTGACGATGACACCGGGCCGGGTATCGGTCTCGAGCATCCTGGCCGCCACCTCGCGCGCCATCAGGGTGGCGCCGGTCAGGTTGACGGCGATGACCGCGTCCCAGTCGGCGCGCGCTAGCTTTCTGATCTGTCCGCTCTGCCGGTCTTTTTTTACCAGCAGGCCGTCGCGCAGGATGCCGGCGTTGTTGATCAGGCCGTTGAGCCCGCCCATGGTCCGATCGGCCCAGGCCACGAAGTTGGCACCGTCCTGCTCGTCGCTGACGTCGAGCCGGCGTCTGTGCACGCCCGCCGGCAGGGCCTCGAGACCGGCGGCGTCGATGTCGCCGGCGGCGACCTGGGCGCCGGCCTCGGCGAGACGTCTGGCAAAATGCGCGCCCATGCCCGAGCTGGCGCCGGTGACGATGATCTTGAGTTGCTTGAGATCCATGGCTCGCTCCCCGGTCGGGCGGGCGCCGCGCCCGCGCGTCGGTTCCAGCACTAGGTGCCGCCGGGCCCGTTGTCAAGAAAATATTGCGATGCAGCATAATTGCCGGCGCGGAAGGCCGCTGATTGGCCAATTTGCTGGATTATTTGCTTGACAAATGATGCGTTGCAGTAAGTAAACTTTTGCTCATGCAACAACGGACAGCGGGCGGAGGTGACCGTGGCCGACCTCGACGTCAACATCGGGCACTGGGTGCGCAAGAACGCGCAGATCTATCCGGACAAGACGGCGGTCAAGTCGCTGGGCCGCGCCTTCACCTACCGCGAGCTGAGCGATCGCATGAACCGGCTGGCCAATGGGCTGCGCGGTCTGGGGCTGGCCAGGGGCGACCGGGTGGCGTTGCTGCTGCTCAACGGCACCGAGTACGTGGAGGCGGTCTTTGCGTGCTCGGCGATCGGCCTGATCGCGGTGCCGCTCAACTGGCGGCTCGGCCAGGACGAGCAGGCGTTTGTCGTCGCGGACTGCGCCCCGCGGGTGCTGATTCACCACGCCGCCTTCGAGGAGCGCGCGCTGGCTCTGCAGCGGGAGTGCGCGTCGATCGAGCACCGGCTGGCCGTCACCGACGCCGGCGGCAGCTCGCCGTACGAGGAACTCCTGGCCGCGGCGCCGGCCGCCGACGCCGTCGATCCGGCCGTCGGCGGCGACGACCCGCACCTGATCATGTACACCGCCGGCACCACCGGTCATCCCAAGGGTGTGGTGCTCACGCACGCCAACTGCTTCTGGCAGTCGGTCAATGGCTGGGCGCTGGGCGTCAGCCCGAAGACCGTCGCCCTGGTGGTGCTGCCGCTGTTCCACGTCGGTGGCCTCAACGGCTCGGTCACACCGATGATCCACGTCGGCGCCAGCGTGCTGCTGCCGCCCAAGTTCGACGTCGCCGAGACGCTGGAGACGATCGAGCGCGAGCGGGTGTCCGGCCTGCTCGCCGTGCCCGCGGTGTACCAGATGATGTACGACCACCCGCGCTTCGCGAGCACCGACTTCTCGTCGATCGAGGCCCTAATCTCGGGCGGCGCGCCGCTGCCGCTGGACCTGATCCGCAAGTACCACCAGCGCGGCCTCGAGTTCAGGCAGGGTTACGGGCTGACCGAGACCGCGCCCGGCGCCACCGGCATGGGGCCGGGCGAGTGCCTGGACCACGCCGGAACGGCCGGCCGCGCCTGCCTCTACGTCGACCTCGCGATCGTCGACGACGGCGGCCATCCGCTGCCGCCGGGACAGGCGGGCGAGGTCTGCGTCCGCGGCCCCAACGTGATGCGGGGCTACTGGAACCGTCCCGACGAGACCGCCAGCGCGCTCCGCGGCGGCTGGTTCCATTCTGGCGACATCGGTTTTGTCGACGACGCCGGCTACCTGACGCTGGTAGACCGCAAGAAGGACATGATCATCTCGGGTGGCGAGAACGTCTACCCGGCCGAGATCGAGAAGGTACTGCAGGAGCACGCGGGCGTGGCCGAGGTGGCGGTGGTGGGACGGCCCGACGCCAAGTGGGGCGAGGTGCCGGTCGCCTTCGTGGTGCCGCGGCGCGGCTGCCAGCTCACGGCCGACGAGCTGCTCGCCTTTTGCCGGGATCGCATCGGCCGCTACAAGCAGCCCAAGGAATTCTTCTTCAGGCAGGCTCTGCCGCGCAACGCGGCCGGCAAGGTGCTCAAGCCGGAGCTCAGGCGCGAGGCCGGCAACGGATAGGGGACCCAGGCCAATACGAACCGAATCATCCGGATTTCGTATGCGTCCCGACCAACTTCACCCAACCAGCACGGCCCGTCCGATCACCGCGTGCAGACGCAGATCTCGCTGCCGCGGACTGTGTCGCACGTGTCACCCATCCATTCCCGGCGGTCGCAGACCGGGGTGACGTTGTCAAAGGCATCGAGACAGGTCTGGCCGAGCCCGAAACAGAGCACACCGCAGGTGCTGCTGCTGGTGGTGGCGGCGAACTCGCAGGTCGTCGCGTTCTCGTGGCACAACTCGTAACCGTTGACCCCGCCGTACAAGCTGTCGCAGCTCGGCCGGCCACCGGCGTCGACGCCGCTGCCGCCGTCGGGAGTCGTCGCCGCGATGCGATCGCCGATGCACGGGGCGGTCTGCCACGTCGGGTCGTCGCCGGCGATCGAGACATCGGCTCCCAGCGTGCCGTGGCTGCCG
>JAFGSX010000131.1 GCA_016934455.1 Deltaproteobacteria bacterium
AGCCCCTCGAGCCGCGAGGCCAGGTTGACCGCGTCGCCGATCACCGTGTAGTCGAAGTGGCGCGCCGAGCCCATGTTGCCGACCACCATCTCGCCCGTGTTGACGCCGACCCCGATCCTGAGATCGATGCCCCGGGCCAGCCAGCGCGGCCGCATGGCGTCCAGCTCGCGGTGCATCTCGAGCACCGCGCGCAGGGCGGCGTCGGCGTGCTCCGGATTGCCGACCGGCGCGCCGAACACCGCCATCACCGCGTCGCCGACGTACTTGTCGAGGTAGCCCTGGCAGCGCAGCACGGCGTCTGTCATCGGCGTCAGGTAGGCGTTGAGAAAATGGACCAGCGCCTCGGGCTCGAGCTTCTCGGACAGCGAGGTGAAGCTGCGGATGTCGCTGAACAGCACGGTCAGCTCGCGCCGCTCGCCGCCCAGCCGCAACCGGTTCGGATCGGCGACGAGCTGCGCGATCACCGCGTCGTCTAAATAGTGCGAGAACGCGCGGCGCAGCCGCCGCCGCTGCAGCCCCTCGCTCAGGTAGGCGACAATCGAGCAGGCGCTGGCCACGACGACGGCGCAGCACAGCGGCGCGAACCAGGTCAACCAGAGCTGCCGCTGCGCGAACAGCCAGAAGCTGGCGCCGTAGTAGACGACGACGACGGCCAGCGCACCGCCGAGCTGCGACCACGGCAGGCCGGGCAGCCGCAATCCGAACAGCAGCGCCATGGCCAGGCCGATGCCGAGGCAGACCAGCGCGTCGACCCACCACGGCGCGCGGCGCAGCGGGTCGTTGCCCAGGATGTTGTCGACGGCGGTGGCGTGCAGCTCGACCGCCGGAAACGAGGCGCCGAACGCGGTGCGCGCCGTGTCGTGGCCAAAGTAGCTGAGGCCGAGGACGACGATCTTGCCGTCCAGCGCGGCGGCCGGCAGCTTGTGCTCGAGCACGTCGATCGCCGAGTACGTGGCAAAGGTGTGGGCCGGACCGCGGTAGTTGAGCAGGATGCCGTGCTGGGAGTCGAGCGCGACCGCGCGCGGGCCGATGCGCACGGTGTTGTGCGCGCCGTCGTACACCAGCCGCGACCGATCGACCTGCTCTGCCAGCGCCACGAGCTGCACGGCCATCGGCGCAAACGCGCTCTGGCCGAGCCGCCGCGCCATGACCAGGTGGCGCATGGTCCGGTCCACGCGCACCTCGGACACGGTGATCGAGCCGAGCCGCCTGGCCGCCGCGTTGAGCAGCGGCAGCGAGGCGATGGCGCGTGTGGCCGGCGGGGGCGCCATGGTGCCCAGCGCGACCTGGCCGTACTTGCCCTTGGCCAGACCGCTGACGTCGCCACCCGCGCCGCTGGCGTCCACGTCCATGGCGAGCACCACGTTGCCGGCGTCGGCGATCGCCTCGGCCAGCAGTGCGTCGCCCTGGGTCTCGGCATGCACGCGCCGCAGCAGCTCGAGCGCCCGGTCCGACTCGGGCGCCAGGTCGGCGTGCGCCTCGACGTAGGCCTGGATGTCGGCTTGAAGCAGGGCGTCGAGCGGACGCTCCGGATCGTGGAAGAACAGGTCGACTCCGATCGCGCGGGCCCCGCCCTCCCGGATCGCGGTGATCAGCCGCGCCCACATGGCGCGCTGCTCGAAGACCTTGGGCGCGGCCGCGATCGTCCGGTCGTCGACGACTACCACCACCACGTCCGGCCGCGCCGGCAGCGGCCCGCGCCGCTCGAAGCGGGCGTCGAGCAGCGGCAGCTCGAATCGGTCGAGCGCTGCCTCGCCGACGCCCGCCCGGTCGCCGCCGCGGCGGTCCAGTCCGTAGAGCGCGCTGGCGGCGATCGCGAAGATGACGCCGACCGCCAGCGGATGGCGCACACTCATCATTATCTGAGGGAAACCTCGACGCGGTACCAGCCGTCATCGACCTGGTACTGCCCGATCCGGAGCTGCTTGAGCGCGCACGGTGGCAGACGCAGCCCGCCGTCCAGACCCGCGGACACGACCTTTTGCGCCCTGACCTTGATCCGCAGCGTAACCGAATCGAGCTTCAGGTCGAGCGCGTCGATCTGGCCTCTGAGGCATCGCTTGAGCTTCTTGTCCTTCTGGATGACCATGGCGATCTTTTCCGGCAGCGTCAGCTCCACCCTGCGCTCGACTTTTTTGTGCTTCATCTCGCTGTCTAAGGATGTCACTCTTGGGGTAGACTCTTCTTCAATCTGAAAATCAGTCTTTGCCCGGGCTGGCGTTCTGGAAGTTGTCGCTACTTTTTTTTCGGTTTTAGTTAACTCATCATCTCGATTGCCATTGGCAGCGACGGGGCTTGGCGCGGGCGGCGCCTCTTCCTTGTTGAAGAGCCAGTCCCAGACACTCCGCTTCTTTGGTTCTGCGCGCGGCAGCGGAGCAGGAGCGGCAGCAGCAGCCTGCTCGGGCCGCGCTTCCTGTTGCTCTGCCGACCTGTTCTGCTCCTGGCCGGCAGTGGCAACCGGCTTGGCATCGCCGGCCGCGCGCCTGACAAACCACCCCGCAAGTCTCTCGTTTTCTGGCTTGTCCTGCCACCTGGACTGGTACTCCCGCTCGCTCAGCAGTTTCCGAAGCTGCTCATCGGGTTTTTCCTTTGGCGGGCCCTTCTCTTTGATCAGAACAATGTCCTTGACCGCGATCGAGATCTCCTCGTCCAGACGGACCAGGTAACCGTTCCACAGCAGCAACACAGCCCATGAGTTCTCGGCCACCGCTATCAGATCGCCGTCTCGCAGCCCCATCTTCTCGGTGGCGACTTTCCGCTCGCCGTCCGTCTCCACCATGACGGTGCCGGAGACCAGTTGCACGACGGCTCTGATGTCGGGGCCGTGTCCGACATCCTGCGCCATCGCCGCGCCTGCCCAGCCGAGAGCGCAGGCCAGCGAACCAAAGCTCGCGATCCAGCGTTTCATGGCAATCCCCTTGCCAATGTCTTGCTTTCTGGTAACGGCCGCTCCAGCCGGTCGGTCTGCGCGCGGCCTCGTCCGGGCCACGCTATGCCGCGGCCGGCAGCGGGTCAAGCTGGGGGGAGGACCGGAGCGCTACGATTCGGAACGGATCTCGCGCCGCTCGCAGAAGCGGCGCATCTTCTTGAGCCCCTGCACCTGGATCTGGCGTACCCGCTCGCGCGACAGGTGGTACTTGCGGCCGATCTCCTCGAGGGTCTCGTCGTTGTCGCCGACCAGGCCGAAGCGCCGGCAGATGACGTCCATCTCGATCGGGCTCAGCAGAGCCAGCAGGTCGCGCATGCGCTCGACCTCGTCCTCGCGGATCACGGTCTCGTCCGGCGCCAGCGCGTCGCGATCGGTCAGCATGGCGGACAGGTTGCGCTCGTCCTCATCGCCGACGACGTCGTCGATCGAGACCGGGTCGCGCAGCATCACGTCCTGCACCTCGGCCACCTTCTCGATCGGGATGTCGAGAAAGCCCGCCACCTCCTCCTCGGTCGGCGTCCGGCCGTAGTCCGTGGTCAGCTCGCGGATGGCGCGGTTGACCTGGCGGCGGGTGTCGAAGACGTGCACCGGCAGCCGCACCTGCGCCCCCTTGTTGACGATGGCGCGCTCGATGGACTGCCGGATCCACCAGTGGGCATAGGTCGAGAACCTGAACCCGCGGCGGTGATCGAAACGGTGCACGGCCTTGATGAGGCCGAGGTTGCCCTCCTGGATCAGGTCCA
>JAFGSX010000132.1 GCA_016934455.1 Deltaproteobacteria bacterium
CTCGAGCAAAAGGTCAAGGAGCGGACCATCGAGCTGCGCGAGTCAAACCAGAAGCTGGCCGACTCGCTCGAGGAGCTGACCAACACCCGGCTCAAGCTGGCCGAGGCGCAGCGCGACGCCATGCAGAAGGAGATGATCCTGGCGCGCGAGATCCAGGAGTCGATCCTGCCGCCGCGCGACCTGGTCCAGGCCAAGGGCCATGCCTTCTGCGGCCTGGTCATACCGGCCAGTTACTGCGGCGGCGACTTCTGGGGCCATCGCAACTACTCCGGCGATCGCACCTTGCTGGTGGTGGCCGACGTCACCGGCCACGGCGTCGCCGCCAGCCTGATCACCGCGGTGACCCGCTCCTGCCTGGACACGCTGGAGAGCACCGGCACCGACCACGCCGTCGAGGACGTGCTCGCCATGCTGTCGAGCGTGGTGCGGCGCTCGGCGCAGGGACGCCTCCTGGCGACGGCCTTCGCCTGCCTGGTGGATCCCGAGGCGCGCACCCTCACCTACGCCAACGCCGGCAGCCGGCTGCCCTACCTGGTGTCGCCGGGCGGCGGCCGGCCCGGCGCCCTGACCGGGACCGGGCTGCGCCTGGGCGAGGACGAGGCTCCGCGCTACATGGCTCAGGTGAAGAGCTACGGCGCCGGCGACCGGCTGCTGCTTTACACCGACGGCATCATCGAGTGCAAGAATAGCAGCGGCGAGATGTACGGCGACCGGCGCTTTCGCAGGTCGCTGCAGGCGCTGGCCAGGGAGTCGGCGCCGGACCTGATCGGCAAGCTGATCCAGGAGGTCGAGGCCTACTGCGGGGAAATAGAGCGAGACGACGACTGGACCCTGGTCGCGGTCCAACTCGACTGAGATCGCAGCCATCGCCTTGTCGCAAGGAGTCTAGAATGAAGAGAGCACACCTCGCCCGCGCGCAGCTCCTGTCCTCTGTTGCGCTGCTGGCGCTCGGCGCCTGCGCCTGCTTCGAGCCCAACGGCGGGACTCCCGAGCCGCTGCCCTACTGGGCGCAGAACAAGGCGTATTTCAGCAGCGAGCACGAGTGGTGGATGCAGCGCACCGTCATCGATACGCCCTACAACGTGACCTTCACCTTCATCGGCGACGGCGACCTGGCGGATCGCATCCGCTGGAAGATCGAGGAAAAGTACCTCATCGCCGAGCGCTCGCGATCGCTGGCGGTGGGCGCCGATCCGGACACCGTCGGTCTCGACGGCTATCGGGCGCCGGTCGCCATCTACCCCATCCTGCGCCACTTCGACGTCATCGACGGGCAGATCGTCGAGGCGCCCAAGCGGCCCTGGTACGATCGGCAGTGGATGCAGGTGGACTGGAGCCAGGAGTCGAGCGGAACCTACCGCTTTGTTCTCAACACGGTCGCGCTGACCGGCCCTCGTTACACGATCTCCAAACCCGATGATCCCGAGCGCCCGGTCTTCGCAGAAGACTATTTTGACTTTACCACCCACGTCACGGTGTCGCCGACTGAGCAGATAGACCCGGAAGGACGCCTCCAGCAGGACTACTGTCTGTCCTGGAGGTGGGGCGCCATCGACATCTATGACTGCGCACCCGCGGACATCGCCTTTCGCACTGCGTTTCGACGCATCCCGTCCGACCACGACTACCTGCCCTTGCGCCTCGACCAGAGCGCGATCGGCAAGCGGATGTGGAACTCGGTGTGGCGAACTGGCCGCTACGTCATCGACAACCAATACGGTCTGACCGAGTACGGGCTCGATCTCCTGGCCACCCGCTTTAACATCTGGCAGCGGGTCCGCGACGAGCAGGGCAATCCGATACCATATCGCGATCGCGTGCTGCGTCCCATCGTCTACTATGTCAACGGCGATTTCCCGGTCGAGCTGGTGGACGAGACGCAGCGCGCGATCGATCAGTGGGATGTCCCCTTTCGCACGATGGTGCGCGAGCTGCGGCAGTGGGAGTGCGTGGACGCGGGCGAGGGCGACCTCGCCGCCTGCGATCGGGACGAGTACGAGCCCGAGCGCGTGGTCTACCTGTGCCCCAACAACCCGGTCGCGGCGGGAGACCCCGGCGTCTGCGGCGAGCCCGGAACCTCGGTGCGGCTGGGCGACATGCGCTACAACCTGCTGGCCTGGATCACCGCTCCCAAGCCCTACACCATGGTCGGCACGACCTGGTGGTCTCCGGACATCTTGACCAGCGAGATCGTCAACGCCCACATCCAGATCTTTGGCAATGACATCGACCGCACCGCAGCAGACGCGCGCGACCTGATACTGTTTGTCACCGGCCGCATCGAGCTAGACGACTTTGTCAACGGCGACTATCTCGATGACTGGCTCGATCAGCTCGGCGAGAGCGCAAACCCGTTCTGGAGCATCCGCAACTATCCGGGGGTGTCCACAATCCCGACGCCGTTCGCGGCCGCACCCCGGCGCGCCGGTGCAATGCTTCCGAACAGCTCCGCGTCGACGGCGGGCATGGCGTCGTACGCCTCGTGGTCGAGCTCGATCCTGTCCCGTGATGAGGCCCTGGCGCCGATCGTCGGCACTACCCTCGAACCCCTGGCCATCGACTCCGAGTCGCTGCTGCTGCAGGGGATCGCCGACGCCCAGAACGTCGGTGACCCGGCTGCTCTGCATCGCGCCTCTCCGCTGCAGCACGCCTTTCGCGAGGCCGCGGACGCCCGTGGCGCGCTCGCCGGCCGGCTCGCAGAGGTGGGCATCGACCTCGACGTTCCCTTCGACGTCAACCTGGAGGAGCTGATCGACACACTCGGCGGCGCCGAGCCCGATGTCATCTACCAGGAGATCCGCAGCCGCTTCGCCTTTGCCACCATCGTGCACGAGCTCGGCCACGGCTTCGGGTTCAGGCACAACTTCATGGCCTCGTACGACGCGCTCAACTATTTTCCGCAGTACTGGGATCTGCGCGACGACGGCCACGTCGGTCCGCGCTACGACGACCCGTTGACTGCGGCCGAGCAGACTGGCCGCATCTGGGAGTACACCTATTCGTCGGTCATGGATTATCTGCCCTCGGCCAATGCCTCGCGACTCGGTATCGGCTATTACGATGTGGCCTTGATCAAGGCTCTCTACGGCGACCTGGTCGAGATGTTCGAGGTCGACAACGGCGTCACGGTCGCCGGCAACGAGGAGCGTTGGAAGGCGCTCTACAATTACCGCCCTCTGGCTCTGGTGCCGATCATAAACGTGCCGGACGCGACCTCGACCATCGGACACCACCACGACGGTTTTCACTACTCGTCGCAGCGCAGCATGTTCGGAGACATCAGCAAGCGGCGCTTCGTGCCGCTCTCGCACCTGCAGGACCACTATGGCTGGGGGCTCGATGTGTCCGACGCGGACGGTCGCATCAGGGTGCCATACCTGTTTTGCGAGGACGAGATGCTGGGGGTCTACCCGGTCTGCTCGCAATACGACATGGGCGCGGATCCCTATGAAATCGTCTCTTATTTGATCAACTTCTTCGAGTCCAATTATCCGGTTCACAGCTTCCGCCGGGCCCGCCTCAACTACAACCTGCAGACTTACATCCAGGCCATGTGGTCACGGGTTTTCTATACCTTTAAAATACTGCAGGCCTACCAGACCCATTTTCATTGGGAATGGGATCTGATCGAACCGGGAGTATTTGCCAGCGACAAGATCTACTTGCCCATGGAAAAGGCGGTCGCGCTGTCGTTCAACTTTTTGGGCCGGCTGTTGACGACACCCGAGGCTGGACCGCACGAGCTCACGGCGTTTCCGGTCGGTGCCACCACCCTCACGCCGTGCTTCTATCCGGTCGCCCACGCCGATCCACCTCCACAGCACGTGGACCTGGAGATCCCGCTCGGATCGGGTCGCTACTACAAGAGCAACACCAAGGACACGCCGCACGGGATGGTGCTGACGCACGTCGGCAGCGCGGTCGACAAGGAGCTCGCGCTCGAGACCCTGCTCGACCCGTCCTTCTTTTACTTCCCTGGCCGCGAGACCTGGGAAGACCCCGTCCTGTGGATGCCCAGTTTTTACCGCACCTACCCCAAGCAGCTCATCGATCTCATCGGCGGTCTGGTCGCGGGTGACTGGCGAGACGTCGGGCCGAGAGCGGACGCGAACGGCGTGCACTACCGCGATTTTCTCGATCTCGACAGCACAGCTCCGGGCACCGCCGTCGACCCCGCGATCGGCTACAACCTGCGCATCCGGATCCTCATCTACGGTTTTGGTTTGATGTTCGCGGCCTATGCCGACCGGACCATGCTGGAGTACGCGCGCATTGTCCCGGTCGGCAGCGGCGACGAGTTCACTTGCGCGCTGCCCAGCGTCGACTTCACCGATCCCTGGACCGGCAAGACTTACCGGGCCTACTCGTATCTCGAGGGAAGCCGCGAGCTGGGCATCGGAGCGCGCCTGCTGCAGTTTGCCAGCGCGCTCGCCGCGGCCCATGCCGCAGCCACCGATCCCACCGATCGGCTGGCGCTCGAAAAGCTCCTGCGCCGCCAGATCGAGGTTATCGAGATCGCGCGCCAGCTCGTGCAGCGCTACGACGAGACGCTGTTCGCCGGGGTCGCCAACGAGCGCCCTTAATAGACCGTCGCCGTCTGATTGCGCTGCTCACTTTGATTGAGCCTATTTTTGGCGGGTCCCCGCTGATCGGCGGAAGTCTTTTTGTCGTCCCTCTGCAGGGACTTCTATAAAAGAAGAAGTCAAGCATAGATCTGTCCTATAGCCACCGATGCTTGCGTCGTGGCGGAATATGGTCGGGGTCA
>JAFGSX010000133.1 GCA_016934455.1 Deltaproteobacteria bacterium
CTCCACCCACAGCTTGACCAGCTCGACCACGGTGCGGCTTGCAGCCTCGAGGGCCTCGACCGCGATCCACTCCTTCTTGCTGTGGAAGTTGACGCCGCCGGCGAACAGGTTGGGCGTGGGCAGCCCCTGCTCGGTCAGTCGGGCGCCATCGGTGCCGCCCCGGATCGAAGCCAGGCGCGGCGTCAGCCCGACGCGGCGCACCGCCTCCATCGCGTGCTCCACCACCGAGGGCTTCTGTTCGAGCTGGTAGCGCATGTTGCGGTACTGCTCGGTGATCTTGATCTCGATCTTGGCCTTGGGATGGAGCAGCAGCACCTCTTGTCGGATCTCCTCCAGCGTGCGCTCGAGGGCCTGCAGCTCCTCGAGCGTGAAGGCGCGCACGATCATTTTGATGGTGGTCTGTTCGACGCTGCCGGTGATCGAGTCCGGGTGCAGGTAGCACTCGCGCTTTTCGGTGGTCTCGGGCGCCCGGTGGCGCGGCAGGCGTGCGATGAAGTCGGCGGCGATGCGCACCGCGTTGATCATGATGTTCTTGGCGTAGCCGGGGTGCTGGTTGTGGCCCTGGATGACGACGGTGGCGGCGTCGGCGCAGAAGGTCTCGTTCTCGACTTCGCCGGCATCCCCGCCGTCGATCGTATAGGCGAGGTCGGCGCCAAACGCCTTGGGGTCGAGGTGCTCGGTGCCACGGCCGACCTCCTCGTCGGGCGTGAAGCCGATGCGCAGCTTGCCGTGCTTGATCGACGGCTCGGCCTGGAACACCGAGAGCGCGTGCATCACCGCCGCCACGCCGGCCTTGTCGTCGGCGCCGAGCAGCGTCGTGCCGTCGCTGGTGATGATCTTCTGGCCCTTGTACTTGGCCAGCTCGGGACACTCGGCGGCGCGGATGACAGTGCTCGCTTCGCCGGGCAGCGCGATGTCGCCGCCGCCGTAGACGATGATCTGGGGCTTGACGTTGGCGCCGCTGACGGCCGGCGACGTGTCGAGGTGGGCGAGCAGGCCGACCACCGGCACCTTGGCCGCCTGGTCGGCCGGCAGGTTGGCGGGCAGGGTGGCCGTCACCACCCCGTGCTCGCTGAGCGCCACGTCGCTCAGCCCGAGCGCCCGCAGCTCCTCGACCAGCACCTTGGCCAGGTCGAGCTGCTTGGCGCTGCTGGGTGAGCTGGTGCTGTCCTCGTCGGACTGGGTATCGATGCGGACGTAGCGCAGGAACCGATCCACGATGTTCTCGCTCGCCATCGCAATCCTCCTTGGAACGGGTCTTCGACGATCGCACACCCGACGCGAGCGTGAAACCCAAAAACAGGTTGCACGGCCGTCGCGGCGGTCGCGGTTTCGCGCTGCCGCGCGCCGGCAGGTTGAGTATATGCTCGATCGGCGCCCTGGCCGCGGAATCGGCGCGGCGGCGGATCGCGGAGCGCTTCATGTTGAGGCTTCAGCCCCCTGTTCATCGCGGGCCGCCGTTCGAGGAGTTGATCCGGCGGCGGCGATCGGTGCGCTCGTTTTCCGATCGCGCGCTCACCCTCGAGCAACTCGGCGAGCTCTGCTTCGCGACGCAGGGTGTGACCGGCGCGGTGGCGGGTCGCCCGCTGCGCACGGCGCCCTCGGCCGGCGCCACACACCCGCTGGCGCTGTACGCGGTCGCCCGGAGGGTCGATGGCGTCGAGGCCGGTGGCCATCTCTATCTGCCGCTCGAGCACGCGCTCGAGCTGGTCGCGCCCGGCGACCTGCAGCGGCGGCTATCCAGCGCCGGGCTCGGTCAGAGCTGTCTGGTCGAGGCCGCGGTCACCTTTGTCATCGCCGCCGTGCCGGCGTTCATCGGCAAACGGTATGGCGACCGAGCCGCGCGCTACATCGCGATGGAGGCGGGTCACGCGGCGCAGAATCTGTTGCTGGCGGCGATCTCGCTCGGTCTCGGCGCGTGCCCGGTCGGTGCCTTCGTCGAGGACGAGGTCGAGCGCGCGCTCGGTATCGATCGTCGCGTCAGCTCGGCTCTCTATCTGATCCCGGTGGGGCGGCCGACGGGCGCCTAGCGCAGGCGGATGCGCCCGGGATGGGCAGCGATCACCTCTCCGATGGCGGCCGCGTGTGCCACGCCCGCGGCGTGCAATGCGGCCAGCGCAGAGGCGCAGTGGGCGGCCGGGACCGCGGCCAGCAGTCCGCCCGACGTCTGCGGGTCGAAGAGCAGGTCGACCCGGAGGGGCGCCAGACCGGGGTCGATGTCGACCAGCGCGGCGCAAAAATCGCGATTGCGGACAAGCCCGCCCGGCAGCAACCCGATCGCCGCCTGCTCGAGCGCGCCCGGCAGCAGCGGCACCGCGCCGATCTCGATCTCGAATCCGATCTCCGTTCCCTCGACCATCTCGACCGCATGGCCGATCAGGCCAAAACCGGTGACGTCGGTGGCGGCGGTGACCGGATGGCGCTGCAGCATCTCGGCCGCCGCTCGGTTGAGCTCGAGCATCGAGGCGATCGCCGCCGCCACCTGGTCGGGGGCGGCGAGCCCGGCCTTGATCGCGGTCGAGATGGCACCGGTGCCGAGCGGCTTGGTCAGGATCAGGCGATCGCCGGCCCGGGCCCCGGTCTTGGTCCAGATGTGCGCCGGATCGACGCGGCCGGTGACGGCGAGGCCGTACTTGAACTCGAGGTCGATCACCGAGTGGCCGCCGACCACCGCGACGCCGGCCGCGGCGCAGACGTCCAGACCGCCGCGCAGCGTCTCGCGCAGCACATCCATCCCCAGCGCGTCGTTGGGAAAACACACGATGTTCATCGCGCACAGCGGCGTGCCGCCCATGGCGAACACGTCGGACAGCGCGTTGACAGCGGCGATCCGGCCAAAGGTGTACGGATCGTCGACGATCGGCGTGAAGAAATCGACGGTCTGCACCAGCGCCAGGTCGTCGCTCAGCCGGTAGACCCCGGCGTCGTCGGCGACCTTGAGGCCGACCAGCACCTCGGGCGGGCAGAAGAAGTCCAGCCCGTCGAGGGCGCGGGCCAGGTCCCCTGGCCCCAGCTTGGAGGCTCAACCCGAGCCGCAGACCGTGGCCGTGAGCCGCTTGCCCTGATCGGTCATCGCCGCTCCTTTCCTGCCAGACAGTAGTGATTTGCCAGGCGCCGAGCAATGGCCGACCTGAAGGGTGCGGCGCTCACGCGAGCCGGTCCATGAGCTCGAGCAACGGCTGTAAACCACGGATCTCGAAATCGGCGTCGAGCGCGAAGCGCTGGTTGAGCGGCCGCCGCACCAGCACCACCGCCATGCCGGCGGTGCGCGCCGCGCGAATGCCCTTTTCTGAATCCTCGATCACCAGCGCGCGCCGTGGCTCGACCTCGAGCCGTCGCGCCGCGGCGAGAAAGATGTCTGGTGCCGGTTTGAGCCGAAGGCCCGGGCCGCCGACGACGGGCGGCACCGGCGCGCCGCCGGCGCGCAGGATCGCTGCGACCAGATCGGGCGGCGAGTTGGAGGCGATGGCGGTCGGCCGGCAGCCGCCCTCGCGGCCGGCGAGCAGGCGCTGCAGCAGCGGCGCAGCCCCGGCGAACAGCGGCACCCGACCCTGCAGGCAGAGCTGCCGGTAGCGGGCGATCTGGGCAGCGTCGACGGCGATCGGGTCGATACCGACCAGGCCGTGGCGCCGGATCTGGCCGGCCGCGCCCTCGCCCTTGGAGGTCCAGTACTCCCAGTACTCGTCGGGCGGGATGTGATGACCGTGACGCGCAAAAACCTCGCCGTAGGTTTGGTAGTAGGACGGCTCGCTGTCGGCGAGCACGCCGTCGAAATCGAATATGATCGCCGCCGCCTGCGACCAGGCGTCGACAAGCTCGGGCTGCACCGTCGTCATCGGTGACCTTTATCCCGCGCCGGGCAGCGGCCGGCAACCGCGATCGCGGGCCACCGCGCCCGCAGCTTGACAGGGTGGGCCTCTCTCACTTTTGATGACCTCTGGCCGCCGGGCGCGCTATGCGCCCGCGCGCGCCGGGGAGTCCACGATGGCCATCTTCAATCGCATCGGCACGCTCTTGAAATCCAACGTCAACGCCATGATCGCCGAGGCCGAAGACCCCGAGAAGATGCTCAACCAGAGCCTGATCGAGATGCAGCAGCAGCTCATCGAGGCCAAGAAGCAGGTGGCGCTGGCGATCGCCGATGAAAAGCGGTTGGCCAAGCAACTCGAGAACGAGAAGGCGCAGTCCGACGAGTGGGAGCGCAAGGCGATGCTCGCTGTCAAGGCCGGCAACGACGAGCTGGCCAAGGAAGCGCTGATGCGCAAGCAGGAGCACGACAAGCTGACGCGCGGCTTCCAGGAGCAGTGGCAGGGACAGAAGGCGGCGGTCGAACAGCTCAAATCGGCGCTGCAGTCGTTGAGCGGCAAGATCGAGGACGCCAAGCGCAA
Organism: Deltaproteobacteria bacterium; assembly: GCA_016934455.1. GTDB lineage: Bacteria > Myxococcota > JACRCW01 > JAFGSX01 > JAFGSX01 > JAFGSX01. Next base: position 4,389 of record JAFGSX010000133.1, read on the forward strand.
GAAGAACCTGCTGATCGCGCGTGCCAAGCGGGCCGAGGCGCAGAAGACGATCGCCAGCACCATGTCCGGCATGAGCGAAAACGCCGCCTTCGACACCATGTCGCGCATGGAGGAGAAGATCGACAAGATGGAGGCCGAGGCCAAGGCGACCTACGAGATGGCCTCCGAGTTCTCGGGCGATCAGCTCAAGGACAAGTTCGCGGCGCTCGAGACGGTCGAGGCCGACGACGCGCTGGCCGCGCTCAAGGCCAAGATGGGGCTGGCCGCGGCTCCGGCCATACCCGCCGCCACCTCCCAGCCCGCCGCGGTCGCCGAGACGCAGCAGGTGGCCGAGGAGGTCGCAGCGACCGTGGGCTCGAAGTCCAACCTGCAGAGCTGATCCGCTGCCGGCTAGCCCTCGACCATCCTCAGCCACAGCGCCTTGAGGTGGTGCAGAGCGCCGGCCGGGTCGAGGTATGGATAGTCGTCGCCCTGCCCGGTGGCGGCGGTGATCGCGGCCGGGCGGCCGCTGGCGCGGGCGGCGTCGCGAGCGATGGCCGCCAGCCGCTGCCAGTTCAGACCTCGAGCATTGGAGCTGACCAGCAGCAGCCCGCGATCGGCGAGCAGGGCGCAGCAGTCCGCGAGCAACGGGCCGAGATCTCGCGCCACCCGGAACGGCGTGGCGCCGAGAGCAAAGGTAGGGGGATCGACGACGACGATGCCGTAGCGCTCGCCGCGGCGCCGCGCCCGGCGCGCGAAGGCCCGCGCGTCCTCTTCGATGAAGCGGTGCCGCCGCGGGTCGAGATCGTTGAGAGCCAAGTTATCGGACGCCCAGCGCAGGCACGAGCGGCTGCTATCTACATGGTCGACCTGCAAAGCACCGCCGACGGCGGCGGCCACGGTGAAGCCGCCGGCGTAGCCAAACAGGTTGAGCGTGCGCTGCCCGGCGGCGCGAGCGCGCAGTTCGCAGCGCTGAGGCCGTTGGTCGGCGTACAGGCCGCTGCCGAGCTTGTTCTCGTCGAAACGGACGCGAAAGCGCAGGCCGAGCTCGTTTACGATCTGTTCGCGGATCGGGTCGCCGTACCAGCGATCGAGGGAGCCGGAGCGCCCGCGCGGGCCGCGCTCGACCACGCGCACGGCTCCAAAATACGCGCGCAGCGCGCGGGCCAGGGAATCGGCGTGGCGCCGAAAGGCGCGGCCGTAGCACTGGCAGATCGCGACCGCGCCGTAGACGTCGACGGCGATTCCGGGGAGAGCATCGCCGGCGTCGTGCACGGCGCGGTAGACCGTCAGGTCTGGGGGTAACACCCGCCGGCGCCGCTCGATCGCGGCAGTGACGCGCCGCGCGAAGATCTGGTCGAGGTCCTCTCCGGCCGGCTCACCTAGGTCCCAGGCGGCGACGTCGGCTCGCTCGACCAGCGCCAGAGTCTTGCGGCCCGCGACCTCGAGCGGGATCAGGTCGCCGACCTGCGCCCGCGCGGGGAGGACGACGCCGTGCAGGCGGCCCTCCGCGCGCGCCGCGGGGCGTTCCCTTCGACGCGCTCTTGAAAGGCCGTTCGGCACCGAGCTCAGGCCGGGGCGCGGCGATTGGCCTGGATGCGCTCGAGCAGCGTCTGCAGCAGGATCACGGGATCGTCTGGCAGGCCCTGTCGCCAGTCGGTTGCGCCGATGCCGAGCTCCACCACGGCGGCGCGCACGGACTGTGCGGCCTGCTCGGCAACCGCCGACATGTCTGCGGCCGGCGGGGAGGCGGCCACCTCGGCCTGCCGCTCGGCGGCGCGCTCTCGTTGCAGCGCGCGGAGCTCGACGACGCGCTCGCGCACCAGCGCGTTGCCTGGATCGGCCGCAGCGATCTCGTCGTAAAGCGCGATGGCGGCCGCCAGGTCGCCCCGGTTGACCAGCGCCTCGGCGCGCGCCTCGGCGGTCGGCACCACCGGCTCCGGCTCGCGCTCGATGGCCTGGATGCTCGGCTGCGCGCGCTCGGTCTGCTCGCTGCGCACGCGCTCGAGGCGGGTCTCGGCCAGCGCGCGCTCGTAGCGATCGATGCCGCCGAGCGCCAGGATGTGCTGGTAGATGACCGTCGCCTCGTCGAGGCGATCGGTGCGGGCGAGCTGGTCGCCCTCGAGCAGCATGCGGGCAAAATCGAGCGCGATCTCCACGGTAGCCTCGCCTTAGTAGAAAAACTTGGCCTTGTGCGTCAGCCTCGCCATGCCCTTGTCATCGACCTTGTAGACGATCACGGTCTGCGAATCGCCGTGGTCCTTGAGCGAGATGAAGGTGTCGTCTCCGATATCCTGCACCACGGCCGGCGCGGTGCAGGGTGGGATCAAGGCCGGGGCCGCCGCCGGCGCCTGCGCCAGCGCGACCGCAGCGGCAGCGACGACGGCGCCGAACACGGCGCCCGCGATCGCGCTCGCAAGATGCCAGCGCTTCATGGGTTGCCTCCAGCCGGCTCGGGGTCGGTGTCGACAGGCGGATGTTCGGAGGCGCCGGTCATGCTGCGCGGCACGATCAGCAGCTTGCGAAATGTGCCCTCGCCCTCGCTCATGGTGGTCACCTCGGGATCGGACTCCAGCGTGAGGTGGACGATGCGGCGTACCTCGGGCCGTACCGGCGCCACCGACAGCGCGCGCTTCATGCGCACCGCGTGGCCGGCGAGCTGACGCGCCATCGCCTCGGTCGCGGCGTCCTCGGGACGCGACTCGCGCGCCGGGCGCGGCTCGCGGGGTGGGCGTGGCTCGCGTGGCTCGCGCTGCGGGCGCGGCTCGCGCGGCTGCTGCCCGGGCTGCTGGCCGCCGCTAGACTGCACGTGCACCACCAGCCGGATACGGTCGTCCGGGAACCGGTTGACTATCTTGTTGGTCAGGAAATTGAGCGCCGACAGCGCGGCGGAGTTGCGCGTGAAGAGAGGGCTGTCGGATCCTTTCTCGGAGACGACGACCACGACTTTGGGCTGGCCGTTCTCGTCTACCAGGTCGGCCTTGACCTCGGCCTCGCGCTTGCACAGCCGCACGATCTCGGTGCACACGCTTTCGGCGGCCGACCGCTTGTCCTCGGGTGGGCTCTTGAGCACGTAACGCACCGGCTCGTCGTCCTCGCGATCGTCGCGGACGCGCGCCGGGCCGCGCCCCTCGCCGTAACCGCCGCGGTGCCGCCCCCGGCGTCGCCCGCGTTGTCCACCACTGCGATACGGGCGCTCGGCCTGGCCGCCGCCGCGGTTGCCGATGTCATCGGCGACGCGGGAGCTGTCGTCGGAGCTCGCCCGGTTGCCGATGTCGTCATCGAGCTCGTTATCGGCTTCGGAGGCCTTGAGATTGCCGACGTTGTCGTCCGCATCCTCTTCATAGTCTTCGCGTCGCTCGATAGGAAAACCGGTGTCTTGAGAATCGCTCATCCCGATATGCTCCTGGGGAACGGGTGCGCCGGACACCATCCGCTGGCTCGGTGCCAGCAACGGATGCCACCCCGGGGCTCAAGCTTATCCCCGTGCAGCCCGGGGCTCGCTGCCGGACGATATCGCCGCTGCAGCTCACCTCCCGTCATATACAGTGGTCGGGGATTGGTCAACATACGACTGCGCCGCCGCCGTCCATCGTAGCCCGGACGATCTACACCCGCAGCTCGCTCGAATTGAGCCAATTTTCGGCAGGGGCCTGCTGATCGGCGTAAGTCTTTTTATCTTTGCAGGCTCAGAAAAAAGCCGTCCGCCGGCCCCCTGCCGCACGGGATCGACTGAAGTGAGCTGAGGGTCTAGGGCTTGGCCGCGAATTTGCGCCTGATGTAGAACTGCTGGGCGATGCTGAGCAGACTGTTCACGAAGATATACAGCGCCAGCCCCGAAGGCAGCGACAGCATGAACAGCGTGAACACGATCGGCATCGACCACATCATGTACTTCATGGCCGGCTGATCGGCCGGCGTCGGCGTCAGCAACTGCTGGACGACCATCACCACGCCGACCGCGATCGGCATCACGTAGGTCGGGTCCCTGATCGCCAGGTTGTCGATCCAGCCGGCGATGAAAGGCTGCTGATAGAGCTCGACCGCGGAGTAGAGCGTGCGGTAGAGCGCGATCCAGATCGGCATCTGCAGCAGCATCGGCAGGCAGCCGCCGAGCGGGCTGACGTGGTGCTGCTTGAACAGCTCCATCTGCTTCTGACTCAGCATGAGCTTGTCGGCCTTGTACTTCTGCTGCAGCTCCTTGATCAGCGGCTGCAGCTTCTTCATCCGCTCGGCCGACTCGAAGCTCTTCTGCGTCACCGGGTAGAGCACCGCCTTGACGACGATGGTGAGCAGGATGATGGCGAGGCCGTAGTTCTTGACGAAGCCGAAGAACCAGACCAGCAGCCACAGCATGGGACGCGCCAGCACGCCGAACCACCCGAAGTTGATGGCCTCCTCGACGTGCGCCTGCAGCTCGCGCAGCATTCCGAGCTGCTTGGGGCCGAAGTAGCCGCTGGTCAGCAGCGTCACGCTCTGTCTAGGCGGCAGCTCGAGCGGCGCGTAGTCGATCGCCACCAGCAGACCGCGCTCGGCCTGGCGCCGCACCGCGCAGCTCTGGGTCTGTCCGGTGCGCGGCACCATCGCCGCCAGAAAGTAGTGGCGGTCGATGCCCGCCCAGGCCACCGGCCCCGGCAGCGTCTCGTCGGTCTCGTGCTTGAGGCTGAGCTGCTGGTGCAGCGAGTCGGTGCGGCACATCCAGCTCATCTGGTCGAGTGGCGGCGCGAAGAAACCGCCCTCGGACCGCTCGCCCTCGCGCTCGCGGCCGGTGACGGCCATCTGCAGGACGACCGAGTGCGGCTGGTCGGTCTGGTTCTCGAACGCGGTCTCGACCTCGAACCGGTTGTGGTTCTGTCCCTCGAACTTGAAGGTGCGGGTCACCAGCACGCCGCGGCCGGTGTCGTGCTGCATCACCACCCGCTGCTCGTTCGATTCGACGATCCGGTAGGCGGCGTCGAAGGCCAGGGGAAACGTACCGGCGGTCGCGCGGACCGTGAACGAGTGCTCGCTGGCGCCCTTGGCGGGCACCAGATCGACCGGCGGCGGTAGCCTGTCCTTCTGCCGCTTGAGCTCGTCGACATAATCGCTGAGCTTGAAATCGACCAGCGCCGCGCCCCAGGTCGAGAGCCGCGCCGCGACCTGCGTAGAGTGCATCTCGACGAATTGCTCGGCCGGCCTGGACGCGGGCGCGCTCTCGGGCTGGGTCGCCGCCAGGCTGGCCGGCTGGCTGCTCGCCGGCCCGGCCCCGCTGTCGGCGGCCACCGGCGCGTCGCTCCGGGCGCCGGCGTCCGGTGTGGCCGGAGGCTTCTGCGACGGAAAGATCAGCGGCCAGGCGATCCAGAGCAAGGTGACCAGACCGACGATGACCAGCAGACGCCAGGTCTCGTTGCCCTTGTCTTCGCCGGAGAACTGTCCGGGTGGATAGTAATTCGACATCGGTTGACCATCCGAAAACGCGGCGTCGATCCGCACCGGCCGGCGAAGCCGGGCGCCGCGCAGGAAGTCGAACTCGGCACCATAGCCGCCGCTCTCGCCGGGTGTCAACGCGGGCGTTCGCGATGGATGCACCGGCGGTCGCGGCCGCGTATAGTGACGGCATGCCTCTGACCGCCATCGTGCTCGCCCAGGGCGACGAGATCGTATCCGGCAGCACCCAGGACACAAACTCAGGCTGGCTCGGGCGCGAGCTGCTGCAGCGCGGCGTGCGTCTCGTCGGCGTGGCGGCCGCTCCGGACGACGAGCGGGAGTTGGCCGATCTGATCGGCTACGCCTCCCGGCGCTGCGATCTGGTCGTCAGCGGCGGCGGGCTCGGCCCGACCAGCGACGATGTCACCGCCGATGCGGTTGCGCGTGCCGCGGCGCTGCCGCTCTGCTTCGACGACGAGGCGTGGCGCCAGGTGGCGGCCCGCATGCGCACCTTCCGCCCGCAGGTGCCGGAGTGCAACCGCAAGCAGGCCATGTTGCCGCGCGGCGCGCTGCGCCTCGACAATCCGATCGGCACCGCACCCGGCTTTGCCGTCGATCTCGGCCGCTGCCGCCTGTTTTGCCTGCCGGGCGTGCCGAGCGAGCTGAAGGAGATGGCGGCGCGACACGTCTGGCCCTGGCTCGAGCGCCAGGGCCTGCGGCCGCTGCCCAAGAAGGTGCTGCACGTCTGCGGGGTGGGCGAGTCGATGCTGCAGGAGCGACTCTCCGGCGTCGCGTTGCCGCCAGGCATTCGCATCGGTTACCAGGCGCGTTTTTTGTTCAACTCGATAGTGCTGTACGCCGACGGCGCGGCCGACGACGCCGGCGAGCGCCTGACCCGGGCGCGCGAGGCGGTGCTCGAGCGCATCGGCGGCGATGTCTTCGGCGAGGACGGAGCCACCCTGCCGCAAGTGGTAGGCGCTGGGCTCCGGCGGCGGCGCTGGCGGCTGGCCGTGGCCGAGAGCTGCACTGCGGGTGGGCTCGGCGCCCTGATCACCGAGGTGGCGGGCAGCTCGGAGTGGTTTATGGGTGGCGTCATCGCCTACGACAACGAGATCAAGCGCGAATGGCTCGGCGTGTCGGCGCAGACGCTCGAGCGGCACGGCGCGGTGAGCGAGCCCTGTGCGCGGGAGATGGCCGAGGGCGTGCGCCGCCGGCTGCGGGCGGAGGCCGGGCTCGCCATCACCGGCGTCGCCGGTCCCGGCGGCGGCGCTCCGGACAAGCCGGTGGGCACGGTCTGCTTTGGCCTGTCGACGCCGGTCGAGACGCGGACGCGCCGCGTGAGCTTCGGCGACCGCGGCCGGGACCTGGTACGCACGGCGGCGGCGGCGAGCGCGCTCGAGTGGCTGCGGCGCCGCCTGCTCGACAAGGGGTGATCGATGACGACGTCTGAACGCCGCACCAGCCCTCGCTTTCTGCTCACGACGCCGGTTCGCGTCGAGTTTGGCAGCGCGATCCAGCGCTACCAGACCATCAACGTCTCGCGCGGTGGCGTCTTCATCGAATGCCCGAGACCGCTGTCGTTGGGCACCGAGGTCCTGGTGCGGTTCGAGGTTCCGGACGCCGGCAAGGTCAATGCCTACGGTGTGGTGCGCCACCGCAATCCTCTGGTCGTCGCCGAGCCCGGCCAGCCGGAGCGCCGGGTGCCCGGCATGGGCATCATGTTCACCCGCATCGAGGGCGACGGCGCGCAGCGGCTGATCGAGTTCATCCAGAAGCTGTCCACGCCGGCGCCGTGAAATCGCTTCCAACTTGCTGCGCGGCCGAATAGGAAATGGCGGGACCGAGGCGTCCGATCGCCGCGATCTGACGAGGTGAACATGTTGGCGAGGTCATGGCCATTGCTGCTGTGCGCGACGCTGCTCGGTTGCCCCGAGCCCGAGCCCGAGGCCGACTGCCGCAGCTTTAGCTGCGGCGAGGACGCCTACTGCGACCCGGTGACCTACCAGTGCCGCAAGGACATCGTGTTCGCGGACAGCCAACTCGAGCAATGCCTGCGCGAGGAGATCGGCATCTCCGAGGGCTCGCTGCTGGTCAGCGATGTCCCCTACGTGATCTCGCTCGAGTGCCCGGACCGCCAGATCGCCTCGCTCGAGGGTCTGCAGCACTTCACCGCCCTCGAGTCGCTGGCGCTGTGGGAGAACGAGATCGTCGACCTGACGCCGCTCGGCTCGCTCACCGGGCTGACCTCGCTGCAGCTAGGCAACAATGCGATCAGCGACGTCTGGCCGATCGAGCCTCTGATCTACCTGCGCCGGCTCGGGCTCGCCTACAACCAGATCGAGGACATCGGTGCGCTGGGCAATCTGTGGGATCTCGAGTGGCTCAACCTCGATGAGAACCTGGTCGCCGACGTCAGCCCGCTCTGGGATCTGACCCTGCTCAACTGGTTGACCATCGAGCGCAATCCGATCGCGGACCTGACGCCGATCGAGGATCTGCAGATCCACGGTTGCGAGGTCTACAAGCGGCGCGACGGCGAGGTCGGCGACGAGCGGCGGCCCGGCGCCGGGTCGCTGCCGCCGGTCGAGCGCGAGCTGTTCGAGCGCTCGCGCCTGAGCTACGAGCTGGCCGAGGACGGCGCGCTGTCGCTGCGCTACCGAGGCCGCGACCGGGTCCATCCCGTGCGCCACGAGTTCGTCGGCGAGCTGCGGCTCTCCGACACGGCCGTCGTCTACCGTCGCGGCGGCTGCGAGTTCGTCGTCGGCGCGGTGCTCGCCCCCGGCATCGAGCTGTGCCGCGGCGAGTTCGAGGCGGTCTGTCAGCTTGCGATCGGCGTCAAGTGGCCGGACGCCAGCGACCTGGCCAGATGGCCGGCGACAGCCGGGGCGCCGGTCTATTCGGCCAATCTGGTGCTGCGCGGACCAGACGGCGGGCTGGGTGGCCGCTTCGCCTTCAAGGGCGAAGCCAGCTCCAACCAGGTGCTCGATCCGTTCGTGCTGGCCTCGCCCAACCAGGGCGACTCCGGAAGCTGCGTCTTCATGGCCGTCACCGGCGCCATGGAGGTGCTGATGAACCAGCACCTGGCGCCCGAGGCGATCGCGTACAAGGGCGACTCAGATCTGTCCGAGCGCTACCTGATGAACGTCGGCAACCGCGTGTCCGGGAACTCGGTCCGATCCAGCATCACGGATCTGGTCTACTACTACCGCGAGGCCGGTGGCTCGCTGCTCGATCGCGATTACTCGTATGTTTACGCCCCGGACGGCCAGTACCTGAGCGCCCAGATCAACTGGACCGATCAGATGCCCGCCAACTGGCGCGATCTGCTGGTCGCCACGCCGGGCGCCGAGCGCACCATGATCTACCGCACGCCGCGGGGCGACGACGGTATCTGGGACGTCGGCCTGATGAACGACGACATGCTCGAGCGTATCAAGTACGAGATCCGCACCATGCACGCCCCGGTGATCGTGGTCTACAACCACTACCTCTACTGGCACGCGGTCATGATCATCGGTTACGATGACAACGACACCGTGGGAGGCTGCCCCTTCGTCGGTTCCTCCATCAGCTACTTCGACGACAACGGCGCCTCGGACTACGCCAACAAGATCCGCCGTCAGATGGAAGCCCAGGGCGGTTGCCGCGGCAGCGGCGTCTTCTACGTGCGCGACTCGATCTACGACGGCGGCAGCGATGAGCCGATGTACAACTACGGCAGCGGCTACACCGATCGCTACTCGGATCGCGTGATCATGCACGAGTACGAATGGGTCAAGTACCTGGGCAACCACGCCTATTCCATGCATCGCAACTAGCTTTTGTGACGGGGGCTCGACGGTCTCCACCCGGCAGCAGCGCTGGTGTCGATCACATGGCGAGATGGACTGCGGTCATCGCGGCGGTGCTGGCGCTGGCGCTCCCCGCGCGCGCGCAATCCGGCGACCCCTGGCTGGGCGAGGACAAGGCGCTGCACTGCGCCGCTGCCGCGCTGCTGGCCGGCGGCGGGTTCGCGCTCGCCAGCCTGCTGCTCGAGAGCCAGGCGGGCCGGCTCGGCGTCGGCGCCGCGCTGGCCGTCGGCGCAGGCATCGGCAAGGAGCTGTGGGACGAGCGCTCCGGCGGCGATCCCTCCTTTCGCGACCTGACCTGGGATGCGGTCGGCGCGGTGATCGGGCTGGTCGCGGGCTGGGGCATAGTCGCGGCGCTGGATGCGTCGTCGGCTGAGGACCAGGCCGCCACCGCGCGGCCCGGAGCTGGCGAGGCCGCCGGCGACTCGATCAGCGATCAGCTATTTCCTGCGCGCTAGCGCGCTCGCCGCTCAGCGTCGGATGACGCCCAGGATCTCGTCGCGCAGCGCCTCCATCGCGGCCTGGCTCTTGGCCTCGCAGTTGAGGCGGATCAGCGGCTCGGTGTTGCTCTTGCGGACGTTGAACCACCAGTCGTCGGCGAAGATCGACAGGCCGTCGATCTTGACCACCCGGCCCCTGTCGCCGTAGCCGGCCTCGAGCTTTTGCAGCACGGCGTCCGGATCCTCGACCGTCGAGTTGACCTCGCCCGAGATGAAGTAGTGGGCGGTCTCCTCCAGCGCCTGCTTCAGGCTCGCCTTCTTCTCGGTCAGCACCTTGAGCAGCAACAGCGAGGTCAGGTTGCCCGAGTCGAAGAAGGCATCGCCGTGCTTGAAGTAGTAGTGACCGGAGACCTCGCCGCCAAACTCGGCTCCGTGCTCGCGCATGTAGTTCTTGGCGTAGGCGTGGCCGACCTTCCACATCGCGCTGCGGCCGCCCAGCCTGGCTACGACGTCGCGCACGTAGTTCGAGCAGCGGATGTCGTACACGATCAGCGCTCCCGGATGCCTGGCCAGCACCGGCTGGGCGAGCAGGCCGACGATGAAGTCGCCCGAGCAGAAGTGACCGTCTCCGTCGACGAAAAAGGCGCGATCGGTGTCGCCGTCGAGGCCGATGCCGAGGTCGGCCTTGACCTCCTTGACCTTGGCGATCAGATCGCGCCGGTTTTCCTCCAGCAGCGGATTGGCCTCGTGGTTGGGAAAGCTGCCGTCCAGCTCGAAGAACAGCGGCACGATCTGCACCGGCGAGCCGGCGAACAGCCTGGGTATGATCATGCCGCCCATGCCATTGCCGCAGTCGATGACCACCTTGAGCGGCGCCAGCGCCCCCGGGTCGACGAACGAGTGCATGAAGCTGATGAAGTCGTCGAGCAGGTCGACCTGCCGGACCGTGCCCGCCACCTCGGCCGGGCGGCCCAGGTCGCGGTCGCGGACGCGCCGCTCGATCTGGTCGAGCCCGCTCTCCAGCCCCATCGGGATGGCGTGCTCGCGCACGCACTTGACGCCGTTGTACTGGCCCGGGTTGTGCGAGGCGGTGACCATCAGGCCGCCGTCGGCCCGCCGCTCGATCACCGCGAAGTACATCATGTCGGTGCTCGACAATCCCATGTCCTCGACGTCGGTGCCGGCTTCTGTCAGACCGCGGGCGAGCGCGCGGGCCAGCGGCTTCGAGTGCGAGCGCATGTCGTGGCCGAGGATCACCCTCCGGGCGCCGGTCTGCGCCACGTAGGCGCGGCCGATCTGGTAGGCCAGCTCTTCGGTGACGTCGACACCGTAGACCCCCCGCACGTCGTAAGCTTTGAATGGACCCGCCACCTGGACCTCCTCTGTGGGCGTGTGGGCGGGCCATTTCTCCCAACAATCGCGGCGGCTGGCAAGTGCGCCGCGACGAGGGTCGCGGGCGAGCCAGGGCTTGCGCGCGGGAGGCAGCTTTCGGCACAATCCTGAGGTTGTCGCGTGCGGGATGGGTGACAAAACAGAGAGGTCCGCGATGCTCGTCGTGCATGTCCACGTTCACGTCAGGCCAGACTGTATCGATCGGTTTCGGCAGGCCACGGTGGCCAATGCGACCGCCAGCGTACAGGAACCGGGCGTCGCGCGCTTCGACGTGGTGCAGCAGCAGGACGATCCGACCCGCTTCGTGCTGGTCGAGGTCTACCGCACGGCCGATGCTCCGGCGCGCCACAAGGAGACGCCGCATTACCAGGCCTGGCGCGAGGCGGTCGAGCCGCTGCAGGCCGAGCCGCGCCACTCGGTCAAGTACAGCAACGTCTTTCCCGACGACAAAGACCGGTAGCGCTGGTCGGGTGAAGTCCGTCGGGATTCATTCCCGACGGACGAGGGGCTGCCCGACAGCCCCTTAGAAAGAACGCCGCTCATGCATTTCGAGTTTGCGACCAGCGGTCGCATCGCCTTTGGCCGCGGGGTGCGGAGCCAGCTCGGAGGTATCGCGGCAGCGCTCGGCAAGCGGGCCCTGCTGGTCGCCGGCGCGCCGGACGGCGTGTTCGAGCCCATGAGCAGCGAGCTCGTCGGCCAGGGCATCGACGTCGTGCTGTTGATGGTGGCGGCCGAGCCCACGGTCGAGCTGGTGCGCGGCGCGGTCAGCCGCGCCCGGGAGACCGAGCGCGATCTGGTGATCGGCGTGGGCGGCGGCAGCGCGCTCGACGTCGGCAAGGCGGTGGCCGCGCTGTGCACCAACGGCGGCGATCCGCTCGACTACCTCGAGGTGGTCGGCCGGGGGCAGCCGCTCAGCCAGCCCTCGCTGCCCTACATCGCGCTGCCGACCACGGCCGGCACCGGCTCCGAGGTGACCCGCAACGCGGTGCTGGCCGTGCCCGAGCGGCAGGTCAAGGCCAGCCTGCGCAGCCCGCTCATGCTGCCGCGGGTGGCGCTGGTCGATCCCGAGTTGATGCTGGGGGTGCCGCCCGGCGTCACCGCCAGCACCGGTCTCGACGCGCTGACCCAGGTCATCGAGCCGTTCGTCTGCGTCAGCCCGAACCTGTTGATCGATGCGCTGTGCAAGGACGCCATCCGCTGCGCCGGCCGGTCGCTGGGGCGCGTTTTCGAGCAGCCCCGGGATGTGGCGGCGCGCGAGGAGATGGCGCTGGTCAGCCTGATCGGCGGGTTGGCGCTGGCCAACGCCAGGCTCGGCGCGGTGCACGGTCTGGCGGCGGCGATCGGCGGCATGTTCAGCGCGCCGCACGGCGCCACCTGCGCCCGGCTGCTGCCGCACGTGATGGATGTCAACGTGCGCGCCCTGCGGCGGCGGCGGCCCGACAGCGACGCGCTGCGCCGCTACGACGAGACCGCGCGCCTGCTGATCAACCAGCGGACCGCGCGCGCCGCCGACGGCATCTCGTGGGTGGCCGGCCTGTGCGACATGATGCGCATCCCGAGCCTGCGCCAGTACGGGTTGACCGAGAGCAACCTGGACGAGGTGATCGACAAGGCGCTGGCCGCCAGCTCGATGAGGGGCAATCCGATCGAGCTGACCCGCGACGAGCTGGCCGAGATCGTAGTCGCGGCGATGTAAGGCGTCACTCGCTGCAGACAAACTCCCCGCGCCGCGGCCGCCCGCGGTCGACGGCGACGTGCACGCCCCGGTTGGAGGTGACGAAGTAGTCATTCAGCTCGATCGGCAGCGGCCGCTCGTCGACGACGACCCGATCGGCGTCGAAGGAGACGCTCTGGAAATGAAAGTGCAGGTGCGGCGCGTCCGACTGTCCCGAGTTGCCGACGCGCGCCAGCGGCTGACCGGCGACCACCAGTTGCCCCGGCGCCACCAGCAGCGAGCCCTGCTGCAGGTGGGCGAGCTTGCTTAACTCGCCGTGGCCGTGGTCGATCAGCAGATAGTTGACGTCGTCGATGGCGCCCACGGCGCCGGGTGCCTGATCGGGGCGATCGCCCTGGCCCAGCACCACCGTGCCGCTGGCCGGCGCCACGACCAGCTCGCCAAACGCCCGGTACTGGCCCAGCCTCGTCTTGCCGGGCCGCAGCCCGTTGCCGTCGTCGAGCCTGACCAGATCCCAGCCGAAGTGGCTCTGGTTGTACCAGCGCCGGTGCTCGACGCCGAGGTCGTGACCGGAGGCGACGAACCAGCAGCCGCGCACGGGCAGGCGGTACCGGCCCTGCTGCGGATAGCGGTAGACCGGGACGATGCGCCGGGCCAGCGTCCGCTTGCCGTCGCCGAGCGCGATGACGCAGGTGTCGATTCCCATAGCCGCCGGGTAGTTGAAGTCGAGGTTCTCCCAGCGCTGTTCGTCGGGCGACAGCTTGGCCTGCAGGGAGGCCAGCGCCCGATCGGACAGCTCGGTCTCGACCACCGGTGCGCCAGCGCTCAGGAAGCGGAGATCGAGTCGCAGCGGCCGCGCGGTCGGCGGCGGCGGTCGGACGGACAGCCCGAAATTCCAGTTCTCGAGATCGGGCGCGACCGCGATCTTGTAGATGAGGTTGGACGACGGCAGCACCTCGATCTCGAGACCGGGCTCGGCCGGGCGAGTGCAGGCGACCAGCGCGGCGCATGCGATGACGGCGCCACCGGGTCGCCGCGACCGGCCGGCGCGGCGCGGTGCGCGCCGGAGGGCCTCAGCCATCGAGCTCGAAGTGCTTGCAGAACAGGATGTAGCCCTCGGCGACCTCTTGCTCGTGCCGCTCGCGCCGGTGCGGTGCGGTCGGGAAGCCGAGCGAGCAGAGCTGGCGCACGCCGTCCCAGTGCTGGCAGTCCTCGCAGCAGCAGCGCAGCGCAAAGCGCGCGCGCTCGTCGAGGTAGCGCCGATCGACGTAGGTCCGCATCGGGTCAAGGCCGTTTCTTCTTGTCGGGCGGTGGCTCCGGGGTGTCGGCCATCAGCTCCTCGGGGTAGGAACCCTTGAACTTGAGCGACGCCATCTTGCTGAACTTGTCGCGCGCCGGCCGCGGCGGCTCGAACAGGGTGACGTCGATGAAACCGTGGCGTCCCGGGGTCTTCTGGATGGCCCGGACGAAGTCCTCGGTCAGCGCTCCTGGCCCGCTGCCCAGCGGCCGCAGACCGATGCCGCCGAACTTCTCGTCGATGAAGCGCGACAGCGGGGTCTGGCTCTCGCGCAGCTTGCGCATGGCGCGCTCGAGCGCGGCCAGCAGGCCGCGCTCTCGCTCTCTCTTCTTTTCCTCCTTGCGCGATGCCATGGCGCACTCCCATATTCCATTATCGGCTATGATGCGAAAAAATTCAGCCCGAGGTGACGGCGTGCCCTGTGCCACGGTCAGCATCGACATCGACGGGATCGGCTGCTACCACGCCATCCACGGGCTCTCGGCGCCGACCGGCGTCGATCCGATGTACGCGGTGGCCATGCCGCGGTTCCTCGAGCTGGTCGCGGGATTGCGCCTCAAGGCCACCCTGTTCGCGGTCGGCCGCGACGCCGAGACCGCGGCGGCGGCCCAGCTTCTGCGGCGGGCGAGCGACGACGGCCACGAGGTGGCCAACCACAGCTACCGCCACGACTACCGCCTGATCCGACAGCCGGCGATCGAGATCGAGAGCGACCTGGCCGCCGCCCATCGGGCCATCGAGCAGGCCACCGGAATCGCGCCGCGCGGTTTCCGGGCGCCCGGTTACAACGTCAGCGACGCGCTGCTCGACGCGCTGGAGC
>JAFGSX010000134.1 GCA_016934455.1 Deltaproteobacteria bacterium
CTGCGCGAGACCGTGCGGCTGGTCGCGCGGCTGGGGGTGAGCTGCATCGGCCCGGTGGTGCTGGTGGTGGCGCCGATGGGCGCGGTGATGGCGCTCCAGGGCGACGTCATCGTGCGCTGGTTCGGCGTCGACCGGCTGCTGGCGCCGCTGGTGGCCCTGGCCATGGCGCGCGAGATCGCGCCCGGCTTCTCGGCGCTGATGATCGCGATGCAGGCCGGCGCCTCGATCGCCGCCGAGCTGGGCGCGATGCGCGCGCGCGACGAGATCGACGCCCACGAGGTGATGGCGGTCGACCCGCTGCGCGAGCTGGTGGCGCCGCGCCTGGTCGCCGGCCTGATCGTCACCCCGCTGCTAAACCTGATCGCGCTGGTGTTCGGCATCGCCACCGCCTACCTGGTCGCCGTCCACGGGCGAGGCATGGCCGGCGCCGCCTTCATCGAGAATGCTCTTTACTGGCTGACGCCGGGAGACGTCTGGGGGGGCGAGCTCAAGGCCGCCATCTACGGCCTGATCATCACCGCCATAAGCTGCCATCAGGGTTTTCATGCGACGCGCAGCGCGGCCGGAGTCGGAGAGGCGGCCAACCGCGCCATCGTGCACGCGATCGTGGTGCTGCCGATTGCCAATTACGCGATCAACTCTGCACTGTACTCGGGTATCGGCCGATGAACGCTCCTGGCAGCGCTTGGGTCGGTGAGATCGGGAGCAGCGCGCTGTTCGCCTGGCAAGTGCTGCGGCGCTCGCTGCGGCCGCGCCACGGAGCGCAGATCCTGCCGGCGGCGTACGAGCTGGGCGCGCGCAGCGTGCTGCTGGTCGCCGTCGTGTGCGCCTTTGCCGGCGCCATGCTGGCCGTGCAGGGCAACGCCACGCTCTTCCAGCTCGGCGCGCCCGAGCTGCTGGGCACCTTTGTCGGGTACGGCGGGGTGCGCGAGATCTTTCCGCTGGTGTCGGCGGGCGTGGTTGGCGCCCGCGCCGGCAGCGCGATCGCGGCCGAGATCGCGACCCTCAAGCTGGGAGAACAGCTCGACGCCCTGACCGCGATGGCGGTCGATCCGATCGCCTACCTGGCGGTGCCGCGGTTCATCGCGGCGATCCTGGTGATGCCGCTGGTGATGGTCTTCGGGACCCTGGCCGGGCTCGGCGCCGCCTTCGTGACCGCGTCGGTGCAGCTCCATGTCGATCCGGGCAGCTACCTCGCCCGGCTGTACCTGCCGCTGGCACCCTTTGACCTGTGGGCGATCCTGATCAAGGGCGTGGTGTTCGGCGGCATCATCGCCGTCGTCACCGCGGCCGAGGGCTTTCGCGCCCGCGGTGGCGCGGCCGGGGTCGGAGCGGCGGCGAATCGCGCCGTGGTGCGCGCGGTGATCCTGGGCAGCGTGATCAACCTGGTGCTGTCGCATCTTTTCTTCGGAGGGCTGCCGTGACCGCTCCGGCGTTGATCGAGCTGTGCGGCGTGAGCAAGCGCTACGGCAGCCGGGTCGTGCTCGACGACGTCAGCTTTGCCTTGCCCCGCAACGCCACCACGGTGCTGGTCGGCCCCTCCGGCGCCGGCAAGAGCACGGTGCTGCGGCTGCTGGTCGGGCTGGCCCGCCCCGACAGCGGCCGCATCCTGGTCGACGGCGCCGACGTGTCAAAGCTCAACCGCGATGGCTGGATGGCGCTGCGCAAGCGCGTCGGCATGCTGTTCCAGGAGGGCGCGCTGTTCAACTCGATGAGCGTGCTCGACAACGTCGCCTTTCCGCTGCGCCATCACACCCGTCTGCCGCGGGACGAACGCGAGCAGGTCGCGCTGTCCAAGCTGGCCGCGGTGGGCATCGGCGAGGAGCTGGCCAGGCGCACTCCCGACACGCTGTCGGGCGGTCAGCGCAAACGGGTCGGCCTGGCGCGCGCGCTGGCGCTCGACCCCGAGATCGTGCTGTTCGACGAGCCGACCGCGGGCCTCGACCCGGTCACCAGCGCCGCCATCGACGCCCTGATCGTCGACGTCGGCGCGCGCCTGAAGACCACCTTCCTGGTCATCACCCACGACATCCATAGCTGCGCCGCCATCGCGCAACATGTCGGCCTGCTGCTCGAGGGCAGGCTGCTCGTCTTTGGCCACCGCGATCGGGTGCTGCAATCGGGCGATCCGACGGTGCGGCAGTTCTTCGATCGCAGGGCCGAGGGACCGATCAGAATCGCGTGATCGACGACGACCGCGGTCTTCACCGAGTGAAGCTCGCGACGCCAGCCACGCTCTACTTGTGCGAGCGCCTCTGATCGCGCCTGCTCTCGGCGCTCTTGCCGGTCCTGCGGCCGGCGGCCGGCCGGCGGCGGCCGGGGTCGGTGTCCTCCTCCCTGCCGAGCGCAGCCGGCTCCGGGCCGACCGGAAAGATGTCAAAGGCGAACAGCTCGCCGCTGCGCAGCTCGCTCTTGAGCGCCTCGAGCGGCGACATCTTCTCGGGCACCGTGACCACGCCCTCGGAGCTGCGCACGAAGTCCGCCACCACCCGTCCGTAGAGCGGAAGCGCCACCCGCTCGACCTGCTCGTAGCGCGCGAGCCCCTTCTCGACGCTGGGGGCCTCGACCACCAGAAAACGGCGCAGCAC
>JAFGSX010000135.1 GCA_016934455.1 Deltaproteobacteria bacterium
GCGCCCTGTCTCGACGTGGCGTTCGAGATCGGCGGCCGCACGATAGCCGCCGACGACGACGGACGGCTGCACGCGCTGATCGCCCCGGAGGACGAGCCTCCGCCGCTCGCGCTGCTGCTGTGGGCGACCTGCACTGGCGACGTGTCGCTGCCGATCGTACGCGCCTCACCGGTCGAGCAACCGTGGCTGGAGACCACGACGCCGCCGCGGCTGGTCCAGCTCCGCTAGCGGCGGCGACCCCCGCCGCGGGCGCCGCTTGCAGCACCGCACGCTCACGGCTGCCCGAGCAACTCGAGCCGCAGCCGCATCTTGACGTCATTGTCGGTGTAGAGGGCACCGTGGTGCTGTTGCACCGGGTGGATCTCGGAGCCCTCGAGCACGGCGCTGATCTGGCTGACCGTCCCGTCGCCCCGCTCGTCCTCGACCAGGGTCGCCGATCCGAAGCGACCGTCGCGATCGCGCCTGACGTTGATGCGCACGATGGTCTTCTGGCCGTAACCGAAGATCGAGACCACCGGCACCCGGCTGCGCGTGCCCAGCTCGGACAGAAAGGCGCGGGCATCGTCGATCAACGGCAGCACCTTCTCCGGCACCCAGTCGCGATCGCCGAACAGGTCGATCGCCCGGCCGTCGACGTCGTAGACCTGCGGCTCGGTCGGCAGGAGTTGGTAGGCCGCCGGGAAGGTCGCCATCACCTCGCGCACGCGCTCCTTGCGGGCACCAAACGGCAGCAGGCTCACGCCGCCGAGCATGACCGCCAGCGTCTTGAGCGTGCCGCGATTGGGGCAGCCCATGAGGATCAGGCGATCGACGTGGTGGCGGCCCCCCATGCGCTCGACGTAGTAGCGCGCGACCAGCCCGCCCGCGCTGTGGGCGACGATCACGAAGCGGCCGCGGCTCAGGTCGACCCGCTCCTCCCAGATCGCGATCTGCTCGCCAAGCTGGCGCGCTGCGTGACGCAGATCGCGCCGCCAGTCGTAGGCAAAACCGAACAGGTTCTCGCCCGGCGTGTAGAGCAGACCGGTCTCGAGGTACTCGGACAGCCGGTTGTAGGCGTCGAGCTTGATCAGACCCGGCACCACCACCACCTCGGACACCAGATCCCCCGACTTGAGATCGAGCGTCTCGGGAAGCTGCAAAAACTCGGGTCTCTTCATGAAGCGCTTGACGTCGGGCCAAAGCTGCCGATCGCCGTCCAGCAGCGTCGAGCCCATGAAGCCGGGCACCACCACCACCGGCTGCCGACCGACCGCGACCGCGCGCGTCGGCGCCCGCCTCGGCACCGCCTGCGGCGCCGCGCCGCCGCGTTCGACCAGCCGTTCGATCGAGGGCCGGCCCAGGCCCGGTCTCGCCTCGAGCGGCGAGGCGGTGGTCGCCACGGAGAGATCGCCCTCGCCGTAGGGCGCCTGAAACGTGATCTGCGCCGGGCCGACGACGAAGGTCATCCCCGATCGCAGCTCGGCCCGCTGCACCGGGGCACCGCCGACCAGGGTCCCGTTGCGCGAACCGTTGTCGATCAGCGTGTAGCAGTCACCCGCGCGCTCGATCCGGGCGTGCAGGCGCGAGACGTTGCTGTCGTCGATGACCAGGTCCGCCTGCGGGCTCCGGCCGATGGTCACGACGGCGGACGCGATCGGGAACGCCCGGGTCCCCTCGGACGTGGTGAGCAGCAGTCTCGGTTGCGAGTGGTCGGCGACCGTGCAGTCGAGGCCATCGTCCTCGAAACCGGTGACGGCGGTCTCCTCCTGCTGCAGATCGGTCGCCGCGCCCAGATACCGCAGCCTGGTGTCGCCGATCACCAGCAGATCGCCATGCGCCAGCGCCGCGTGCCGAACCCGACGCCGGTTGTGCTTGAAGCCGTTGGCGCTGCCCAGATCGTCGACCACGACGCCGGTCTCCGAGCAGCGCAGCGCGGCGTGGCGACGCGACACCTTGAGATCGAGCACCACGATGTCGTTTTCGGGCCCCCGGCCGACGGCGATCGCGGCCGCGTCCAGCGCATAGCGGGTCGGCGCTCCGTCGGGCGGCTCGACGACCAGGATCCCGTACTTTGCCATGAAGCACGCCCTACCCCGGGCCGACCGAGACACCCGACCGAGGCACCGCGCCCACGATCAATGCACCTGGCTGAGGCGAATCGGCATCACGACCTCGAGCTCGGTCGTGGGCGGCGGGAACCTCCAGCGCCGCATACGCTGTTGCATGCACCTGGCCAGTTGCTCCGCCCCGTCGCCCCCGCCCGAGATCGAGACCGGACCGACCCGTCCGCGGAGGTTGATGACGATGGTGGCCTCGATGCCACCGCTCAACCCGGGGTACTGCTTGAGCACCGCGGTGTAGCACGACTCGAGCTGGGGTCGTCGCTCCGCCACCACCCGCACCACGTCGTCGGCGGTGAGATCCACGGGCGCGCTCGGTGTGGGAGCCGCCGCGGCCGCCGGAGCTCCGAGATCGATCTCAGGCGGTCGCAGTTGCTGCACGACCCAGGTATCGACGGCGTCGGCGGCGGGCAGCCGGACCACGTAGTCGTGACGGATCGGATCGCGCTCCCTGGATCCCGTCGCCGCGGCGCCCAAGTCGTGGATCTCGATCGGGGTGGCCCTGATCCGCGGCCTCATCGCCGGCCGCGGCGCGGCCGGGCGCGCGGAAGGCTGCGGCTGCTCCCGCGCTGGCCAGCGCACGCCCTGCTCGCGATCGGGATCGAGCGCCTGGCGCACCTGCTCGACCAGCCCTCGCGCCGGAGTCGCTTCGACCACCTCCGCCACCGCGCTCGTCAACGGCTTTGCGCTGCGGGCCAGCCAATCCCGCTGCTGCCACGCCAGCGCGATCACGCCGGCGCCAAACAGCACTGCCAGTGTCAGCACCGCCAGCGCGGTGCGCAGCGGCCGCTTGCCGGGCAGCAGGTGGGTACCGGTGACCAGCGGCGCGCGATGTTCCATCACCGCCGGCGCCGACCGCTCCCACAGCGCCGACTGCTGGCGCTCGTCGAGCACGAACCAGTCGCTGTTCTCGCGCGCGATCGGGGGGGGCGCTGCGGTCGGCGGCCGGGTCGGTTGCTCGGGCACCGAAGCCGGCGACAGCATGCTGGAGAAGAGACCGGGCTGCAGCGCCGCGGCGACGCGCTGGGCGCTGGCCAGCATCTGCCGTCTGCCCAGCGCCTCCGCCAAAAAGGCGAGCTCGGCCGACTCGTGGATGCGCTGCCAGCCGGTCATCCCGGGCCGCCAGACGTAACTGCGCTCGTGAATGGTGCCGCGGCGCGCACAGACCAGGATCTCGGCGCGGCTCAAGGGACCGATGCGATGCCCCTTGATCGCGGCAAACCACTGCTCGTCGTCGACCTCGGTGCTCGATTCCAGCTCGAGCTGATGCTTGACGCCCGAGATCTGCCGCGGCAGGTGGACGCCCGCCAGGCGGTGCTCGAGCTGTCCCCCGGCAGCCACCGCTGCCGCCATCCGCTGGAGCGCCGTCTGGCCGGGGGTTGCCGGGCGCACCGGCTCGAGCGCAAGCGCCAGCCCCGATCCGGCCGGCGGCGGCCCCATCACCTCGACCACCGCACGGCAGTGCTTGCATCGGATCTTGAGGATACGGCCGGCGACCTTGTGGTCGGGGATGGTGTAACCGGTGCCGCATTTGTCGCAGACGAACTTCACGGTCGCCTCTCGCGATCGCAGGATCTTTTTTCTCTAACACATCGTTTCTGGGCCGACAAGCGTTGTGACGCATCGCGTCACGCGGGAAATCACTCGTAGATGTCGGGTATCCCGTCTCCGTCGCCGTCGAGCAGCGACTGCTGCAGATCGATGCGTCCGTCGCCATCGAGATCCTGGTCGTCGCAGTCGGGCACACCGTCTCCATCATCGTCGTCGTCGCCGAGATCCGAGGTACCGTCTCCATCGCTGTCGATCGCGGCCAGCGGGTTGTGGCCGTCGTCGACGGTCAACCAGCCGTCGGCTGCGGACGTGCCCTCGTACAGAGGCCGACCGAGGGCGAGGTCGTCTCCGCCGCGAGGCACCAGTGTGGACTGGCCCCCGCGGCCGTCGGCGAACCTGACCTGCGCCAGCAGCGCGCCGAGCGTGCCCGCGCCGCCGCTGCCGCCGGATTGCACGACCAAGACAAGACTCTCCGCCGCGGGAAAATAGCCGATGAGCGAGGTCTGGATCGCCGGATCGACTGCCGGAGAGGTGTGCAGCGTGAAGCCCGCGCTGCCGTCGACGACCGCCGCAGCGAGCTGGACGGCCGTCACATGGCCACCCAGGCTGGAGACGAGCTCGACCGGAACGGTCAGCGTCACCTGCCGCGTCCCGCTCGGCCGTTGACCGGCGTGGCCAAGGCCGTCGCATCCGCCCAGCACCGGTGCCATGAGCATCAAGAACACCAGGCCAGATCCTCTCATCGCGCAGCCCTCCGCAACCGGCGCCGCCGCCAGAGCAGCGCCAGCAGGCCGAGCCACAGGCTCGCGGCGGTCGCGCTCCGGCCCTCGGCCGCCGCGCAGTCGCCGCACCCGCAACCCTCGGTCTGCGGCGTCACGGTCGGTGCATCGCCGTCGGCCGCGCGCGGCTCGGGACGCGGCATGGCCGGGGGTGCGGTCGAATCCTCGCTGGCACAGCCGCGGGCGTCGACGACCGCGCCCGGCCGCGACACCGGGCAGTCGTCGCACAGATCGCCGACACCGTCGCGGTCGTAGTCCTCCTGCCCCTGGTTGACCACGAACGGGCAGTTGTCGACGATGTTCTCGATGCCGTCGCCGTCCGCGTCCTCGTGTGGCGGCACGTAGCTGTCGACCCGCATGGCGTCGCTACCACCGGCGCGATCGCTGCCGGCCTGCGCATCTCCAACGCCCGCGTCAGGCAGCGCAGCGTCGGGCGGCACGCCGGCGTCGGGCCGCACCACGACCAGCGGCAACTCGTACAGCTCGTCGCCGGTGACGTCGTTGTCGGCGCTGGTGGCGACCGGAGTCTGGCCGATCAGCGCCCCTGAAGCGGCGGTCTGGTAGCGCAGCACGGCCAGGTACAGTCGCTCCGGAACGCCCCCGAACTCCTCGACCACGTTGAGCGTGCCCTCGAGCACGCCCTTGCCCGGCCGCGGCCGGGTGGCGGCGCGCGCCTCGCCGGTGACGCCGACCCAGCCCGCAAAGTCGTTGTCGCCCTCGTCGCAGAGCGCGATCCCGCTGTAGGCCACGGTCCCGATCTTGCCAAAAGGCGCCACCTTGCTCGCCGCCGGATCGGCGGTGACGACGATGCAGCGGTCCTCTCCCGCCGGCGCCGCCTCGGTGGCGAGGTACAGAAGCTGGCCGTTGAAACTGGCCGACAGCGACAGCCCGGCGTTCTGCGTCCGCTGATAGCCGCTGTCGTCGATCTCTCCGTCGAGCTTGAAGCGCCGCGCGGCGATACCGGCCTGCGCGATCGGGCAGCCGCCGAGGTCGACCCGCGCAGCGATCGGGCTTCCGGCGCAGCGATCGCAGGCATCACCCACCTGATCGCGGTCGGCGTCCTCCTGCTGCGGATTGGGGATGCCCACGCAGTTGTCGTAGCTGTCGAGTACGCCGTCGCCATCGCCGTCGGGGATACCGAACCGGGTCACCTGCAGCACCCGCACCTCGTGGCTGCGCAGCCGCAGCGCATAGCCCTGGCTGCTGGTCAGCGTAGTCTTGTCCACGGTGATCGGCTCGGCCGGTTTGAGGTGGTCGACCAGCACCAGGTTGCCGGCTGGGAAATCGGCAAACTGCGCCGCTGGTGGCCACAGCTTGACGTCGACGCCGAGGCCGGCGCCCTTGCGGTAGGCGGCCACGATGAAACGCTGGCCGCGGCCGTAGCGCAGAAAGACCAGCCCGTGGTCGCCGCCCGGATCGCGGTCGGCGTTGAGCCGCAGGTAGCTGTTCTTGGCGCCCGGGTAATCGGCGTAGTCGGGCGCGCGCAGGCCGGCGTTGTGCTGGCGCACGAAGATCAGCCGCCTGAAGTGCTGCAGCAGCGCCTGGCTCTCCGACGACAGGTTGTCGAGCGGAATGCGGCCGCGCTTGACCACCACCCCCACCTCGTCGCCGTAGTAGACCAGCGGCGTGCCCGGCAGCGTCATCAGCACGCCGGTCGCCACCTTGAGGCGGTTGACGTCGCCCGCGAACTTGAGAAAGCGGTGCTTGTCCTGGTTGCCGTAGTAACGCATCAGGTAGACGTCGCCGTCGTCCATGATCTGGCGCAGTCGTGGATCGCGGCTGACGTAGCCGTGCCCGTCGCGCAGCAGGTACTCGTTGAAGGCGTCCAGCCCCCAGTCCTGGTACGCGAACGCGTGCAGAAAGCCCTCGTAACCCTCGCTGTCGTAGGCCATGTCGCTGGCGTGGTCGAAGTGACGCGGCGCCGGCCGGTGCGACTCGGGCACGATCACCGCGTCGGGCCGCACCGCCTTGATGTGGCGACGCATCATCTGCCAGATGCTCTGCGGGATGCAGTTGGCGAGATCGTAGCGCCAGGCATCGACGCCGCGGTCGCTCCACCAGCGCACCTGGTCGCGATAGAGCCGGCGCACCAGCCCGCTGTTCGAGTTGAGGTCGGGGAAGCTCAGGTACTCGCCCAGGTGGTGGTAGTCGCCGTTGGCCAGGTAGGAATAGTATTCGCGCAGCGGTGACGACGTGTTGGAGTTGGCCATCACGAACAGCGGGTGGTCGGTGATGGTGTGGTTGCCGACAAAGTCGAACATCAGGCGGATGCCTGCGCCGTGCGCCAGGTCGACGAGCTGCTGGTACTGGTCGACGGTGCCGTAGTCGGGGTGAACTCCGAAGTGGCCGGTCATGCCGTAGCCGTGCGGGGTGGTGCCCGGATAGGGCGGCATCAGCCACAGCGCGTTGACGCCGAGTTGCCTGATGTGATCGAACTTCTGGATCATGCCCGCGAAGTCGCCCTCGCCGTCGCCGTCGGAGTCGTAGAACTCGCGCACGTAGGCCAGGTAGATGACCGCCTCGTCCTCCCAGAAACCCGGCGGCGGCTTGGCCAGGTCGATGCCCGAGGCGTGTCCGCCCGCGAC
>JAFGSX010000136.1 GCA_016934455.1 Deltaproteobacteria bacterium
AGGGACGGCGCATCCGCGAGGCGTTCGTGGCGCCGGCCGGCCGGCTGCTGGTGTCGGCCGACTACTCGCAGATCGAGCTCCGCATCCTGGCCCACGTCAGCGGCGACCCGCTCTTCGTCGAGGCCTTCTCGCAGGGGCAGGACATCCACGCGCGCACCGCCAGCGAGGTGTTCGGCGTGCCGCTCGGCCAGATCACGCCGCGGCAGCGCCGCGACGCCAAGGCGATCAACTTCGGGCTGCTCTACGGAATGGGGCCGTTCCGGCTGGCGCAGCAGCTCGGCATCGAGCACGCCGCGGCCAAGGCCTATCTCAACGCCTACTTCGAGCGTTACTCCGGCATCCGGCGCTGGCACGACCAGACCCTGCAGCAGGCGCGCAGCGACGGTCAGGTGGCGACCCTGTTCGGCCGCCGCCGCATCCTGCACGAGCTGTCGTCCAGGAACCACAGCGAGCGGCAGGCGGCCGAGCGCATCGCCATCAACACGCCGATCCAGGGCACGGCCGCCGACATCATCAAGCGCGCGATGCTGGCGGTCGATCGCACGCTGACCGGCGCGGCGCCCTCGGCGCGCCTGCTGCTGCAGGTGCACGACGAGCTGGTGGTCGAGGTCGCCGCCGACGAGGTCGAGGCCGCGCGCGCGGCGCTGGTACAGGCGATGGCCGGGGCGGCCGAGCTGCGGGTGCCGCTGGTGGTCGACGTCGGGATCGGCCGGAGCTGGGCCGAGGCGCACTAGCACCAGCTCGAGGCGCGCGCCGCGATCGGCCGGCGGCGACTTGTCAGAGCAGTCCGACCGTGTTGTTCTGTAGGGAGCGCGCGCTGGTGCCCGACGGGCTTGAGGTGCAGGTGGCGAGCGAGCGGTCGCATTCAAAAGCCTCGCTGAACCAGGCTTTCGACTGGGAGGCCGGTGCCGACGAGCGCGACCTCGAGCAGGTGATCGCCGAAAAGGACCGGCAGCTTGCCGCCCTGCGAGAGATCGCCATGGCGCTGGGCACCACGCTCGATATCGACGAGCTGCTGCAGATATTCATGCGACACATCACCGCGCTGCTGGCGGCCGACCGCTCGACTCTGTACCTGATCGACGACGAGCGCTGCGAGATGTGGTCCAAGATCGCGCAGGGCGAGGAGCGGCGCGAGATCCGGCTTCAGATCGGGCAGGGGCTGGCGGGCTGGGTCGGCCGCCACGGCGAGCCGATCAACATCGCCGACGCCTACAACGACGAGCGCTTCAATCCCGAGGTCGATCGCCAGACCGGCTACCGAACCGGATCGGTGCTGGCGATGCCGGTGCGCAACGCGCGCGGAGCTCTGCTCGGCGTGGTCCAGGTGCTCAACAAGCGAGACGGTGTTTTCTCCTCCGCCGACGAGCTGTTGCTCGACGCGCTGACCAGTCAGATCGCGGTCGCCATCGAGAACGCCAAGCTCTATCAGCAGGCGCTGCTCCACAACCAGCAACTCAAGCTCGCCCATGACCAGCTCGCGCGCAAGATGAAGGAGCTCGACCTGCTGTTCGAGGTCGAACAGGCCATGGGCCGCGCGGTCACGCTAGACGACCTGCTCGCCACCGTGCTCGGCCGCACCATGGAGCTGATCGGCGCCGAGGCCGGCTCGATCGTGTTGCCCGACGACAAGGCCGGCGAGCTGTTCTTTCACACCGCGCTCGGCGGCAGCGGCGAGTCGCTCAAAAAGGTGCGCATCAAGACCGGCGAGGGCATCGCCGGCTGGGTGGTCTCCAACAACCAGCCGGCGCTGGTCGACGACGTGTCGAGCGACGAGCGCCATCTGGCATCGCTCGCGAAATGGGCGGGCTTCAAACCGCGGCAGATCCTATGCGTGCCGCTGCCCGGAGACGACCGATCGCTGGGCGCCATCGAGCTGCTCAACAAGAGGGAGGGCAGCGGATTCACCGACGAGGATCAGCGGCTGTTGACCCTGATCGCGCTGCAGGTGGCGGGCGGCCTCGGCGCGGCGCGCGAGCGCGAAGCGCGCGAGAAGAATGCGCGCCTGGCCACCATCGGCCAGATGCTGTCGGCCATCGTGCACGACTTCAAGACGCCGATGACCGCCATCGGCGGCTACGTCGAGCTGATGTCTTGCTGCGACTCCGCCGACGAGCGGCGCGAGTACACGCAGGTGGTCTATCGCCAGATCGACCGGCTGCAGGAGATGATCCAGGAGCTGCTGCAGTTCGCGCGCGGCCAGACCGAGGTGCTGTTGCACAAGGTGTTCGTCGGCAAGTTCCTCGACGAGGTCGAGGCCATGTTGAAGCGCGAGTTTGCCAGTTCGTGCTCCAGGCTGGAGCTGCGCCGTCTGTACAGCGGCGCCGCGCACATGGACGAGAACAAGATGCACCGGGTGATGCAGAACATCGCCCGCAACGCGATCCAGGCGATGGACCCGCTGGGCGGTGGCACGTTCACCGTGACGGCGCAGCAGAGCGGCGACTGGTTCGAGCTGGTGTGCCAGGATACCGGGCCCGGGATCGACGACGCCATCGTCGACCGGATGTTCGACTCCTTTGCCACGCACGGCAAGCCGGATGGCACGGGGCTCGGCCTGGCCATCGTGAAGAAGATCGTCGAGCAGCATCACGGAGAGATAACCTTCGAGACCGGGGCGGGACGGGGGACGACTTTTTTCATCCGCATCCCGTTGCAGTCGGCCTCGGCGCGGGCGCAGTCGTGAGCGACCTCGGCGAGCAGATCCAGTATCTCGAGCGTCTGCTGGCCGAAGGCCAGATCGAGCTTGCGCTCGAGGGCTACGAGCAGCTTTTCGCGCAGTTGCCGACCGACGAGGTGCTGCGCAAACGGGTCAACTTTCTGCGCGACTCGCTGCACCGCCATGCGCCGGACTGGCAGGTGCGCACCTACGTCATCTCGCCGCGCGCGGTGGCCGAGGCGCACATCATGGCCGAGCGCTATGCCGAGGCGCTGGAGATACTCGAGTGGTTGCTGGAGACCGATCCCAGCGACACCGGCCTGGCGCGGCGCGTGGCCATGGTGCGCGCGATGCGCAACGGCAGCGCCGACGTCGGCATCGAGCCGACCGCGTCGACCAGCCAGATGACGCCGGAGATGCTGGTCGAGGCGCACCTGGCGGGCGGCGACGTATCCGCCGCGCTGCTGCTGCTGAAGAGCCTGGCGCACAAGCGGCCGCACGACCAGCGGCTGCAGAATCGGTTGCACGGCCTGGAAGCGGCGTGGGGCAAGGAGGATGGCGCGCACTCGCCGCGGGTCGCATTGACGGTGGACGAATCCACCGCCGACGAGTTGCCCGCAGTCGCCGCTGTCGACGCTGCTGATGATCCCGCGCCTGCCGCGTTTCCGCCGCTGGAGGACGAGGTCGAGATTCCGCTCGAGGAGCAGCAGACCGTGGCCCGCGCCCGCGCGCTGCCCTCCGCCAAGCCCGAGCCGGAGGCGTTCGCGTCACCACCCGCGCCAGCCCCCCCGTCGCCACCTCCCGCGATGCCGGAGGCCGTGCCATCTCCCCGGCCACCTCCTCTGCCGCCGAAGCGCCGGGCGCGCTCGGTGACCGATCCCAAACGCGACGGCTACGGCATCCTGCGCAGCCTGCTCGAGGATGCCGAGCAGGCTCTGCAACAGGGTCAGGAGCAGCGGGTGCCGACCGACAAGGTGCGCTCGGCGGCGAGCCCGCTGCCACCGGAGAGGGCGACCAGCCCGGGCAAGCGTTCGGCGCGTCGGCGGGCGGCCGGGGATGGCTCCTCGCCCGCCGTGCCGAGCGCGGGAGATCCGCCGCAGGCGGTCGTCCGCGGCCGGCGCCGCCGCAAGAAGATCCGGCGGGCGCACGATGTCGGATCGGCGTCGGACCTGGTGCAGGGAGATCCACATCAACCGCTCGAGTCCAAGCTGCTGCAGACACCCCTCGACTCGACGGCCTCGCGCGACGTCGAGCTGTTCGACATTCACGAGGCCCTGACCGCGCCCGATGGCCGCTCGCTCACCAGCGCGCGACCGCGACCGGCGCCGGCCGAGCCCGCGGCCGCAGGGCCGTCCGAAGCGGCGCCGGCCGGGCCGACGCCGCGGCCCGCGGATTTCGACGACGAGGCCACGGTCCACGACGAGCCGCGGTCCGAGCCGGCCGCCGTGCCGGCGGCGACGGTCGAGTCGAGGAGCAGGTCGCGGCGCTCAGGGCGAGCGGCCGATTTCGCGCCGCCGCCGCCGACCAACGTGTTGCCAGGCCGACGCGATAGCTCGCGCGCCCGGGCGGGGGGCGAGCTGGTCCTGCCGGGCACGATGAACGAGGGCGGCGGCCGGTCTGCGCTCGGCACTGCATTCAGCCCGCCGCCGCCGACCGCGGTGTTGCCGGGCCGGCGCGGCGAGGGATCGACAACCCCGGCCGAAGCCGCAACCGGGGCGGGTCGCCAATCTGAACCGGCCGCTGCCCAGGCCGTCCCGGATCTTGCTCCGGCAGCAGCGCCGGCGTCCGACGACCTATTCGACGATGACGACGAGCCGACGCTGCTCGACGAAAACCCGCTCACCGCGACCGGCACCGGCGAGCGGCGGAAAGGGGAGTAGGCCGCAGCGGGTCGCGGCCGCTATAGCTGCTTCTTGATCATCTCCTCGAGCTTGGCCTTGGCCACGCGGCCCACGATCTGGTCGGCCACCTTGCCGTTCTTGAACACGAGCAAAGTCGGGATGCCGCGCACGTTGTAGCGGGTCGGCGTGTTGGGGTTGTCGTCGACGTTGAGCTTGCAGACCTTGACCTTTCCGCTGTAGGCCTGGGCCAGCGCCTCGACGTCGGGCGCGATGGCGCGGCAGGGTGCGCACCATGGCGCCCAGAAGTCGACGAGCACCGGCGTCGCGGCATCGAGCACCTCGGTCTGAAAGGCCTGGTCGGTCAGTTCGGTGATGTTGGGGCTGGCCATGGGCGGCATCTCCTTGTCTCATGAGTCCGCAGTGGATATGGCAGCGGCGCACCAAAATTTCAAGTGGCGGGCGATCCGCGAATGCGCTTTGCCGGCGCTGTCGGCTGCGCAATAGTCCAGGGACGACGGCGCAGCACGCCGCGGGGTGAGCAGATGCGGCTGATACGAAATCGTCTTGCATCGACCATGTTGTGGGGCCCCGCCTTCACCGGCGACCATTTTTGTTCTCGCTGGCTTGGAAAAAAGTGTCGCCTCGGCCCCCCACATCGTAGCGATTCGATCCGATTTCGTATGACTGGTGCGATCGGCCTGGCGCTGGCGGCGCTGGCGTGTCCGCCGGCCGAGGAGGAGGTGACGGCCGAGACCGTGGCCGCCGCCTTTGGGCTGGTCGACGGACGGATCATGCACTACGAGGTCACTTCCGGCGCGACCGCTACCGAGGACCACGAGTACAAGCGGTCGTCGTCATACGCCGAGAGGCTGGTGGTGACCCGCATCGAGCGCGGGCAGGGTTGGATCCGCGAGGAGCCAGATGGCACGGCCGCGGTCACAGATTTCGAGGCTTTGCCCCAGCAGGTGCAGATCGTGGCCGTGGGCGACTGCTACCAGCGCTGCGTCGAGTTCGCGCCGCCGATCCCGGTCGCCAGCTACCCGTGGGCCAAGAACGCGCGGCTCGAGACCACGGTCACCGCGACCGTGCGCGAGGCGAGCGGCACCAGCCAGCACAGCGAGCGCCACACCTTCATCGTCGCGGGCGAGGGCATCGCCGATACCGGCGAGGGTGCGCTCGAGGTGTTCGAGATCTCCTGGCAGCGGATCGTCGACGGCGGGACACCCGAGTCGGCGATGCTCTACCTCGCGCCCGAGCTGGGCCTGGCGCGAATCGACCGCTTCGAAGGCGCCTCGCTCGAGCTGAGCAGCCATGAGAACTGATCAGAAGATCATGCGGCAGATGAAGACGCTGGCGACGACCCCCATCGCGTCGGCCAGCAGAGCAGCGGCCAGCGCGTGGCGGATGCGGGTGATGCGCACGGCGCCGAAGTAGACGGCCAGCACGTAGAAGGTCGTCTCGCTCGAGCCGTTGATCACCGAGACGATGTGGCCGATCAGCGAGTCCGGGCCGTGCGCCTTCATGGTTTCGGTCATCACGCCGAGCGCGCCCGACCCCGACAGCGGCCGGATCAGAGCCATCGGCAGCGCCTCGGCCGGCATGCCGAGCGGCTCGACCACCGGCCGCAGCAGCGCCACCAGCCCGTCGAGTGCGCCCGACGCGCGCAGCATGCCGACGCCGACCAGGATCGCCACCAGGTAGGGGATGATGCGGATCGCGACCTCGAACCCCTCCTTGGCGCCGGTGACAAAGGACTGGTAGGCGGTGACGCCGCGGCTCACCCCGTACAGCAGCATGGCGACGACCAGGCCGGGGATGACCAGCACGCTGATCTGCTTGCCGAGCTCGCCGGCCAGGCAGCTCCCGACGTGGCCGGCCTGGGCGAGCCGGCAGCCATCGACGCTGGTCAGGGTCGCGGTCACCGCCCAGTAGAGCGCGGCGCCGAGCAGGGCCACTCCCACCGCGATCGTGAAGGCGCGGCGCACCGTGGTTCGACCGCCCAGGATTGGCCTGGCAGGCGGCAACTGCGGCAGCGCCGCCTCCTCGGGCACGGCTGTCGCGGCGGCCGCGGCGCCGGGTGCCACCGCATCTACCGGGACTGCGGCCGCAACCGGTGGCGCGAACAGCTTCCAGCGCGAGAACCACTTGGCCAGGATGATGGCGGTGGTCGCGGTGCAGGTGGTGGCGAAGATGGTGGGCAGGATGATCGCACCCGGCTGCGCCGATCCGAGCGAGTCGCGGATCGCGATCGCGGTCACCGGCACCATGGTCAGGCTCGAGGTGTTGATCGCCAGGAACAGCACCATGGCGTCGCTGGCCACACCCTTGCGCGGGTTGATCGAGTCGAGCTCCTGCATCGCCTTGATGCCGAGCGGTGTGGCCGCGTTGCCCAGCCCGAGCACGTTGGCGGCCAGGTTCATGATCATGGCGCTGATGGCCGGGTGGTCGCTCGGCACGTCGGGGAACAACCGCACCATCACCGGCTTGACCGCGCGCGCGAGCTGGTGCAGCAGGCCGCCGTCGCGCAGCACGCGCATCAGGCCGAGCCAGAGCGCCATGGCGCCGACCAGGCCGATGGCCAGCGTCACCGAGGTGCGGGCCGAGTCGAACGCGGCCTGGCCGATCGCCTCCATGCGGTCGGTGAGGGCGGCGGCCACGAAGGCGGCGAAGACGATGGTCAGCCAGATGGCGTTCATGCGCGGCAGCGAGATTAGTCGCGACTCGCGGTCCGGCGCGAGCAAAAACCATGGCTGCAGCGGTGAGGTCGGCCCCGGCTCGCCGGGTTGCACTTGTACCACGTCTTTTAAATGGCTATGGTCGACGACGCACTTCAATGACTCGGGGAGGATGCGATGTGGTTTCGGAAGGCAGTCGCGACGCTGGCCCTGGCGATGCTGTTCGCCTGTTCCGGCGCCAAGAAAACGACGATACCCGAGGAGTCGGGCGACGTCTCGGTCAGGCTGCTGCGCGTCGATCCGGTCGATCCGACCGAGGTCAGCACCAACGCGCTGTTCGTGCTGCGGGTGAACAACAACACGGCCAAGCCGGTGACCGTGAAGCAGGCATCGATCGAGGTCAGCTTCACCGACGACCTGGCGCCTGGCGAAGACGAGCCACCCAGAAACCTGGAACCCGGCGAGGAGACGGACGAGAGCGGCCACTATGAACCGGGCGAGGGCGGCGGCGGAGACTCGGAGATCGAGGTGCCGGTGTTCGAGGGCAGCGCCAAGTCGGGCGGGGTGGCCAAGGCCGGCCAGTACCTGGATCTACCGGTCAAGGTGTTCATTGGCTACCCGACCGATCCGGACCAGTACGTGCGCTACTGCAATCTGAACATCGCGCACGTCGAGGTCGAGGGCCGGGTCGAGACCTCGGTCGGCACCCTGACCTTCAAGGACAGCGGAGAGATCCCGACGCCGTCGATTCCGAAGCCGTCGGCCGAGGACGTTCAGGTGGCGAGGACCGGCGAGAGCGCCGACCTCGGCCTGACCATGCGCATCTTCAATCCCAACATCTTCCCGTACAAGATCAAGGACTGGCACTACAAGATCTACGTCGGTGGCAAGCTGATGCGCGAGGCTACGGTCGGCGTCAACGAGCGCATCGGCGCCAATTCGGGTATCCAGTACGACATCAACATCGCGCTCACCGAGAGGACCTATGGCCCGGGCGTCACCAAGCTGATCTCGGCCTCCTCGATCGAGGTGCGGATCGAGGGCCTGCTGCGCGTGCGCGATTCCGAGCTGCCGATCCGGATCACCAAGGAAATCAATTTCTCCACCTGAGATACCGCCATGTCGACCACCATCCTGGGAGTCAACAGCGCCTATCACGAGTCGTCTGCCTGCCTGCTCAGGGACGGAGAGGTGATCGCCGCGGTCGAGGAGGAGCGCTTCAACCGCGTCAAGCACGGCAAGCACTCGCGCGTCGACAACGCCCACGAGTTGCCCAACCAGGCCATCGAGTGCGTACTGCAAATGGGCGGGGTGGCCGCCGACGCGGTCGACCACGTCGGTTACACCCTCGACCCCGAGCTGCGGCGCGACCGCAACTGCGATCTCGGGGAACCGGGGATCGCGGCCGGCGATTTCGGCACCGCCGAGGGTGAGGAGGCCTTCTACCGGAGCAACCAGCAGGCGCTGGCGGCGCTGCGCGAGAGATTCCCGCGCGCCGAGGTGCATCCGCTGCGCCACCACCTGTGCCATGCGGCGAGCGCTTTTTTTCCGTCGCGTCACGAGCGCGCGGCGGTGCTGACCGTCGACGGTATCGGGGAGTTTGCGACCACGTTCCTGGGCGTCGGCAACGGCAACCGCATCGATCCGATCGCCGAGGTCAACTATCCCAACTCGCTGGGCTTCGTGTGGGAGAAGATCTCCGAGCACCTGGGCTTCGACGTCTACTCGGGCCCGGGCAAGGTGATGGGTTACGCCTGCATCACCGATCCGATCGGCGAGCGGAGCGAGGTCGACTACGCGGCGCGTTTCAGGCAGCTTGTCCGGCCGGACGACCACGGGTTCACGGTCGACAACGGCATCATGCGCTTTCGCACCGGCGACTTCGACTGGCTGGCGTCGCTGTTCGGGCCGCGCCGGCGATCGGTGATCGACCGCTACGAGGACGCGAGCATCGCGGCCGGTCTGCAGATCGTGACCGAGGAGGTGTTCGTCCACCTGGCGCGGCTGCTGCACAACGCCACCCGCTCCGAGGCGCTGTGCGTCGCCGGAGGCGTTGCCCTCAACTGCGTGGCCAACACGCAGATCCTGGAGCAGACCAAGTTTGGCTACCTGCACGTCGAGCCGGCCGCCAACGACGCCGGCACCGCGATCGGCGCCGCCTGTCTGATCTGGAACCAGGTGCTCGGCAACCAGCAGCGACCGCGGCTCGACCACACCTACCTGGGCCCCGAGTACGGCGAGGACGAGCTGGCCACCGCGCTGAGCCAGGCCGGGCTCAAGGCGACCCGGCCCGACGACATCGCGCGCGACTGCGCTCGCCTGATCCACGACGGGAAGATCGTGGCCTGGTTTCAGGGCCGGCTCGAGTTTGGGCCGCGCGCGCTCGGCAACCGCAGCATCCTGGCCGACCCCAGCCGCTTCGACATGCGCACGCGGCTCAATTCCAAGGTCAAGGAGCGCGAGTCCTTCAGGCCGTTCGCGCCGTCGGTGCTGGCCGAGGACCTGCCGCGCTTCCTGCGGGAGCCGCGCGACTGCGACGCGGCCGAGTACATGCTGCTGGCGCTGCCGGTGCGCGACCGCCGCTCGGCCCAGCACATGCCGGCGGTGGTGCAGGAGAACGGCAGCACTGGCCTCGCCACCTCGCGCGTGCACTCGGTGCGCGACGAGGTCAATCCGCTCTACGCGCGCCTGCTGCGCGAGCTGCGCCAGCTCTCCGGCATCGGCATGGTGCTCAACACCTCGTTCAACATCAGCGAGCCGATCGTCTGCACCCCGCAGCAGGCGGTGGCGACCTTCGTGCGCTCGCGTATGGACGCGCTGGCCATGGGGCCGTTCCTGGTCAAGCGGTGAGCCCGGCCTTTGATCCGCGCCGGCCCGCCCTGGTCGAGCGGACACCGATCAGCGTCGACGGAGTCAGCGGCGACCGCCTGCTCTTCATCTTTTGCGCCGTCGGCTGCGGCTACGCGCGGCGGCCGGGCGGTGGCTGCAGCAACTGCGGCTTTCACCCGCTGTCGACTCAGGGAGCGCCGCTGTCCGACGCCGATCTGATCGCCCAGTTCGACAGCGCTCTCGGAGCTCCGGGTGCCCTCGACGGCGTGGTCGAGGTCGATCTCTTCAACTCCGGCTCGTTTCTGGCCGACGCCGAGATCTCGCCCGCAGTGCGGGCGCACGCGCTGGCCGCGCTCGGCCGCAGCGGGGTTAAGCGCGTGCTGATCGAGTCGCGGCCCGAGTTCGTGACGGCGGACAAGGTGGCGGCCGCCTGCGCGCTGGTCGGCGCGCAGAGGCTCGAGGTGGGCATCGGCCTCGAGAGCGCCGACGACCGGGTGCGCGAGCAACTCGTCAACAAGGGATTCGGCCGCGCCGAGTTCGAGGCCGCGGTCGCGGTGCTGGCGCGGACCGGTGCGCGGCTGCTGGCCTACCTGCTGCTCAAGCCGCTCGGGCTCGACGAGCGGGCTGCGATCGAGGATGCGGTGGCGTCGGCCCGCTACGTCTTCGATCTGGCGCGACGCCTGGGTGCGCCGGCGCGCGTCGCGCTGCAACCGGTCTTCGTGGCGCCCGGCACCGCCCTCGAGCGGGAGTACCGGGCGGGCCGCTATCGGTCGCCCAGCCTGTGGTCCGCGATCGAGGCGGTGCAGCGGATCTCCCCGCTCGGAGAGCTGCTGGTCGGCATGAGCGACGAGGGGCTGCAGCCGCACCTCGCGCCGCAGGGATGCGAGCGCTGCACGCCGCGGCTGCGCGCGGCGCTCATCGAGTTCAACCGCACGGGCGACGCAACGGCGCTGGCGGCGCTGGACTGCGAGTGCCGCGCGACCTCGGGCCGAGCGACAGGCAACCAGAGTAATGGGGTCTGACTCTAATCCCGATGCTCGAATGCCGATAACGGCGAACATCTTTCATTGAGCGCCGCGTTGCGCGATAATCGACCTCCCCGACTGGTGCCGAGGGCCGCCGATGTCGATCCCGCCCCTGCGATGTTCTGGCCGCCACGAGACCGGGCGGCGCGCCGCGATCGCGGCGCTGGCCGCGACCGCGCTGCTGCTCGGCGACCTCGCGCTGGCCGCCGATTTCGCCTTTTTGCACACGCCGCCGGATCAGGCGGCGGCCGGACAGGATCTGGTCATCACCGGGTCGATCACCAACGCCGGCCGGGTCAAGCGAGCGCGGCTGCGCTTTCGCCGCATCGGCGAGAAGAGCTTCGAGAAGGTCGATATGCAGAGCGACGGCGGCGACCGCTACACCGCGGTCGTCCCGGCCTCGTTCGTACAGACACCTGGGATCGAGTATTTCGTCGTCATCCAGGACATCGCCCGCCAGCCGCACCTGATCTTCGCCTCGCCCGACAGCCCGGCGCGGATCAGGGTGGGCAAGGCCAAGACGGAGCCCAAGGTCGAGCCCAAATCGCCGGACAAAAAGCCCGACGGCAAGCCGCCCGATGAGAAACCGGTCGAGTCGAACCAGGTCGGCACCGACCATCCGTTCGAGACGCAGGAGGAGTACGAGCTGCGCACGGGACTCGCCGCGACCGGATCCGCGGAGGAGGTCAAGGCGCTGCCGCTGTTGCCGCCGCTGACCGGCGAGGAAGCCGCGGTCGGCGAGCCCGGTATCGAGGCCGATCTGCTTGACGAGTTTGCGGTCTTTGCCGCCGAGGACTCGACCTCGCTGGCGGCCAGCTACAGTCAGAAGACCAGCGAGGCGGCCGCCATCATCAGCGTGGTCTCGCGGCAGCGCATCGCGCAGATGGGCGCGCGGACGCTGCTCGACGTGCTCAAGTCGCTGCCGGGTGTAGAGACCAGCAAGGATGTCTCGGGGTTTGACCACGTCGCGTTTCGCGGCGTGCGCAACGACGCCGAGATCCTGCTGCTGGTCGATGGCCACCGCTGGAATAACTTTTACGACGGCCGTCCCTACTGGGCGATACCGGCCGACATCATCGAGCGCGTCGAGGTGATCCGAGGCCCCGGCTCGGCGCTGTACGGCACCAGCGCCTTCATGGGCGTCATCAACGTCGTCACCCGCGAGACCGACGGCTTTTGGGGAAACGCCGGGTTTGGATCCTATCTCGAGCCGCAGGGCGCGCTGGGCGGCGGTTTCTCGTTTGGCGGTTTCACGCTGCACGCTGCCGGCGACATGCAGTGGACCAACGGTCCGAGCCTGCCGATCGCGGAGGACTCGGCGAGCTCGGTCGTGCTCGATCGCGATCCGCGCGACAGCCGCACCCAGGCCTGGGGGTTTCGCACCGCGGCCGCGCTCAAGGCCGACTACACCAGCGACCTGCTGGCCGGCGGCAAGGTGTACGGCCGCGGCCAGTTGCTGTACGCGCTGCGCGGACCCTACATCGGGCGCTTCGACACCGCCGGCCCGGACAGCAAGCTGTCGTGGCTGGTCTACTCTCTCGACGCTGGCTACCGGCAGCCGTTTCTCGGCACCGGCTACTTCGATTTCAGGCTCTACGGCGATCAGCATATCATCGACGATCTCTGGCAGCTCACGCCGTACCACTACGAGTATCCGGTCGCTGGCGAGATGCAGACCTTTGCCGAGGGTGTGCTGTCGCGCACGGCCTACACCGCCGATACCGTGGGCGCCGAGGCGCTGGTCAACGTGCCCATCTTCGACGTCAACCGGCTGGTGATCGGCAGCCAGCTCGAGTACCTGTTTCTTCCCGACGGCGGCTTTCTGCTCGAGATGAACCGCACCGCCGAGGGCGTGGCGCTGCCCAACCTGGCCAAGCCCGACGTCCGCCTCGATCAGAATGGTCAGGGCCGTCTGAGCGCGGCGGTGTACCTGCAGGACGAGTGGCAGGTCTTCAAGCCGCTGTTCCTGACGCTGGGCGTGCGCCTGTCGTACTTCAGCGACGTCAACTTCGATCCGCTGACCCAGATCACGCCGCGCGCCGGCCTGGTATGGGAGATCGTCGACGACCTCAACCTCAAATTGCTTTACGCCACGGCGTTTCGCGCGCCGACCTTCGAGGAGAAGTACGACCAGACGCCAGCCACCTTTGCCGACTTTTCGCCCGGCGTGCACCTGGGCAATCCGGACCTGCTGCCCGAGTTCATCCAGACCGGCGAGGCCGGTCTCTCCTACGACTTCACCTTTGCCGGTTTCAGGTACCGCGTCGGCGGCAACGCCTTCTTCACCCAGATTCGCAAGTCCATCGATCGCATCGACGAGTCGGGGGTCGCGGATCCGCTCAAGAACTCGGGCGGGCGCGACATCGTCGGCGCCGAGATCGATGCCCGCGTCGAATTCACCGCCGGCAGCTACCTCTACAGCACGTTTGGTTGGTTGCGCGCCTGGCAGCGCGTCTTCGACGAAGAGGGCGCCGAGTTGCCCGATGAGTCGACCTACCTGACCGACGTCCCGCAGTACCGGCTTAACATCGGCGCCAACCTCGAGATCGGCGACCTGGCCGACCTGCACCTGCTGACCATGTTCGGCGGCGAGCGCCGCAACAACGTGCGCTCGACCCTGGAGTCGCTGCGCACCTACCGCATACCGCCCTACGCGCTGGTCAACCTGTCGCTGCGCACCAAGCCGATCCTCGGACTGTTCGGCTTTGCGCTGTCGCTCTACAACGTGCTCGATTTTCCGTACCTCGACGACGTGCCGCGCCCCGACCGCGTCACCGGCCTGCTGCCGCGCGAGGGCGTGTCGCTGTTCGGCTCGGTTTACCTCGAGATGTGACGGCGGCGCCGGCCGGCCACTGCCCGGCCGCCCACGGCAGGGCAATACGAGATCGTCTTGATCATTTAGGCGTGGGGGGCCAAGGCGACGTATTTTTCCGAGCCCGTGACCCTTGGAAATCCCTGACGAGGGACGGGGACAAAAAGGGTCGCCGGTCAAGGCGGGGCCCCACAACCTGGTCGATTCAAGAAGATCTCGTATGACCTGCCGGGAGTCGCGTCACCAGCGCCGCTGGCAGCGGTGAGATGCCAGCGGGGCAGCGATTCGCGGGCCGTCGTCCCAGACGATCGGCACCTGCTGCCAGACCTCGCGCAGAAGCTCGCACTCGCCGGCGACGAGCGGCGCCAGGTCCAGCAGCAGCAACTCGCCCGCCTCGCTGATCGCGATGCAGCGCTGGCCGTCGATCGCGACCTGGCCGACTGCGGCCATAAAATCGTAGCGCTCTATCTGCCGGCCCGTGCGCAGGTCCCACAGCACCAGCGCGCCGTTGGCGAAACCGCCCACCAGCAGCCCGGCCGGGCCGCTGGCCAGAGCCACCACCGCGCTTTCGGATACCGCGTCGAAGACAGTTCTCGGTCGCTTGCGGCCAGGCAGCATCGGCACCAGCTCGACGTGCCCGCGATCGTTGCCGACCGCCAGCCACTCCGCCGTGGGCAGCAGGGCGGTGGCGCCGGGACCGACGGCCAGATCGCGCAGCAGAGCGCCGTCCTGGTCGTAGACCGTCACCCGGCCGCCGCTGGCGACAAAGAGCTGCTGGCCGCGCGCGGCCAGCGCGTCGGCCGCCACCGTCAGCTCGAATCGAGAGCTGCCGCCTTCGTCCAGACCGTAGACGCGATCGCCGGTGCGCACCGCGCAGCCGAAGCCAGCGGCGACGACGTCGCGCACGCCTTCGATCGGCTTCCCGAAACGGCGCTCGTCCCGGGCGATGTCCCAGAGCTCGACCGCGCCGTCGTACGTCCATAGGCACAGCCGCTGGTTGCGCTCGCCCAGGCTGGCGCCGAGCGCGTCGTGAGCCAGCACCCGGTCCCAGTTAGCGCCGCCCTCGGTCAGCAGCGCCAGGCCGCGCGCCGAGCTCTGCAGCGGCCGTCCGTCCGCGATGCGCCAGATCGCCGGCGCCCGCCCCGAGACCGCGAGGTGAGTGTCGTCGTCGCTGAAGACGGGGTCGCCGCCGCGGCCCGACCGCTGCTGCATGCGGGTGAGCGCGCCTTCGGCCGGTCGCCAGACCCAGACCGACCGATCGCTTGCGACCACCGCGATCTGCCCGCCCCGGTGGTCGAAGCGAAGGGCGCTCGGCTGCCCTTCCAAACGCACGCTGGACAGCGTCGCGCCGCTCGCGCGGTCGATCCAGCGCACGCTCCCGTCGGCCAGCCCGCACGCCAGGTGGTCGCCGCGCCGGTCCCAGTCGACCTGCAGCACCTCGAGGTCGAAGCGCACCAGCGTGCCGAGGAAGCGGCCGCTGCCGGCGTCCCACAGGCCGACGGTGCCGTCGGCGCTGGCGGTGGCCACCTGCGTCGCGTCCGGGCTGAAGGCACCGCCGTGGACCGCGTCCCGGTGGCCGACCAGCTCCACGACGGCTCCGCTGCGCAGGTCGAGCAGCCGCGCCCGGTGATCGCGGCCGCCGACGATCA
Organism: Deltaproteobacteria bacterium; assembly: GCA_016934455.1. Classification (GTDB taxonomy): domain Bacteria; phylum Myxococcota; class JACRCW01; order JAFGSX01; family JAFGSX01; genus JAFGSX01. The sequence continues at coordinate 15,491 of JAFGSX010000136.1, forward strand.
GCCGGAGCCCGGCGGAAGCAAACGCCAGCCCGCGTGCGCCGCGCGTGTCGACGACGAAGATCCGCTCGGGTGCCAGCGTCTCGAGATCCCAGATCCGCACCGTGTTGTCGAGCCCGACCGAGGCGAGCCGCCGGCCGCTGCCGTCGCAGGTCACGCCGGCCACCGGTTCGCGATGGCCGGAGAGACGGCCGACCCGGGCGCCGCTCGCGAGATCCCAGACCGAGATCGACCGATCGCTGTCGACCGAGAACAGCCGGTTGCCGGTCGACGCGAAAAGAGGCCGCTCGCTGCCGGTCGGCGCGGGGCGCTGGATCGCGGCGGGGGACACCGCCAGGTTCCACAGGTGAACGTCGCCGCTCGCCGTCGCCGCCGCCAGCAGGTCGCTGCTGTCGTCGAGCGCCAGCCAGTATGCCCAGTTGCCGGGCACCGGCAGCTCGCGCAGTTGCCGCCGCTCGACCAGATCCCAGATTTTGATCGTGCGATCCTGCGCCGCGGTCGCCAGCCGTCGGCCGTCGGGGAAGAATACCGCTGCCTGGGTCGCGGCGGAGTGCTGACCGAGCAGAGGCGCGCCGCCCCCCTGGCGCCAGCTCCAGAGCTGCATCTCGCCGGCGCCGCCGAAGGCGACCAACTGGTCGCCGCCTGGGGAGAAGAGCGCGCTCATGGGATCGTGGAGCCTCAGGACCAGGGAGTTTTGCACCTTGCCGTCGGCGGCATCCCAGATCCGCACCGTCCGATCTTCGATGGTGGCGTAATGGGAGCGGTCGGCGCTGTAGAACCGCTGCGGCCCGTCCGGTCGCGAGGTGGCGGAGGCTGAGCCGCGGTGCGCCGCCGCCGGCGAAACGTCGGTGGCGGTGCGGGCCACGCCGGTTGCCAGATCGATCGCCAACTGCCAGTCCTTGCCCGCCAGCTCGACGCGCAAATCGGTCCCGGCGAAGTGCAGCGATGCCACGCGTTCGCCGGTCGCATGCGACCAGCGGATCGGTTGGTTGCACAACTGCCACCACAGCAGCCGCGCCGCGGTGCTGTCCTCGACCTCGAGGGAGCTGCGCACGCGCGCCCGTGCCTCGAGCACGCGCTCGCTGGCGCGGGCGGCGTGCGCCGCCTCCAACTGCACCTCGGCCAATCTCGCGTTGAGCCGGCTTTGTTGCGAGATCATGAATCCCAGGCCGGCCAGGGCGCAGACCGCCACCGCGACCAGGCCGGCCACCAGCAGGCGCCGCTGTCGCAGCGCGCGCTGCTCGCGCCGCAGCCCGGCCTGGATGAACCGCGCCACTCGCCCGCTCACGGAGACGCCGGTGGCCTCGAGCGCGCGGCGCGCGGTGCGCAGTTCGTCTCCGCGCCAGACCTCGCTGGCGCGCTGGCCGCGCCGCCACCACTGAGCCGCCGCCTGCTCGATCTCGGCGAGCAACCGCAGCTCGTTGCGGCTGTCGTCGATCCAGCGGCTCAACTGCTGCCAGTGACTGATCAGCGCATCGTGCGCGAGCTCGAGGCTGGCGCCGGCATCGGGGTCTCCGCTCTGGCGCACTACCAGCAGCCGCGCCTCGATCAGCCGTTCGAGCACGGCCTCGGCGCCGGCTCCCAGCCCGGCCAGCGCGCGCTCCCGGTCGAGCGCGCGCCGGATCCCGTCGGCGGTGACCAGGCGCAGCAGCAGGTGACGCGCCTGGCGCTTCTGGGGCGGCGTCAGGCCGCCGATGACGTGATCGGCGTGGCGCGCCAGCGCCCCGGGTACCGCCCCCATCTCGTCGTACGCCGCGCGCCGGATCAGACGCGCGCCGCGATCGCGCAGGCTCCAGAGCAGGGAGGCCGCGAACTGCAGCAGCGGCAGGCAGGCGGCCTCCTGCTGCACCTGCTGCACGATCTGCGCGGGCAGCGCTTCGTCGTCGAAGCGGTAGCCGACCGCGGCCAGTGGTTGCACCAGGATCTGCTCCAGCTCGTGCGGCGCCGGGGCGCGCAGCACGGTGACCCGCCCGAGCGCGGCGCGGGCCTCGGCCCCGAGCGCCAGCCGGCCGAGAAAGTCGTCGCGCAGCGCGAAGATCACCCGCACCGGCCCCTGGCGGTCGTCGGCCGCGCCGCAGATCGCCTGCATGAAACGGCGCTGCACCTCGGCGTCGGCGACCATAGTGCACAGCTCCTCGAGCTGGTCGACGAACAGCAGCACGCGGCGCTGCTCGCTCTCGGCGCGGTGCAGCAGCAGCAGCGCCAGCAGGCCGGGTCGCCGGTGCAGCTCGGTCGCCAGATCGTCGCTGGCTGCCGCCGCCTCCTGCGGGGGCACGACCACAGGTTCCGCCACCGGGGCCGGCTGCCGGCGCAGCTTGACGGTTGTCCCGGCGGCGTTCGCGTCCGCCGGCGGTGAGACCGGCGAGAAGTGGTCCGGGCGACCGCCGCCGGTGAGGCACGCGGCCAGGGACGAAAACGGTCGCGCGCCGGGCCGCGCGCGGAGCACGGTCCAGGCGCCCTGGTCGCGCAGGCGCGGGATCACGCCGGCCTGCACGAAAGAGCTCTTGCCCGCCCCGGAGGGCCCGACCACGGGCATCACCGGCTCGTCGCGCAGCCGTTCGACGAAGGCCGCGATCTCGTCGTCGCGGCCGAAGAAGAAGTCGGCGTGCTGCTCGCCAAAGGAGAGCAGGCCCCGAAATGGACTGGAGTCCGCTCCCTCCGCGGCGCGGCGCGGCGCGAGCAGAGACTCGAGCCGGTCGACGGCGTTGGCGGCGGTCGGTCGCTGGCCTGGCTTCTTGGCCAGGCAGGCCGCTACCAGCGCCACCAGCTCGGCCGGCTGATCGTCGTGCGGCGGCAGCGGCGGCACCGGCGAGCTGTCGGTCACGCGCTGCGACAGCCTGGCGATCGGCAGGTCGGCGTAGGGGTGGGAGTGCGCCAGCAGCTCGTACAGGATCATGCCGAGCGCCCAGACGTCGGTGGCGCCGGTGTTCTCCTCGCCGTTCCACTGCTCGGGCGCCATGTAGAGCGGCGTGCCGAAGAGCGGGCGGGTGCCTGCCGGCGCGGCCGGGCGCAGGGTCGTGCTGTCGTCGCTCGGCGGCGCGGTGGCCTCGCCGTCGCGATGTGGCGCGGACGCCGCGTTCGCGATCTCGGTCTCGCCGATCATCTTGGCGATGCCGAAGTCGACGACGCGCGGCCGGCCGTCGCGCGGGATCAGCACGTTCTCGGGCTTGAGGTCGCGGTGCAGCACGTTGTTGGCGTGCGCCTCGACCAGCGCCGAGGCGATGGCGAGGCCAATGCGCACGATCTCGCGCACCGCCGGCCACGGCTCGGCCGTGCGCTCGCGCAGCGACACGCCCTCGAGGTACTCGAGCGCCAGGTAGGGGCAGCCCTGGTGGACGCCGGCGGCGTAGACGGTGACGATGTGCGGGTGGCTGAAGCGGGCGGTGGTGCGCGCCTCGAACAGGAAGCGGTCGACCAGGGCGGCGCTGCCCAGCCGCTCGGGCTGGATCACCTTGAGCGCCACCCGCCGGCCGAGCGTGGCGTCGCGCGCCAGGTAGACATCGCCCATGCCGCCGCGGCCGAGCAGACGGATCACGGTGAACTGACCTATCTGTTCGCCTGCTGGCAGCACGCTCGTGCCTACTTTATTTTAGGGTCTGTCGGCCAGACCCTCTGCCGCCGAGGAGACCTCGGCGGCATTCACCCAAGCAGCACCTACTTTATTTTAGGGTCTGTCGGCCAGACCCTACTTTTTTGCGGGA
>JAFGSX010000137.1 GCA_016934455.1 Deltaproteobacteria bacterium
AGAAGGCGACGTCGCCCAGTATGGCGGCGGTCTGAAACGCCATCAGCGCCAGCGGCAGGTTGCTCGGGCAATGGCTCAACCCCTGCGCCAGCGCGCGCATCGCGCTCTTGGGGTCGCCGTGCTTGAGGTAGGCGCGGCCCACGCACAGCCAGCCGTCGGCGAAATCCGGGAACATCGACACCAGCGCGGTCAGCACCTCGGCCGCCGGCGAGTCCTGGCCCTGCTCGAGCAGCAGCTCGGCGATGCGCAGCGTATAGGTCGGGTTCTCCGGCTCGATCTTGGCCGCGGTCTCCAGCTCGGTCAGCGCCTCGTCGAGCCGGCCGCTGCGCACCAGGTGGCGCGCCAGATTGTAGTGGGTCGGCCCGTAGCCGGGCTCGATCTTGAGCGCGCTGCGCAGCAGCGACTCGGCCGACTTGTGCTGACCCTGCAGGTCGAGCACCACCGCCTTGAAGGTCTTGGCCGCGGCGTGGTTGGGGTGATCCTGCAGCACGCGGTTGAGCAACTCGAGGCTGGCGGGCAGGTTGCGGTCGAGCGCGAGCAGCCGGGCGCGGCCGATCAGGGCGGTGGTGTCGCTGCCGTTCTTGGCCAGCCGCTGGTCGACGGCACGGCGCGCTCCCTCGATGTCGCCGGCTCGGAAGAGGCTCTCGAGGCTCATGCTGTTATTGTAAGTGGAGCGCTAGCGATGTGCGAGCGCCTGCGAAGGCACCTCGATGACGAGGTCGCGGCCCTTCTGCGAGAACTTGATCTGGCTCGTCGAGACCACGCCGCGCAGGTCGAAGACCAGCCGCGTCTGATCGCCCTGCTTGCCCAGGCGCAGGCGCTCGAACGGCCCGGCTCCCAGATCCCGCGCCTCGAGGCCGGTCGCCAGAGCAGCCGGCAGGTCGATGACCGCCCGCGCCGGGCTGGAGAGCGCGAACATCTTGGTCGCCTTGGCCCCGCCCAGGACCGCGATCTGCCAGCCGTGCCGGAGCTGCTTGGGCCTGCTGACGCTGATCGCCGATCGGGAGTCGGACGCGGCGCTCGCCGCGCTGGCGGCCTTGGCTTTGTCGGCGACCGCGATCGGCGCGGCCGCGGGCGCTGGGTCGGGCTTGGCCGCAGCGGGCTCGGGCTCGGCCGTCGCGATCGGCTCCAGAGCTGGCAGCTTCTCGACAACCGCCGGCGGCGCCTCGGCCAGGGCCGCCGGCTCGCCGCTCGCCTCCGCGCTGGACTCGATGGTCAGCTCGACCGTCGGCTTGGTCGCGGTCACGCCCGGTATCTCGTCGTCGTCGCCGAGGGTCGGCCCGGCGGCCGCGGGAGCGGGTGTCGTCGTCTCCGCCGCCGGTGCCGCGGTCGCGACCGGAGCTGCGGTGGCCGCGGTCAGGTCGATGCGGGTCGCCGCGGCCGGGGGTCGCGCGACCCGCTTGCCGGCGGGGACGGCCGGGGGCGCCGGCGCCAGCGCGCCGTAGAGCGCGCCGGCGATGATACCCAGGCTCAACGAGCCGAGCGCGAAGTAGACGGTGGGCGAGCGCCGGGCGCGCTGCGGCGGCAGGCTGAGCATCAGGTCGTCCTCGAGCACCGGATCGCCCAGCTCGGGCTCGTCGAGGTCCAGCGGCGCCGGTTGCTCTTGGCCCTCCGGCGGATCGGTGGCGGCCACGTCGTACTCGTCGACATCGGTGTCGTGCCAGATCACCTTGGGCTCGCTCAGCTCGAGATCGGGGCTGTCGAGCAGCGCCCGGTCGTCGATGGCGGGGGCCGACGGCGGCTCGCTGCGGTTGTCCTCGCAGCGCTGCTGGTCCTTGAGAAAGCCCCGGATGCGGGTGCGATCCGTCGGCGCCAGGTCGAGAAAGCGCACCCCGACCCCGGGCAGCTTGCCGTCGACGCTGATCGGCTCGAACTTCTTGACCCAGGTCACCTCGGTGGCCACGCCCGCCACCTCCTCGGTGTCGAGCGCGACGCGCAGGAACAGCCGGTCGCCGCGGCGCAGCGGCCGCTTGGTCTGGACGAAGGCACCGCCCTCCGACAGGTCGGTGACAAAGCCGCGCTCCGGCTCGTTGGCGCCGGTGTGAAAGATGTCCGCGGAACAGCAGACGGGCATCCGGGGGTGGGCGCGCATATCGGTGGCTTCCACGGTGGCAACCTCCTGCCGCGGCGCAGCGCCGGCTCCGGGCGTCGCTGCACTGCGTCGTTGTCCGCTGGCGGCACCCGTCGGTGCCGTCTGGAGCCAGGTTCGCACCGGCCCGCCGCCGCGTCCAATTTTTGGCCGCGATTTCTCTCAGCCGGTGCCGTCGGGCGAGAACAGGTAGCCCTTGCCGCGCACCGAGACGATGTGGCGCGGGTTGGCCGGGTCGACCTCGACCAGCTTGCGCAGCCGGGCGACAAAGGTGTCGGGTGTGCGCGAGGCGGTGCCGGCCGTGTAACCCCACACCTCGCGCAGCAGATCGTCGCGGCTGAGGGCCTGGTTCGGATGGTCGAGAAAATACTGCACCAGCGCCTGCTCGCGCACCGTGGTGCGCTCCTCGCGGCCCTCGCGGGTCACGGTCTGGCGATCGAGATCGAAAAGCGCGGCGCCGACCTTGACCGGGCCGTGGCGGCCGCTGCCGGTGTACCAGCCGACCTGCCGCAGCTTGCCGCGCACGCGCAGCAAAAACTCCTTGAGGCTGAATGGCTTGGTTATGTAATCGTCGGCGCCCAGCGCCAGCCCGGCCACCCGATCGTCCTCGGCTGCGCGCGCGGTCAGCACGATCACCGGAAATCGCTCATCGTGCTCGCGGATGCGGCGCAGCACCTCGAAGCCGTCGATTCCGGGCAGCCCGATGTCGAGCACCAGCAGGTCATACGCGGCGTACTGCGCCAGCGCCTCCTCGCCGCTGATCACGCTGTGGACCTCGAGCCCCTCCTGCTCCAGGTTGAAGCAGAGCCCTTGCGCCAGATTGATCTCGTCCTCGGCGATCAGCACGCGCATGGGTCACCCCCCCGCTTCGATTGTGGGAAAGCTGAGCGAGACCACCGTCCCGCGATCTGCGCCCTGGCTGCGGATCGCGATCTCGCCGCGCATCGCGCGCACCAGCGAGCGCACGATGAACAGGCCGAGCCCGGTGCCCCGCACGCCCGCGGACTCGTGGCCGCGGTAGAACATCTTGTAGACCTTCTTGAGATCCCGCGCGCTGATGCCGCGGCCGCGGTCGATCACCTCGAGCCGCGTCCAGTGCCGGTCGCGCTGGAGCGAGAGCGTGACCGCGCAACCCTCGGTCGAGTAGCGCACCGCGTTCTCGACCAGGTTGTTGAGAACCGTGGTCAGCGCCTCGGAGTTGGCCACCACCGTCGACGGCTCGACCGGTCCCAGCTCGAGGCGGCGCCGGCGCAACTCGACCAGCGGCGCGTGATCGGCGTGGTAGCCGCGCACGAATTGGCCCAGGTCGATCGGCGTCAGATCGAACTCGACGCCGCGGCGCTCGAGCCGCGAGGCCTCCAGGATGGCGTCGATCGAGGCCGCCAGCCGGTCGACGTCGGCGAGCACGGTCTGCAGGAACTCGGCGCGCTTCTCGGCCGCCAGATCCGGATGCGCCTGCATGGTCTCGAGGTAGAGCTTGACCGTCGCCAGCGGCGTGCGCAGCTCGTGGCTGACCGTCGAGACAAAGGCGTGGATGGCGCGGTTCTCGCTCCAGTAGCGGGTGAGGCCGACCGTGATGAAGACCAGGGCGGTGAACAGCACGCACAGCAGCACCACGCCCCAGACCAGCGCGCCCCAGCCGTCGGGATGCAGGCTCGCCTCGCGCAGGCCGAGCGCCAGCTCGTTCAGACCTTCGTAGCGGCGGACGTAGTAGACGATCCAGAGCACCAGCACCGCGATCCAGGTCACCTGGGCCAGGCTGATCCAGACCACCGGATTGAGCCACGGCCTGCGCCGCCGCCCGAATCTGCCGATGATGTGCCGCGCCATGACTCTGGCCGTACCCTCAATCGGTAAATTGCGCCAGCGCCGTCTCCCTGTCTCGCGCGCGAGCTCTTGGTTTTACGCAACTTTCACATTCGCGACGGCGGTCGCGTGCGAAATTTGATCGAGCGCGGGCGAGCTTCGCCACCCACTCTCACAACGGCGCCCGCGACCGGAGACTGCCCCGATGACGACGCTCCTGCTGACCTCGGTGTTCGGTCCCTACGGCGTCGACGACGCCTATGGCCGCAAAGAAAACGTGATGGAGCTCTTTCACAACCAGGTGACGCGCGAGCAGGGCATCTTCAGCTTGCGCTTCCATCACCACAGCTTCGGCCTGCACCTGCTGGCCGAGAACGTCGAGGCCGGGGTCAAGGTGCTGGACTTTCCGAGCCAGCGCCGTTTCGTGCGCGAGATCAAGAAGGGCTACGACTACGTCGGCATCTCGTTCATCGCGCCCAACTTCGTCAAGGCCCGGCGCATGGCGGAGCTGGTGCGGCGGCACGCGCCGCAGAGCAAGATCATCCTGGGCGGCCACGGCACGCGCATCCCCGACCTCGAACGGCTGGTCGAGCACGATCACATATGCCGCGGCGAGGGGGTGCGCTGGCTGCGCCGGCTGCTGGGCGAGGACCCGGAGCGGCCGGTCAAGCACCCGGTCATCGGCTCGACGCTGCAGAAGTGGATCATGGGCATCCCGCGGCCGATCGACGCGGCAGTGCTGATCCCGGGCGTGGGCTGCCCCAACGGCTGCCGCTTCTGCTGCACCAGCCACTTCTTCGACAAGCAGTACACACCCTACCTGGCGACCGGCGACGACCTCTTTCGCGCCTGCCAGGAGGTCGAGGCGAAGACCGGGCTGACCGAGTTCTTCGTCATGGACGAGAACTTTCTCAAGTACCGGGAGCGCGCCGAGCGCTTTCTGCAGTTGCTCGAGCAGTCGGGCAAGAGCTACTGCTTTGGCATCTTTTCCAGCGCCGAGACCGTCCAGGCGGTCGGTGTCGAGTTCCTGGCGCGGCTGGGTGTCTACTTCCTGTGGCTGGGCGTGGAGAGCAAGCGCGACATCTACGAGAAGAACAAGGGCATCGACTTTCACTCCCTGATCGACGAGCTGCGCGACCACGGCATCGCGGTGCTGGCCAGCGGGATCCTGTTCTCGGAGCACCACGACCAGCAGACGATCCAGGAGGAGATCGACTTCATGGTCTCGCTCGACGCCGACTTCGTGCAGTTCATGCAGCTCGGCCCCATGCCGCAGACCGCGCTCTATCTCTCCTACCAGGAAAAGGGGCTGCTGCTCGACGACGTGCCCTATGAGGAGCAGCACGGTCAGGACAGGATCTGGTTCAAGCACCCGCACTTCACGCGTGCCGAAAGCAAGCAGATCCTCAAGCAGGCGTTCGAGCGAGACTACCAGGTCAACGGCCCCAGCCTGCTGCGCTTTTTCGAGACCCAGGCGCGCGGCGCGCGACGCCTCGCCGGCACCACCGGTCTGCTGGCCAAGCGCCGCGAGCAACTGCTGCAGCACTGTCGCGAGTACCGGCCGCTGCTGCCGTGGATCGAGCGGCTGGCGCCGACGCTGTCGATGAAGCGGCTGGCGCGCGACGTGATCAAGCAGTACGAGGCCGCGCTCGGGCCGTCGACCGCGCGCGACCGCCTGTTCGCGGCCGGCGCCACGCCGTTCGTGCTCAAGGAGCAGGCGCGGGTGCGGCTCGGCCGAGCCACGTTCCAGCCGCGCACGCTCGAGACCCGCTATCGGCTGCCGCGACGGCGCCTGCCGGAGCTGGACGTGTCGGCTGCCACCGCGCCGGCGCGGCTCTCCGCGGCGCTCGACTGATTTTCACCCGATCGGGCTCACCGGCAAGGACGGCCGGCCCTCACCACACCTCGCCCTGCTGGTCGAAGCAGGCGACCCCGGTGCGAGCGCGTCCGCCAATCGATCTGAAGGCGCCGCCGACGCAGAGCGTGCCCGCGGAGTCGACGAGCACCTGCGGGACGTATTGGGGTTCTGGATCCCAGGCCGTGGCGAGACCGGTTGCGCCGTCGATTGCGGCCAAAAAGTTGCGAGCCTGGCCGCCAATGGTGTCGAAACCGCCGGCGGCGTAGACCAGGCCTCCTATGGCCAAGATATGACTGGCACCGCCGCCGGGATCGGGATCCCAGGTCGTGGCGACGCCGGTGGTCGCGTCGAGCGCAGCGAGATGGTATCGCGCTTGCCCCCCGATGTTCTGGAAGTTTCCTGCAGCATAGACGGTCGCGTCTTTGGCAGCGATCGCATAGACCCGGTCATCGGCATCGGGATCGAACGGCAGCAGGGCGCCGCTGGTCGCGTCGACTGCGGCGATGTGATTGCGGGTCTGGCTGCCGAAAAGGGTAAAATCGCCGCCTGCGTAGATCGTGTTGCCGTCGCGGACCATGGCAAACACGATGCTGTTGGGAGCGGGATTCCACGAGGTGGCGTGGCCGGTGGTCGTGTCGAGCGCGGCCAGGCAAGACCGGAACTCGCCGCCGATGTTGTCGAACCACCCGGCGACATGCACGACGCCGCCCGAGACCGCCAGCGCCTCGACGATGTAGTTGGACTGCGGATTCCACGGCAACAGATCCCCGCTCGCAACGTCGAGCGCGGCAAGGAAGTAGCGCGTCTGGCCATTGACCTGGTTGAAATAGCCGCCGATGTACACGGCATTTCCATCGCTGGCGATGGCGACCGCACGGTCGTCGGTCTCGGCGCTCCAGGGCAGGCCAACGAGGCTGTCCGCGTCAAATGCCGCCAGGTTCCCGCTCGGCACGCCGCCGATCTCGGCGAAGTAGCCGACAGCGAATACCGTGCCCTGGTCGACGAAGAGCTCGCCCACCCCGCCGGGACCGACGTCGGGATCCCACGGCAGGACCGCGCCGGTCGCAACATCGACCGCGGCCAGACCAGTGCGCGGCTGGCCGCCGATGCTGCTGAAACCGCCGGCCAGGTAAACGATTGCGCCCTCGACGGCGATCGCCGAGACGGCGGCGTTCGCATCGGGGTTCCACGGCAGGACCGCGCCCGTCGTCGCGTCGATTGCGGCAACGTGGTGGCGCGTCTGGCTGGCCACGCTGGCAAAGCTGCCGCCGATGAAGACCGTGTCGCCGTCGGCCAGGACCGCGTGGATCGTGCCGTCGGGGCTCGGATCCCAGGCCGTTGCTGCGCCGGTCGTCGCGTCCAGCGCGGCGAGGTTGCGCCGGGGCTGACCGCCGGCGGTGCTGAACGAGCCGCCCGCATAGACCACGGTCCCGGCAACCGAGAACGCCCAGGCAGTTCCGTCGCCACCGGGGTCCCACGGCAAAAGGGTGCCGTCGTCGGCGTCGACGGCCGCGAAGTGGTGGCGCGTCTGGCTGTCCACTGTATCGAAGTTTCCGCTGAGGTAGACCGCCGGTCCGGCGACCGCAATGGCATTTAACGCAAATGCGTCTTCGATCGCCGGCGCCCACGGCAGAGCCGCGCCCGTGGCGCGATCGAGCGCCGCCAGATAGCTGCGCGGCTGGCCGCCGATGCTGGAGAAGTAGCCGAACACATAGACCGCGCTCGGCGACACGGCGATCCTCATGCCGTCGTTGTCGGCGCCGGCATCGAAGAGCGGGTCGACCGTGCCGTCGGCCAAGAGGTGCGCGATACCCAGGCGGTCGAAATCGCCGACCCGCGAGAAGAAACCGCCCACATAGTAACCGCCCGACCCATCGGGCGCTGCCGACAGACCGAGCCCCTCGACATGCGCGTACCCATCGAGCGGGTACTTCAGCAGCGAGGTGCCGTTGCCCGCGACCGGGTCGAGAAAGATCGCGCCGCCGGTGGCGGGCCCGATCCGGGAGAAATCGCCGCCCACATAGAGCACGTCGACATGGCGGTGCAGCGAGTAGACCGTGCCATCTGCGATCCATGGAAAGCGGTTGGCGCCGCGGTCGCGCGGCGTGGCGTCGTAGCCGCCGGCGTCGGTCCGATCGCCGCCGCTGGCGTCTGCGCGATCGCTGCTGCCGACATCGGCTCGCGCATCCGGTCGCACCCGATCGGTCCCGGCGGCATCCGGCTGCCAAACGTCGATCGGATTGGAGTCGGGGCGCTCGAGGTCGACGCCGATCACATCCGGCGCCGCGGCATCGAGCCCGGCGCGATCGGACGCCGCACGGTCGGTGTCGACGTGGTCGGGACGCGCGCCATCGGCGACGGCGGCATCGACCGCGACCTCGCACTGACCGGATCGGCAGGTAAAGCCGGTCGGGCAACCGACCTCGGTGCGCGGCACCAGCGCGACGGTGACTCTCGCGTCGGCGCGCGGCTGGATCTCCTGCTCGGCGCAGCCTGCCAGAAAGGCGATGCAATCGGCGTCGCGGATCTGCGCCCAGAAGGTCAGCTCGCCGTACTCCAGCGCCCCGATGGAAGGCGCCGCGTCGGCGGTCGCAAAACCGATCCGGGTCACCACCTCGTCGTCGGCGATCGGTGCGCCGCTGCCGATGGCCGCGCACTGGGCGCCGCGGGCCACGACCAGCTCGCCGCGCCGCGCCCGAGCCCAGGCTGCGTCGTCGGGATAGTGCAGGGTCAGGTGATACTGCGCGCACTGGCAGCCGCAGAGCATGGTGCCGAGCAGCGCCAGAGTCAGCGCCGGCCGGCCGGTGAATCGCGCTCGAATCGCCATCCGTCTTCCGGTAGGGATTTTTCGCGGCCATGCTAACACGAGCGACGCCCGGTCGGGAAAGACCGGCTGATGCGGTCGCCACCGGGTCGGGCGCGCGGCTCGACCCGGGTTTGGTTGGTGGACGCACGAGACCATGGACCGCGGCGCCGATTCGTAACAAGATGGCCCAACCCAGGGAGAGATCGCGCGCGCGCGCCGACGTGAGCCACGCGGTGCGCTGCGCCGGGGAGGTCGCGGCGATGGAAAAAAAGTTCGAGTTCAACGGGACCGGCGGCGCGCTGTTCGTGAAGATGCTGGTGGGGATCTTGCTGACCGCGATCACGGCCGGCATCTACGGGCCGTGGTTCGCGGTGAGCATCTATCGCTACCTCGCCGACAACACCAAGATCAAGAAGGCCCAGCGCGGCGACCTGCAGTTGGCCTTTTCCGGCACCGGCGGCCAGCTCTTTGTTAAGGGGCTGCTCGGCGGGCTGCTATGCGCCATCACGCTGGGCATCTACACGCCCTGGTTCATGGTCAAGCTGAACAGATGGGTGTGCGACAATGCCGTGGCCAAGGCCCCCGACGGCACGCTCTACCGGCTGCAGTTCAACGGCTCGGGCGGCGCGCTGTTCGTGAAGATGCTGGTGGGGATCCTGCTGACTGCGATCACATTCTGCATCTACAGCTTCTGGTTCACGGTCGGCCTGCAGCGCTATTTTCTGCAGAACACCGCGATCCTCGAGGGCAACAAGGTGATCGGCAACCAGGATTTTGTCGCCACCGGTGGCCAGCTCTTCGTCACCTGCCTGATCGGCGCGCTGCTCACCACGATCACGTTCGGCATCTACTCCTTCTGGTTTCAGGTCAAGCTGTTCAAGTTTTTCGCCAGCCATCACTATCTGGTCATCGCGGGCAAGCCGTGCCAGGGACGCTTCGACGGCGACGGCTTCAGCTACTTCATCGTCAACCTGGTGGGAGGCCTGCTGTCCGGCATCACGTTCGGCATCTACACCCCCTGGTTCATAGTCAAGATGACGAAGTTCCAGCTCAACAACCTGGTGATCGCGCCGCGCACCGTGGCCAAGCCGTCCGCGGCGTAGCAACAACGCTACCCGCGTTCGCCGCGCCCTCCGAGGTGCTCTACCTGCTCCGTTGCCGGCCGCGGCTCGACCCACTGGCAAAATGACCGGCCGCGAGCCGCGGCTGCGAACTTTTATCTGCGACCGGTTTCTTCATAGTTGAGGGCGCGGTGTCGGCTGCGCTGG
>JAFGSX010000138.1 GCA_016934455.1 Deltaproteobacteria bacterium
CCTGATCCAGGAAGGCAACATCGGCCTGATGAAGGCGGTCGACAAGTTCGAGTACCGCCGCGGCTACAAGTTCTCGACCTACGCGACCTGGTGGATCCGGCAGGCCATCACCCGCGCCATCGCCGACCAGGCGCGCACCATCCGCATCCCGGTGCACATGATCGAGACCATCAACAAGCTGGTGCGCACCAGCCGCTACCTGGTGCAGGAGCTCGGCCGCGAGCCGGCGCCCGAGGAGATCGCCGAGAAGATGGAGCTGCCGCTCGACAAGGTGCGCAAGGTGCTCAAGATCGCCAAGGAGCCGATAAGCCTCGAGACTCCGATCGGCGAGGAGGAGGACTCGCATCTGGGGGACTTCATCGAGGACAAGGGAGTGGTCTCGCCGTCCGACGCGGTGATCTCGATGAACCTGTCCGAGCAGACGCGAAAGGTGCTGGCGACCCTGACCCCGCGCGAGGAGAAGGTGCTGCGGATGCGGTTCGGCATCGGCGAGAAGAGCGACCACACGCTGGAGGAGGTGGGGCAGGATTTCGAGGTGACCCGCGAGCGCATCCGCCAGATCGAAGCCAAGGCGCTGCGCAAGCTGCGCCACCCGTCGCGGTCCAAGAAGCTGCGCGCTTTTGTCGAGGGATAGGCGTTGACGCCCGTTTTTTTGTCTGCGAGGAGAGGGGGCGAGAGGAGCGCGGGGGCCCATAGCTCAGCGGTAGAGCCGTCGGCTCATAACCGATAGGTCCCAGGTTCAAATCCTGGTGGGCCCACATAGAAGCGACCGCGGTCAATACCGCGCGATTCGCAATAGGGTTCTTTGGTAACCATAGGGGAGTCGGCGGAGGAAGAACTTTGCGCGAACAGCTACTTCTGCTCTACGAGTTGCAGGAGATCGACTCGCAACTGCTGGTACGCTCCGAGCGGTTGAAAGAGATTCCGGTCAAGGCCAACGAAATCAAGGCAGAGCTGGAGAAGGCGCAGCAGGCGCTGCGCGGGGCCCAGAGCCGCGAGGACGAGGCCAACCGCGACCGCCGCAAGCTGGAGCAGGACCTGGCAGCCGAGAAGGAAAAGCTCAAGAAGTGGGAGGCGCGGCTCAACGACATCAAGAACAGTCGGGAGTTCGCCGCCCTCTCGCGCGAGATCGAGGGCCTCAAGCGCCAGAACCGCGACCTCGAGGAGAGCATCCTGCAAAAGATGCAGGCGGCCGAGGATGCCAGCCGGGAGCGTGCCCAGCATCAAGGCAAGGTGGATGCGCTGCAGAAGGAGTTCCATGCGCGCGACACCGAGGCCAAGCAGGCGAGCGCCGCGGTCAAGGCCGAGATGGACCAGGCCGCCAGCTCGCGCCAGTCCGTGGCCGGCAAGGTCAAGAAGAACCTGCTGCGCCAGTACGAGTACATCCGCGACCACAAGGGCGGCCGCGCGCTGGTGCTGGTCAAGGACGGCTGCTGCCTCGGCTGCCACATGCAGGTGCCGCCGCAGCTCTACAACGAGCTGCAGCGCGGCGACGCCGTGCACACCTGCCCGATGTGCCAGCGCATCATGTTCTGGGAGCCGCTCGCCCAGCGCACGGTCGAGGAGCAGGCCGCCGCGCACGCCTGACCGCGGCGCGCGCTCACCACCGCATCGGGCGCCGCCGCCGTGGCGGCGCTGAAGGCGGAGCAAGCCGAAGATGATCCCGCTGAGTGCGCTGGTCGCGATCGGGGCGCTGGCCCAGGGCGGGGCGGCACCCGTCGTCGGCGTCACCACCGCCGAGTTGTATGGGCACCGGCTGCTGCTGGGCGCCGATCGCAACCCGCGCGTCGCCCTCGGCCTGGCCGTCAACCTGGATCAGGTCGAGTTGGCGTCGGCCAACGGGCTGTCCGTGATCGGGCGCCACCGGACCGAGGGCCCCTGGGTGCGGCTGCGGCTTGGGCGGCGCGGCCGGTTCGTACGCAGCGGCGGCGCCGCGGCGGCTCTGGTGCACGCGGTCGTCGTGGCCACCCTCGAGGGCGGCGCGCGCTCGCAGCGCGAGGCGATGCTGGCCCAATGGCGCCAGCGCGGCGAGGCGGGTGCCTTTGCCCTCGACGTCGGCATCGTGTTCGGGATCGGCGGCAAGCTGGTCGACAACCGGGCGACGCTGATCCTGGTGCGGCCCTCGGCTTCGCTGGCGCAGACCGAGCGGGTCGCGCGCCAGTTGCACGACGCGCACGGAGTCGACACGCGGGTGGTGGCGGTGGTCAAGAAGCTGCCCGAGCTGGAGCTGACGGTCGAGGACAACGGCGCCGGGCAGGCGCTGATCGGCCCGCTGCTGGTGACCGACCGCGGTGGCGCGGCGGTGACGCTGCGCAACAAGGTCAACCCGGCGGGCCAGGCCAGGGCGACCGGAGCCGAGCCCAGCTACGTCGACGCGCTGGCGATCGCGCCGGACAACACCGGCCGGATCGCGGTGGTCAACGTCACCACCGTCGACGAGATCCTCAAGGGCGTGGTGCCGTCCGAGATGTTCGCCTCGGCGCCGCTCGAGGCGCTCAAGGCACAGGCGGTCACCGCGCGCGGAGCGGTGTTCGCCAAGATCGGTCGCCACCATCTGGCCGATCCGTTCGCGCTCTGCGACGAGCAGCACTGCCAGGTCTACGGCGGCACCAGCGCCTACCATCCAGAAACCTCGCGCGCGGTCGAGGAGACGCGCGGCGAGCTGGCGTTTTTGGGCGACGAGCTGGTCGATTCGGTCTACTCGAGCACCTGCGGCGGCCACACCGAGAATGCCGAGGTGGTATGGAACACGCCGCCCAAGGCGTCGCTGCGCGGCCTGCTCGACGTGCCCGGCGCGGCGAGCGCCGCGACCCGACCGGCCGCTGGTTTCGGCGGAGCGGGTGAGACCGGATCCTTCGCCGACCTCAGCGACGAGGCGACGCTGCGCCGTTTTTTGTCCTCCACGCCCGACTCGTTCTGTGCCCGCGCCTCGGTCGCGCGCAAGGACAAGCTGCGCTGGGAAAAGCGCATCGCCGCCGCCGATCTCGATCGATTGCTGTTTGGCCTGGGGGTGGGCCACGTCACGGCGTTCGAGGTCCTCGGCCGCGGCGTCTCGGGGCGCGTGCGCGCGCTGCGGGTGACCGGCGATCGGGCGAGCGTCGTGATCCAGCGCGAGCTGCCGGTGCGCCGGGCGCTGGGCAACCTCAACTCGGGCGCCTTCGTGATCGACGTCGAACGCGATGGCCAGGGCAATCCGACGAGCTGGATCTTTCGCGGTGCGGGCTGGGGGCATGGCGTCGGCATGTGCCAGGTCGGAGCCATCGGCATGGCCGAGGCGGGCTACGACTACCGCGCCATCCTGAGTCACTACTACAACGGCGCCACCGTCGAGCAAATCTACTGACAGCGCTATCGAACCTTGTTCGGGGGCGGCTGGGCCACCGCCCAGTGCGCGAACTCGCGGCCGAGCTCGGCGCCGGCGTTGCGCGCGGCGTCGCGCGCGGTGGCGATCAGCTCGTCGCCGGCCAGCCGGCCGTCGACCGCGGCGTTGGCGGTGACCTGGGTCGACAGCCGGAGCGTTCGCTTGGGCAGCTCGGCGACGGTGAGCTGGCAGCGCACGCGCACCGAGGACTCGTCGTCGCCGATGTTGCGCTCGACCGCGCGCACCTGTGCGAGAAGGGTGTAGCTGCGCGTCAGGGACCTGAGCGCGACCTCCTGGCTGGCCAACTCGGCGCTCAGGCCGCCCCGCATCGCATCGTCGAGCCCGGTGAAGCCGGACTGCGAAACGTCGGAGACGTTCTCGATGGCGACCGCGCCGCCGCCGCTGCGGGCGGCGTTTTTCTTCTGCGCGGCCAGCACCCGAACCGCCAGCCGGGCGCGCTTGCGCACCAGGTTGTCGGGATCGCTGGCCAGGCGCTCCAGGGTGGCCAGCACCGCGGGATCGCCCTGCGCCATCAGGGCGTCGCAGGCGGCCGCCCGGACCAGGGGCTCGCTGTCGCCGAGCAGTTGCTCGAGCGCGCTCAGGGCATATCGATCCTGGCGCGAGGCGAGGGCGGCGGCAGCCTGGATGCGGATCTTGTAGCGCGGGTCGGTCAGCGACGCGTACAGCTCGTCGGCCTCCTGTTCGTCGTCGGCACCGAGCAGCAGCAGGCCGCCGAGCAGAGCCGCGCCGAGGACCGGGATCCGCCAGCGACGGGACCAGCGACCTGGCGTAAACATAGGCTGTGCGCTCCTCATCACCTCGTGTATCCTACGACACTACGCCGCGGGAGAACAGCGATGACGAGACGGCTGGCGATGGCAATGGTGCTCGGGGCGTCGCTCGGGTCGGTCGGCTGCTCGGCCGAACTGGGAGAACCGTGCAGCTTCGATTCTCAGTGCCCGGAGGGCTCGGTCTGCCGCAACAACCTCTACCTCGAGGCGCTGTGCAGCGAGGGGATCGCACCGACCACCGGCCCGGACGGATACTGTACCCACGTCTGCGTGACGGACGAAGACTGCCAGGATCTGCCCCACAGCAAGGGGTGCCTGCACGACCCCCAGAGCGATCGCAAGCTCTGCCTGCCCGACTGCCGCAAGTACCTGGAACCGGCCGCCGACGCGTCGAGCGGTGGCGGCTGACGAGCTACTTCTCGCCGCGGGCCTTGGCTGGCCGGCGTGGTCGCGGTCTCCGCTTCTTCTTGCGATGGCGTTTGGTCCGCGCGGCGTCGCTTGCGGTGCCGGCGTCGATCCGCGTCGGCGCGCGGTCCTCGCTCGCGGCGTCGAGCGGCATCCCGGCCTCGGTGCCGCCGTCGCCGGCCTCCCCGAGGGAGTCGCACGTCCACGGCACCAGGGCGAAGATCAGCGCGCCGATCAGCACGCCGAAGCCTCCAAAAAGCAGCAGCGATCGCAACGACTGTCGTCGGACGCCGGTCGCGCGCACCCGCGGCGAGCGGCCCTCGTCGGTCGTGCGCGCCACTCTCTCGAGGGACGATTTCCAGGTGCGCAGGCGATGCGAGCTGTTCTTCTGGACCGAGGTGCCCACCGGCGCCGAACGCTTGGGCACCTGCATTCCGGCGTCGGCCATCTGGTTGGCGATGGAGTCGGCTCGGTCCCCGATGTTGATCACCGCCGACCACAGGTCGGTGGCGAGCTGGCTGTTCGCGGGCTCGATGGCCTGGCCGCCCGCCAGGCCAGCCCCTCCGGTCTCGCCGCTGCTCATCTCGCTGGTGCCGCCGTGGCGCATCACCGGCGGCGCCAGTCCGGGCGCGATCTCGGGCACCGAGGTCTTCCGCTCCGGGTCGAGCACCGCATCGAGCCAGCACCGCATCGGATCGCGCTCGCGCGGGTAGAGCTGCTCGAGAAAAGCCGCCACCTGCGACGGCGAGACCGAGGTGCCCGCCTCGCGGTTGTGCCGCTCGAGCGCCTTGCCCAGCTCGAGCGCGGACTGGTAGCGCCGATCGCGCTCTTTCTCGAGGCAGCGCAGGCAGATCCTCTCGAGCTCCTCCGGCACCTGGTCGTTGAAGCTGCGCGGCGGCGGCGGCTCGGCCCCGAACATCAGGTCGAGCAGTTGATCTGCGCTGTTGGCGGTGTACGGAAATCGCGCCGTCAAAAAGAGATAGAGCGTGACGCCGAGCGCGTAGATATCGGCGCGGGCGTCGAGCGGCATGCCCTTGACGGCCTCGGGCGCCAGGTAGTTGAGCTTGCCCTTGACGACGCCGAGCTGCGTGGTGTCGGGGGTCAGCCGCGCCTTGGCGACGCCGAAATCGACCACTTTGGTCCGGCCGTCGAAGGTGACGATGATGTTCTCC
>JAFGSX010000139.1 GCA_016934455.1 Deltaproteobacteria bacterium
CGAAACGCGTCAAGCGCGTCGAGGACGTGCTGCAGGAGGGTGACGAGGTGCTGGTCAAGGTCATCAACATCGACCGCGAAGGCAAGATCCGGCTCTCGCGCAAGCAGGCGATCGGCCACCAGGTCGGCGAGGTGATCGGTTAGCGTGGTCGACCTCCATGCGCCCGATGCTCCTTCTGATAGGGCTGTTGGCCGCGCCGCCGCTGCGGGCTCAGGCCGAGGGTGACCTCGAGCGCGATTACCGAAGCCAGTGCGTCTGGTTCGACGAGGCCGAGCTGGTCGCGGCGAGCGCTCACCGCTGGCTGCCGCGGCCGGCTGCCTTGCAAGGAGAGGAGCGGCAACCGCTCGCCGACGCCGATTTCTATCGCGTCATCGGTCGCGACGATCTGGCCGACCAGTACCGGACCAACCAGGCCTTGCGCTGGGCCCTGATCGGCGTCGGGGCCGGCCTCAACGCGCTGGGGCTGGCCGCGGTCGCCGCCGGCCCGGCGCTGTTCGCGCCGTCGCACCAGCGCCCGGTCGAGGCGCGCTGCGGCGACATCGTCCCGCTGCTGGTCGCGGTGTTCGGCGGCAGCGCGAGCGCGCTGCTGGGCACCGGCCTGTGGGCGTTCGGCGTGCTGCTCGATCCACACCCGGTCGATCTGGCGACGGCGCGCGAGCTGGTCGACGAGCACAACAAGCGGTTGCTGGGCGAGCTGAAGATCGACGAGTGACGCGGCGGTGGCCGTGGCGTCGGTCGATTCCGCCGCGGTCTAAGTCTGCAGGGCACAGAGCCAGGCGTGCACGTTCTTGATCGGCGTCACCCGCGCCAGTCCGGGTGGCAGCTTGTCGGCAGTCGCCTCATGCAGCGCTGCCCGCGCAGCCGTTCCGGCCGGGCCGCTCAACGCGTCGAGCGCTGCCTGGTTGGCCAGGACGACCTCGCCCTTGTCGTCGACGACCGCCAGCGGCTCGGTCTGCGCATCGAGGAGCTGGATCGCGGCGGCGCGATCGATCGGCTCGTAGTGCGGCGCAGCGGCCGCGGCAGCGGCTTCACACTGATCGAGTAGCGCATTGGCCGCGGTCATCGCGCCGGCGATCTCGATCGGCGCGGCCAGGCGTGCACAGCGGCGGTGGCTCTCGCCGCGGCGCGCTGCAACGAACACCTGGTGCAATTCGGACAGCGGCAGCAAGATGCGCCGGCTAAAGCGCCGGGCGATGCCGATGCCGGCGCCAAAGCCCAGCAGCGCGAGAAAGACCATCGCCCAGGTTCCGGCCACGCTGAACCGCCGGGCGCGCGCATCGGCGCGGTACATGGCGTCGCGGTTGATCGTGGCCAGCTGGCGTAGCGCTGCGACCACACGGTGCCGAGCTGGCACGTCTCCGGCCGCCACCTGCGGCACCAGCCGTGCAATTTCCTCGATCACCGGACGCTCGCTCTCCTCGGTGATGTTCTGGCGCACTCGCGCAAGCGACGACTCGAACCAGGCCGCCTGCTCGACGTCGAGAGCAGATCCGTCGGCCAGCGCCAGCACATGCAGCATGTCCTCGCACGCCGTCACCGACGCGACGTTGTCGCTCAAAATGCGCTTTATCGCGGGCGACATGCGGCCGAGCAGACCGATCGCAGCAAATGCCGTCACCAGTAAAAAAGCGATGAAGATGCCGACCGCAAGCTGGATATCCCGCCGCAGTTCCATGGCTACACCCGCTCGACCAGTTTGTGCACCGCGTCGCCCCGCGACACTACGACAATGATGTCGTCGGCGTTGAGGGGCTCGCTCGGGTTGGGCACGACCACGGTGGCCTTGCCCGGGCGGCGCACGGCGACCACAGTGACACCGTAGCGCCGAGGCAGACCGAGATCGGCCAGGGTGTGGCCGATAAAGGCAGGCGGCAACGTGAGCTCGGTGATAACCAGGTCATCGCCAAGCGGCAGCTCGCCGACCACGCGCTCGTAGATCAATCGGTTGGCGAAACGCTCGCCAAACTCGCGCTCCGGGTTGACCACCTCGTGGGCGCCGACCAGATGCAGGATGCGCTCGTGCAATGGATCGCTGGCGCGGGCGATGATACGTGGCGCTCCCATCTGCCGCAGCAATGCAACGCAGATGATCGACGCTTCGCGCGATTCGTCGCCGATACCGCAGACCGAGAAGTCGCGACGGCCAGGTGCGGTGCGCGCCAGCGATTCCTCGTCGGTGGCGTCGAAGCAGACCGCCTCGGCCACGAATCCGGATGCGATGCGCACCAACTCGGGTCGGGACTCGACCGCCAGCACCTCGACCCCGCGCCCGGTGAGGGTGCGCGCCAGCGACATGCCAAACTGTCCCAGTCCAATCACGATCGCCTGCTTGTTCATCGCGTACACTCCGATCGACCTGCCACGCTCTGCGCCATCCTGCGGCTCACCCCACCTTGACCTCGTCCTCGGGCAGCTGCCACGCCGTGTCCGGCCGCCGACCGAACAGCACCAGCAGCAGAGTCAGCGGTCCGATCCGGCCGGCGAACATACACAGGATGACGACAATCTTGCCGATACCATCGAGCATCGGCGTCACATTCATAGAAAGTCCGACCGTGCCCACGGCCGAGATCACTTCGAACAGCGCGCGCTCGGAAGACAGTTGCTGGGTCAGCAGCAGCACGCACAGTGCCGCCAACGCCACCATCACGGCGGCCAGCGTGATCGCCACCGCTTCGAGAACCACCCGTGCCTGCAGACTCCGGCCAAACGCGCCGGCGCGGCCGCGCAACACGCCGAGAAAGGTCAGCACCAGCACGGCAAGGGTGGTGATCTTGATGCCACCGGCGGTGCTGCCCGGGCTGCCACCGATGAACATCAGCAACACCATGATCCAAACCGTGGGCGATCGGATCGCCGCGATGTCGATGGTGTTGAAGCCAGCGGTGCGCGTGGTGACCGACTGGAACCAAGCATTGTGCAGGCGGTCCGCGATCGACAGGCCGACCAGCGTGTTGTCCCATTCGAATGCCGCGATCGCGATCCAGCCGCCGACCAGCAGCACCATGGTCACTGTCAATGCCAGCTTGATGTGCAGTCCGACGTGGCGCCGTCGCACCCAGTCCGGCGCCGCGACGATCACCGGCGGCGACAGACCGCCCAGCACGATCAGTGCCGCCACTGCGTGCAGCACGCCGGCATTGGTCTGGTAGGGCACCAGGTTGTCGCCCTGCAAGCTGAATCCGGCGTTGCAAAATGCCGAGATCGAGGTAAACAAACCGCGCCACAGCGCCATGCCGACGCTGTCGCCCTCGACCAGGAACAGTGTGGCCAGCACCAGCGCGCCGAGCGCCTCGCACACCGCGGTGACGGCAAGCAACTGGCGCAGAGCGCGAAACAGCACGCCGCGATCCTCGTGGCTGACCAGACCGGCGACTGCTCCCTCGGTCTTGAGGCTAAGCCGCCGGCCGAGCGCCGCCAGCGCCGCGGTGGTCAGTGTCATGATGCCCAGGCCACCGAGCTGGATCAGGGCCAGGATGACGACCTGGCCGGTGGTACTGAAATCGAGCTCGGTGTCCAGCACCACCAGCCCGGTGACGCAGACCGCGCTGACCGCGGTGAAGGCGGCGTCGAGCACGTCGATCGGGGCCCGGCCCGCACAGACCGGCAGGCTGAGGGCGAGCGCGCCGATCGAGCACAGCGCGAAAAAGGTGACGACCAATAGTCGGCCTGGTTGCGCCACCAGCGGCTCCCACCAGCTGGTGGTGCCAGTCGGTATCAGATCGTCGGGCAGGGTCAGGACGAGGACCGCGATCGGCCCGATCGCCAGACTCGCCAGCACCAGCAACCACGACGGGTAGGCCGCGATCGAAGCGGCGACCGAAAGCGCTCCCAATGCCAGCAACAGGTAGCGGCGCAACCGCGGGCGGCCGCGCCGCTCGCGCGTCAGGCGCGCGACGCCGATCGCCAGCGCCGCCAGCAGCCCGAAGGCGACCGCTCCGATGACCGGCGGCTGGCTGGCGACCCGTCCGATCACGGCCAGGATCCAGGAGCACAGCGCGAGCAGCGCCGCTATCCGCGGCTGCGCTGAGTCGGCCGCCGAAGCCTGCGTTTCGCCAGTCCCCCGGGACCGCTGCGACGGACGGCGCCAGACGGCGGCCACCACCGCCGCCACCAGCATCAAAACGACCAAGGCCAGGCCGGGCCGCGAGAGCAGCGGTGCGATCGCCTGTGCCACGAAACCGGCGCAGCCGATGCTCGCCGCGATCCGGCCGACGCTGGGGCGCACGGCAAAGGCCAGTCCCGCCAGCGAGATGATCGCGGCGGCTGCGACCGCCAGCGGCCACCCCCAGGTCCAATCGATCGTCCCGGGGACGGCGCGCAGCACAGCGGCGGCGGTCAATGCCAGCGGCCCCAGCGTCAACAGCGGCCCCGAGATGCGGGCGGTCCAGCTCATCGTGCTCCTCGGCGTGCCTCGAGCCGCGCCGAGCATAGGGCAACCCAGCCGGTGCCACAATCGCACCGGTTGACTGCGGGAGCGGCGGCGCGTGAAATACGCCGCACATGATCGATGGCGAGAGACAGACGCCGCCCATCGTGGCCTGGTCCGCGCTCGACGTCGGCGGCACCAAGCTGCGGGTGCTGTTGTTCACGCGCGGCGAGGACGGCACCTGGCAGGTGGCGGCGCGCGTGCAGCGCCGGACCCCGCGCGGCATCCCGCGCCTGCTCGCCGCCGTCCGCTCCGCGCTGGCCGAGGCCGCCGCCTTCGCCGCGAACCGCGGTCTGGCGCTCGCGCCGGCGCTGGTAGCGGGCACACCGGGACGCTACCAGCCGGACGCCGCTGGCCGGCGCGTCATCGCCCCGCGCTCGGCCATGAATCTCGAGGCAGCGCCCGGCGAGACCGATAACCTCGACATGCAGGCGGCTCTCGCGGCCGGGGTCGGCCTGCCCATCGATCGCGTCTTCGTCGACAACGACGCGGTGGTTCAGGGGCGCCACCTGATCCAGTTGCTGCTCGACGACCCGGCGACCCGGCCGCGGTTGCTCGATCAGCGCGTGGTCTGCATCAACCCCGGCACCGGGCTCGGCGGCTGCGTCGCCGCGGTCAATCCGGCGGGCGCGATCGAGGTCTTCACCGACGGCCACGTCTCCGAGCTGAGCCTGCAGCCGTTTTCGTTTGCGCAGCTCGTCGGCGACGTCAAGGTGAAGGTCGCGACGACCGATGCCATCGACCGCTACCAGATCGAGTTCTTCGGCCGCGGCCGCGGCCACGCCCTGACGCTGGCGAGCAAGAGCGGCAAGCAGGCCGAGGATCTGATCGCGGGCGCCGGCATGGCGGCCTTCGCGCAGGCGCTCGACGCCGGCCTGAGCGCGCTCGGCTGCGATGCGCCGCTGCTGAGCGAGGCGCGGCGCCTGGATCCGATCGACGCCAAGGTCGACGGCAAGCTCCTGAGCGCCTGCCTGGCGTTGGGCCGCAGCGAGCCGGTGAGCGAGCTGGCGCAGGCGGCGGCCCGCTGCGTGGCGGCGCTGGCGGGCGCTGCCCTGTTCGAGCTGAGCCGACGCCTGCACCTGGGCAGCGCGCACAAGGGCGCGGGATTTCCCGAGTGGTCGGCCGACGACGTGGATCGGCTGCGCGGGGTGCGGTGTTTTGTCCTGGGCGGCGGCATCGCGCGCGAGCCGCTCGGCCAGGAGATCGCCAAACAGGCACGCGGGCGCTGGCGCGACTGCGAGGTCGAGCTCTTCGCGCTGCCCGAGGTGACCGACGAGGCCGGCGCCCGCGGAGCGCTGTCGCTGGTGCCGGAGGCGGTGCGCGCCCAGATCGAGCGGGCGGCGCTCGCACAGCCGTGGCGGCCCACGAGGCCGGACGCTGATTGACGCTTGTAGTTACGGCGCGCGGCGCGGGCGATCGCCCGCCATCACTTCGGGTTCCCGGTAGCTCAGGAGCAGGTCGAGGTTGCGACTAAACCAGCGCTGCGCCTCGCGCCGCCCGGCGAAAGCGCGCTCCGCTTTCTTGAAGTCACGGCCGTGGAAGCGCAGGGCGACGCCTGCGCGCTGGGGCCGATAGAGCTGGTGCAGCATCTCGTGAAAGACGATGTAGGCGACAAAAGAGCGGGGCACCTGCGGCTGGTCGAGCGCCGGGTGGATGACGATGCGGCGGGCGGTGTCGTCGTAGCTGCCCAGCTTGATCGAGCGCCGGCGCCGGCGTCGGCGCTGCGGCCGCCCGGCCTCGCCGAATACGATCTCCGCGTCGATGCGACCGGCGAAGTAGTCGCGGTTGAGCTCGTCAAAGACGGCCTGCAGGTCGTGGTTGCGCCCGCGCGCCGGGCGCGCGCTCGCCGGCCGCGGTGGTCTCGTGATCAGATGACCATGCCTCTCGATGAACTGGTCGACCAGGGTGCGGCTGCTGCGGTCCGGCCGGTTGGCGAAGCGTGCCGCCGCCCGCAATACCCGCTCGTCGGCGTCGAGAAACATGTGGTGCAGCCTGAAGGCGAGGGTGCCGCCGCGCCGCTGGGCCGAGAGCAGGTTGCTGCGGTTGTCGTTGACGACGACGCTGACCGGTTCGCCGCATAGCTCGGCGAGCTTGTCCTGCAACCAGCGCCGGCGCGAACGCGCGCCGGCAACCGGCTCGACGTTCGGCTCCGGTTGGCCGGCCAGCGGGGTCGTCAGCGGCAGCGGCAATTGCTCACCCATGCGGGCCAGCATAGCAGAAAACCCGGGCTG
The DNA here is from genome assembly GCA_016934455.1 of Deltaproteobacteria bacterium. Taxonomy (GTDB): domain Bacteria; phylum Myxococcota; class JACRCW01; order JAFGSX01; family JAFGSX01; genus JAFGSX01. Next base: position 6,661 of record JAFGSX010000139.1, read on the forward strand.
TCTCCTTGACACGGCGGGGTGGCCGCTCTAGAAGCGGTGGATGCCGTCGCCCGTCGTCATTCTGACCGCCGGACGGTGACCGCACACCTGCTCGAGGGATCAGATGCTCCGACCGTCGCTGCTCGATCTTGCCCCCGTCGCCGGTCAGGCGCCGCCGCCCGTCACCGCGGTCGATCTGATCGGTTTTATTGTGCTCGGTGGGCTGGCGCTGCTGTTCGTCGCGCTGGCCGTGGCGTTCGTGATCAAGTCGCGGCGCAAGCGCCTCGCCGAGCTGACCGAGGCGCTCGAGGCGAAGCCCGGCGACGAGGAGCTGGCGGCCGAGGCCGAGGCGGCTGCCGAGCTGCCCGAGGCGGCCGCCGAGCTGCCGCCCCCGCAGGACAAAGCGGTCCGGCGCGAGGACGAGCAAAAAGCAGCGGAGAAGGCCGAGGCCGAGAAGAGAGCGGCCGAGAAGCGCGAGGCCGAGCAAAAAGCAGCCGAGAAGGCCGAGGTCGAGAAGAGAGCGGCCGAGAAGCGCGAGGCCGAGCAAAAAGCAGCCGAGAAGGCCGAGGCCGAGAAGAGAGCGGCCGAGAAGCGCGAGGCCGAGCAGAAAGCGGCCGAGAAGGCCGAGGCGCAAAAAAAAGCTGCCGCAGAGAAAGCCGAACGCGAAAAGCTCGAAAAAGAGCGCCACGAAGCAGAGAAGCGCGCCGCCGAACAGCAAAAGGCGCGGCTTCGCGACGGGCTCAGCAAGACCCGCAGCGGTTTCATCGGCCGGCTGACCGGTCTGTTTGGCGCCAAGCGCGAGCTCGACAAGTCGTTGCTCGACGATCTGGAACAGATCCTGATCACCTCGGACATCGGAGTGAAGACCGCGCAGCACCTGCTGGAGCTGGTCAGCAACAAGATCGACAAAAAGGAAGTCGACCAGCCGGACAAGGTGCGCGCTGCCCTGCAGGCCGAGATCGAGAGGATACTCGACCTGGAGAACCGCCCGCTCGAGGTGGCCGAGAGCAAGCCGCTGGTGCTGATGGTGGTCGGCGTCAACGGCGGCGGCAAGACCACCACCATCGGCAAGCTGGCGCAGCGTTTTCGCGACCAGGGACGGCGGGTAGTGCTCGGCGCCGGCGACACCTTTCGCGCTGCCGCGGCCGACCAGCTAGAGGTCTGGGCGCAGCGCTCGGGTGCGGATCTGGTGCGCGGCAAGGAGGGTCAGGATCCGTCGAGCGTGCTGTTCGAGGCGGTCAAGCGGGCGCAATCCAGCGGTGCCGACGTCGTCATCGCTGACACCGCCGGTCGGCTCCACACCAAGGTCAATCTGATGGAGGAGCTCAAAAAGGTCTACCGCGTGCTGGGCAAGGCCGCTCTCGGGGCTCCCCACGAGGTACTGCTGGTGCTCGATGCCACCACCGGCCAGAACGCGATCGCCCAGGCCGCGCAGTTCAACGCCGCCATCCCGCTTACCGGGATCGTGCTGACCAAGCTGGACGGCACTGCCAAGGGTGGGGTCATCGTCGGCATCTGCCAGGAGTTCAAGATCCCGGTGCGCTTCATCGGCATCGGCGAAAAGCTAGATGACCTGCGCCAGTTCGACGCGCGCGAGTTCGGGTCCGCGCTGTTCGACGAGGGGTGAGAGCAGCGGCGGGATCATCAGCCGGATTTCGGGGTCGCTGGGAGCGATCAGCGAGCTGGCGACGGCGCAGGGGCGGGCGCCGATGCCGGTGCGCTGGCCGGGGGGCCACCCGGCAACGTGCTCAACAATTCCTTGAACTCCGGCTCCTCGCGGATGTTGGCGAGATCGTCGTCGTCCAGCAGCTCGGAGGCCGTGTTGTTCTTCAGGTAATCGTTGAGCAACGCGATCTTCAGATAGCGCATCGCCAGAGCTTTCTTGCCCAGCAGGGAGTAGATACAGGCGATGTTGTAGTAGACGTCTCCAAAGTCGGGATCGACGTCGAGCGCCTTCTTGTACCAGGCCAGCGCGTCGTCGTACCGACCGCGCCGCCAGAAGGTGACGCCCACGCCGTTGTAGGCCTCGACCCGCGATGGATCGGCCTTGAGGACGCTGAGAAAAGCGCGCCTTGACTCCTCGGCTTGGCCATCCTGCAGCAACCTGAAACCGAGGTTCATGCGCTCGGCTATGGCCTCCTTGCCGCGGGGTATCTGCTCACCGGGGGTGACCGGCTGCCCCTCTGATCCGCCGGTCCCCGTGGGCAGCCCCTTGGTCGACGGCCTTGGCCGAGGTGGAGCGCGCACGCGGGTGAAGCGCGTGCCGCCCCCCTCGGACAGTCCGGGGATGATGCACGAGAGCTTGGGCAGGTGAACGGCGCCCGACAGCGAGTTGCTGTCCGGTGCCACCAGCAGCACAACCATGGCCTTGGCCGTGCTGGGGCAATCGGGGCCCGACAAGGCGACGGTGAGCTCTCCCGTGAGGTTGTCCTCGAGTACGGCTCCGACCAGCACCTGCTGGCCTTTCTTGATCGGGACATTGGCCGCTGGCTTGCGCAGCTTGCCGGTCACCTCGCCGCCGCGGTCGCGAATGGCGATGGTGCCGATCACGCTCTTCCATTCTCCGTTGAGCGAGGGCTCGGCGCGCGCCGATTGCATCGCCAGCAGAGCGACCAACATCACCGGAAATAGCGATTTGCGCACGGTGCTCTCTCCCTGCCTCAGACTCTTCTCATTACTCTCAACGCATCGGCGCGGTCAATCTCCGGCGCGGGCAAAAAATGCTGACCCGGGTCGCCGTTCGGCTTGACTTTTGCTCGATAAATTTCCTATGATACCGGTTTGCGATATGGTATCTAAATATTTGAAATCACGGAGAAAACGTGGACAAGCCAGGCGCCCGTCGGCAGATGGAAGTGACGATGGTCGGGCAAAAGTTCAAGGTTCGCTCGGACGCGGACGAGAGCTACGTCCAGACCTTGGCTGCCTACGTCGACAAGAAGATCGCGGACATCTCCAAGCAGACGCGCACGGTGACGACGCGCCAGGTGGTGCTGCTCGCGGCGCTCGACATCGCGGACGAGTACTTCCGTGCGCACCAGAAACTCAAGACTCTGCGCCACGAAGTCAGACGCCGGTCGCGGCGGCTGTTGGACATGTTGGAGAACAGCGCGGCGCACGGCGCCGCCGAGTAAGGAGGCCCGAGGTCAGATTTCCCCTGCGCTGTGCGCGATGGGTGACGATGCTCTGAACCGTAGCGCGCAATCGGGAGCCGACCGTGTGTCCTTGCGCGTCCCTCGATCGCGGGTGAGCGCGGTGCGCTCGTGAGCCTGGTTCGCTGGGACGCCTCAAAGCACATCTGCGGTTCCCACCTGTCACAGACAGGTTCGAGTAGGCACCCACACGGCAGAGGTGGGGGATTTTTTTGCAGCCCGGTCGCCCTGGCAACGTCGGAAGCGGGTAGGCGCTGCACTGTTTCTGCGCTGC
>JAFGSX010000140.1 GCA_016934455.1 Deltaproteobacteria bacterium
GCCACCACCTTGGCGTAAGGTTGCGCCAGGAAATTTTCGAGGCCGGCGTGCTCGGCGACGTAGATCTTGGCCGGGCCGAGGGCCTTGGCGTTGTCGGCGGCGGCGGCCGAGCCCGGCCCCAGCGCGGCGAAACAGACATCGCCGCCGGTGTGCTTGGCGATCTCGCGCGCGGCCGTGATCGCCGGCAGATTGGACTTCTTCAGCTCGCCCTTCGCATGCTCAATGACCACGAGAACAGTTGCCATCGGTGCCCTCTCGGCGCGGCCGCTCGCGGCCGCGTGTCGTCGTGGGTTTGCCCCCGCAGATTCGACCCCGCTACAGTGCCTTGGCCTCGTCCTTCAGCTTGGCCACCAGCGTCGGCACGTCGGGAACCCGCACCCCGGCCTTGCGCTGCGCCGGTTCCTCGAAGCGCTTGACCAGCACCTTGGGCTTGACGTCGACCCCGAGCGCGTTCGGGGTGGTCTCCTCGAGCGGCTTCTTCTTGGCCTTCATGATGCCCGGCAGCGAGGCGTAGCGCGGCTCGTTGAGCCGCAGGTCGGCGGTGACGACCGCCGGCAGATCGATCTCGACCACGTCGTGACCGCCGTCCACCTCGCGCGTCACCGTCGCCTTGCCGCTGCCGAGCTCGAGCTTGGAGGCAAAGCACGCCTGCCCCCAGCCGAGGCGCTCGGCCAGCAACTGGCCAGCCTGCCCCGAATCGTCGTCGATCGCCTGCTTGCCGATGATCACCAGGTCCGGCTTTTCCTTGTTGACCACCCCTGCCAGGATCGCAGACACCGCGTCCGAATCGAGCTCTCCGCTCTCGACCAGGATGCCCCGGTCGGCGCCCATGGCCAGCGCCGAGCGGATCTGTTGCGCCGCATCCTTGGGGCCGATCGACAGCACCACCACCTCGGCCCCCCCCCCTTTCTCCTTGAGCCGCAGCGCCTCCTCGACGGCGATCTCGTCAAATGGATTGACGATCATGTTGATCCCGTCGGTGACGACACCGGATCCGTCGGGCTTGATCTTGATCTTGGCTTCGTAATCGGTGACTCGCTTGACGGTGACGAGGATCTTCACGGTCTCCTCCTTGAAATAGGGACGTCGCGGGCGACAGTAAAACCAACGGCGCCGGGAGGTGTCAAGACGCATGACGCTATGCGTTATCGCGGCCGTCGGGCTTGACCCCGGCGCGGCGCTTGGATAGCAATCGCAAATTCGGATCGCGACCGATCGGAAACCGCGTGGATCTATTGCGCGCCAGCGCTCAAACCGAAGACGAGCCAACCGCAGCGTCGACCAGGATCGACGTCAACGGTCTCTCGGCCGAGGTGCGCGGCCTGATCGCCGGCGACGCCGCCGCCGAGATGACGCTGCGCGCGCGCGAGCTCGACCTGCACAGCATCCCCGCACACGCCGGATCCGGCACCCGGATCGCCGCCTTCTTCGACATCGACGGGACCCTGATCCGGGGCTCGATCGCTGGCCACATGTTCGCCCAGGGCGTGGCCGAGGGGCGAGCCCGCCGCTCCAGCTACCTCGTCTTCTTCCTCTTCTTCTTGCTCTACAAGCTCAACCTGATCCCGCGCGCCAGGATGTACCGCTGGGGCTTCAACCTCGGGGCCGGCATCACGGTGGCCGAGGCGATCGACTTTGTCCGGCGCTGCCTGCGCGAGCGCATCGGAAGGCAGGTCTACCTGGGCGCGCGCGAGATGGTCGGCCTGCATCGATCGCTCGGCCACCGGGTGGTGGCTGTCACCGGTGCTCCGGATTACGCCGCCGCGCAGATAGCCAGCGCCCTCGGTTTCGACGACGTGCTCGCGACCGCCACGCCGATCGTCGGCGAACGCCTCGGCAGCGAGGTCCGCGAGCCGATCTGCTATGGCGACGGCAAGATCCAGTACGTCCGCGCCTACGCCGCCAAGCACGATCTCGATCTCGGCCGCTGCTATTTTTACAGCGACAGCCGGTCGGACCTGCCGCTGCTCAGGCTGGTCGGCCACCCGGTATGCGTCAATCCGCAGATGCTGCTCTGGATACCGGCGCTGATTCGGCGCTGGGACATCCTGTTGCTGCGACGTCTGGGGGAGCTGTAATGGTCGAACCCGTTGCTGCGGCGCCGACGCGAGAGAGCGCGTCGCTGCTGCTCATGCGCGACGGTCAACCGCTGCTGCGCATCGCCCTGGTCGGACGCGGCATCCGCATCGGCGCCCACGCGCGCAACGATCTGGCTCTGGCCGCCAGCGGTCTGCCCGATTTTCTCGGCGAGGTGCGGCTGACGCCGACCGGCCAGCACGTGGCCCAGGCGTGCCCCGGACAGACGCTGACCATCAACGGCACGCCGACGCGGCAACATACGCTGCGCGACGGCGACCGGATCGAGCTCGGGTCTCTGTGCGCCAGCTACACGGAGCCGCTCAGACAAAACGCCCGCGCCCCGACCGGATCGACCGGCCAGATCACTATCTCCCAGGACGGCAGGACGCTTGAGATCGCCGCCGGGCTGCTGATCTACCGGGCCGAGGGCAAACGCAAGGCGGTGACGGTGGCCGCCGGCGGCGTGCGGGTGGGCAAGAATCCTGAAAACGACCTCGTGCTCAACGATCGCTCTGTGTCGGGGTTCCACGCCGTGGTGTACGCCCGTGCCGGTCGCTATTTCGTCCGCGACCTCGAGTCGACCAACGGCACGGTGGTCAACAACCTGAAGATCGTCGAGGGCGAGCTGCCCTTTGGCGCCGATATCCGATTCGGCCGGGCGGAGGTGCGCTTCGAGCGGCAGGTCACCGAGGCGCCGCTGACGGACGAGCCCCGGCAGGCGCTCGACGACATGATCTCGTGCGACCCCCGGATGCACCGGCTGTTCAACCTGATCGAGCGGGTGGCGCCATTTGACGCAACGGTCTGCATCAACGGCGAGACCGGCACCGGCAAGGAGCTGGTGGCGCGCGCGCTGCACCGCCATTCGCCGCGCTCCGACCAGCCTTTTATCGCCATCAACGTCGCCGCCATCCCGCAGGAGCTGATCGAGGACGAGCTCTTCGGCCACGAGAAGGGTGCCTTCACCGGCGCCGATCGGCAGCACGCGGGCGCCTTCGAGCAGGCGCAGCGGGGCACCCTGTTCCTGGACGAGATCGGCGAGCTGCCGCTGACCGCGCAGGCCAAGCTGCTGCGCGTGCTCGAGAGCCGTCAGTTGCGGCGCGTCGGCGGTCGCGAGATCGTAGAACTCGACGTGCGCATCGTGTGCGCCACCCACCAGGACCTGCCGCTGCTGGTCAAGCAGGGTCGCTTTCGCGAGGATCTGCTGCACCGCGTCTTCGTGCTGCCGATCCAGCTACCGCCGCTGCGCCAGCGGCGCGGCGACGTCGAGCTTCTGGCCAGGCACTTTCTCGCCAGCAGCGATCCGAGCGGCCGGACCCGCACCCTGAGCTCCGAGGCGCTGCGGCGCCTGCTCGAGCACCCCTGGCCGGGCAACGTGCGCGAGCTGCGGAACGTGCTGGTGCGCGCCGCGGTGCTGTGCGAGCGCGATCCGATCGATGCCGATAGCATCGTCTTTGCGACGGTCGGCCTCGAAGAGCGGGTGGCCGAGCAGCAGGCCTTCGCGCCGCAACTGCGACTGGACGTGATCGAGCGGCGCACCATCCTCGAGGCGCTGGATCAGGTCAACGGCAACCGGTCGCACGCGGCCGAATTGCTCGGCATCAGCCGCTCGACGCTGATCCGCAAGATCCGGGACTACCAGCTCGGCGGCGACGAGGAATAGCGGAGCCGCCAGCCGCGTCAGCGCGGTACTTGGATCTCGCGCTCCAACTCGTTGAGCCGCCGACGCAGCACTTCGTTGTCCGGCTCGTGACCGACGGCAAAGCTCAAATTCAGGTGCGCGGCGTCGAGATCACCGCGGGCCATAGCGGCAAATGCGAGCCGCAGGTACTTGCGGCCGACCGGGGTCTGCGCCTCGGAGCCGCCCTCGGCGCTTGGCGCCTGCCCCTCGCCCAGCGGCAACCGCGGCGGCGGACCGGCGCCGCGCTGGCTGAGCAACTCGTCGTAGCGCTGTCGCCGTTCGGCGCGCAAGAGCACCGAGTAGGCCTCGTTGATCCGACGGAACAGCGCGGCGATGCGCTCCTTGATCACTCCCGGCACCAAAGGGAAAAAACGATCGGGGTGATATTCAAGAGCCAGCGCATGGTAGGCATCCTGCAGGGCCTGCGCGTCGGCCGTGTTGCCGACTCCCAGAAGCTGGTAGTAGTCGACGGCGTCGAGCAATCGATAGAGAGCCAGCACGCGGCGCGTCAGGCGGCCGCCGAGCTGGCTCTCGGCGATGGCCCGTCGCAGCGACGCCGAGTCGCGCTCGTCCGGCGCCAGTGGATAGATGCCCGAGTAATCGAGGCTGGTATCGCCATCGGTCGCGGCGATGGGTGTCGCCGGCGGGGTCATGGCCGCGCCCGGGGTGGTGGTCTCCCGATCGGACGCCACCGGTGTCAGCTCCTCGACCGCGGGCCGACCGCCGGCCGGGGTGCGCTCCCCGACCGCCGGCAGCGCCTCGGCCGGTGTCGCCTCGCCTCCATCTCCATGCGCGGTCGGCTCCGGCCTGGACGGCGGCGGGGCGGGAGCGAGATCGGCGATGTCGACCGGCGCCGGCATCGCCTCGAGCGGCGATGACCCGAGCGGAGTGTGCTCTCCGGCCGGCGGTTGCAGCACCACCGGCTCGGCGGCCGGCGCATTCGATCCGGTCGTCGCCCGGCTGCCTGGATCGGGCGCGGCTGGCTGCCCGGACGCGGTCGGTTTGCGCATGTCCGGCGTCAGATCGACGGGCGACTGCTCGCCCCCGACGGCGGCATCCCAGTGCGTCGCCTCCTGCGGTGGCCGCACGTAGAGCAGCACGCGCTCGTCGGTGCGACGCTCGGTGAAAAAAGAGCTGGCGTCCACCTCGACCGGGGCCGCCGCGGGCAGTTGCTCCTCTACCGGCTCGGTCTCGGCCGCCAGCTCCGCCTCGCTCGTCTCGACAAGCTGACACTCGTGCGGCCTCGCCAGCAGACCGACAAGCTGTTCCGGTGGCGGCGGCAGCGGCAGCACCCCGTCGATGCCGGTGCTGGCGATCAGGGTCTCCGCAGATGCATCATCGGGACGCGCGCTCATCAGGTAGACGCCGACGCCGCGAGACCAGCGGTGCTGCTTGATCAAGCGGCACAGGATCGCGCCATTGATGCGCGCCGTCGACTCGCACACCAGGCAGACATCCGGCCTGACCTCGAGAAAGCGGTCAAAGCCGTCCGCGCCATCGAAGCAGTAGATCGCCGAATGCGGGGTCGACTGGAGCGCCTGATTGAAGTAAGCGCGCAGATCCGGGCGCTCGAGCACGAACAGCACGAGTCGACGCGAAGCGTTCACTGCTTCTCTCCGTGCTCGGTCGTGGGCACCGGGCGGCCGGCCCGCTGCCCGCCGATGGGATTGCGCAGCGTATCCTCGTTGAGCCCGCGCGCCTCGCGCACCGCAGCCAGCGCCTGCTCGGTCACCGCCTGCGAGATGCGCACGTCGCTCGCGGTGCGGTGGCCGGTCTCGAGATCGCGCGCCGAGACATGGAGCAGGCCATCGCAGTCGATCTCGAAACCGACGTCGATGCGCACCTCGCCGCGCCGCGCCGCCTTGAGCCCGTCGAGCACGAACTCGCCGAGCATGCAGTCTTCGTTGGCCGCGCCCTGCGCGCCCTGAAAGAACATGATGCGCACCTGGGTCTGCCCATCCTGTGAGGTGGTGAAGACCCGGTGGGCCGCGATCGGCAACCGCACGCCGGCGGGGATCAGGGTCTCGCGATAACCTCCCGCAGCCGCGATGCTCAGGTCAGCGCTCATGGCCTCGATGACGACCTGCTTGACATCCTCGACCGACATGCTGGGGTTGCCGGTCAGCGACATCGCCAGCTTCGCCGCGCCGGCGACGACGCAGGCCTCGGAATCGTCGATCGCGATCGGATCGCGGCCGACCAGCGCGCGCAGATCGCGCTGCACCGACTTGATCTGCGCCCCCCCCCCGACCAGCACAAGCGCGTCGATCGAGTCGGGCTCGGCGCCGGCTGACTGCAGCGCCGCGTCCGCCACCGTCAGCACGCTCTCCGCGTAGGCCTGCGCCATTCGATCGACCGTGGCCCGGTCGAGAAAGCTGTCGAAATCGACGTGCCACTCGGCGGTCTTGATAAATTCGCGCAGACGGATGCGAACCTGCTCGTGCTGCGCCAGGCTGCGCTTGGCGCTCTCGGTCGCGAACAGCAGGCGCGCGCGCGCGCTCAGATTGCGCTGCAGCTCGCCGCCTCCCATGTTCAGCTCGAATTCCTCGGCCAGCGCGCCGCATACAGCGGCGTCTACGTCGAGTGCCCCGACACCCGCCTCCCCGGCCTGGCCCATCACCTCGACCACCCGGCCGCGCCAGTCGATCACCGCGGCGCCGGTCTGACCGCCGCCGGCGTCCACCACCAGCAGGCGCTGCGCCGGGCCGTCGACGGGAATGGCCGAGATCGCCGCCGCGACCGGCGACGACACCAGCCGCAGCACGTCGATACCACCCAGGCGCGCCGCCAGCAGCAAGGCCTGGCGCTGGGCGTCGCCGTAGCAGGTAGGTATTGCCAGCACTGCCTTGGTGGCCGCCTCGCCCAGGCCGCGCTCGGCCAGATCCCGCAGGTGACCGAGCAACTGCCCGGCGATCTCCGGTACCGCGTAGACGGTGTCGCACAGATTGACCGTCACCTGCCCCGCCGGGCCGGCGACGATCCGGACCGGCGCCTGCGCCAGCGCCCGCTGTACCGGCGCGTCGGCCGGGAACCGGCCGAGCAACCGGCATGGAGTCAACACCGTGTTGTACGGTTCGAGCACGGCGCGCCGCCGCGCTGTCTCCCCCACGTACACCGCACCGCGGACATCGACCGAGACCGCCGATGGGATGCGGTTGGAACCGGGCACACCGGACAAGAAGCGCGGCCGGCCGTCGACGATGGCGGCCACCGACGAACTCCATGTTCCCGCGTCGATACCGAGGACTTTTTCCATCACCGCCTGTTGTGCGAGATCGAGGCCGATCGAGTTACTGCACGTGGACCGGGATGACGATCCGCTCGGTCATCCGCTGGCACCACTTGTCGGTGCAGATGAAGAAGGTGGCGTTGGCCTCGACCGATTGCTCACCGCCGCTCTTCGCGACAAAACCCACGCTCAACTCCAGTCGCTTCTCGCTGTCCTTCGTTATATCCGAGCGTCCGAGCTTGGCCTTGTCCAGCACGATGCCGGCCGGCGCCCGCAGGTCGATCGAAATCGGGGCCTGCTTGTGAACCTTGCGGTCGGCACTGGGCACGATGGCGATCACGATCTTGCCCCGTTCGCCGACCTTGAGCTGCCGGGTCGAGGCGGAGACGTCGATGTCGTAGTCGACACCGCGGCCTTTTTTCTCCTCACCGGCCGCCGCGAGCGAGATCGCGAGCGCGCCGACCGCCGCCAGGATTGCGCTTGTCGCTCTCATCTCTGACCTCACCTGACGTTAGCCTGCCGATCGAGTTTTTGACGCGCGAGCGGCCATATTTATGCATCTCCGACACCCTCGACCCGGGGTCGAGAAGCGAGTGTAGCGAGCTTTGGCACCGGCAGCAAGAAGGGCTCAACCCCAAGAGCGCTCAACCCGCTGTGGTATCGCGGCGTTCTCTGTCGTATGTGTGCGGCGCTGCGGTCGGCAGCGCCGGTTGAGGCAACGCATGCAGTTGAGCGACATGGAGCGCGGCATGCTCGAGGGCGAGCGCGGCGACGCGGTGCGCACCGCCATGGAGATCCTGGTCGCCCTGGGCGAGATCTTCGACGCCGACCGGCTGTTGCCCGTGCGCTCGGTGCAGATCGCGGGCGTCTCGTACCACAACCTGGGCGACGCCGGGCTAGAATTTGTCGAGCAGATGGCGACCGACGGCCGAGCCGTGGTGCCGACCTCGCTCAACCCGGCCGGCATGGACCCCGATCGCTACCGGGAGATGGGCATAGACGCCGAGTTCGCCGCACGCCAGATGCGCATCGTCGAAGCTTTCAGGCGCATGGGCGTGAACACGACGCTGACCTGTACGCCCTACCACGTCGGCCTGGTACCGGCGCGGGACGACACGCTGGCCTGGTCGGAGTCGTCGGCCGTGACCTACGCCAACAGCGTGCTCGGCGCCCGCTCCAACCGAGAGGGCGGCCCGTCGGCGCTGGCGGCGGCGCTGTGCGGGCGCACCCCCCGCTACGGGCTGCACCTCGACGAGACTCGCCGCCCGACGCTGCGCGTGATCGCAGCCGGCAGCCTGCGCTGCCCCGCGGACTGGGGGCTGCTCGGCGCCGCCATCGGCCAGCAGCGGCCGGGCGCGCTTCCGCTGATCGAGACGGCCGAGCGACCCGATCAGGTGTCCCTCAAGTCCCTGGCCGCGGCCCTGCCGACCTTTGGCGGACAACCCATGTTCCACGTCGCCGGTGTCACACCCGAGGCCGCCCGCCATGCCTTGCCTGCCGATTCTCTGTGCGTCGATGCTGCGCTGCTGCGTGCGACGCGCGAGCGGCTCGAGATCGGCGCCGAAGACCGCGTCGATCTGGTGACGGTCGGCTGTCCGCACGCGTCGCTCGACGAGCTGGAGCAGCTCGCGCGCCTGCTGGCCGACCGGCGGGTGGTCGCCCCGCTGTGGATCTCGACCGCGCCTGCCATCTGCCAGCAGGCAGCCAAACGCGGCCTGTCCCAGACCATCGAGCTCAGCGGCGCCCGCATCTGGAGCGGCACCTGCTTTGCAGTGGCACCGCTCAAGGGCCGCTTCACCCAGGTCGTCACCAACAGCGCCAAGGGGTGTTACTACGGCGCCGGCCACAACCTGTTCCGTATGCGGCTGGCGTCGCTCGAGCGCTGCGTGCAGACCGCGCTGGCGGGCCGCTGGAGCGAGGTCGACCGATGACCGAGCTGCACGGCCGCACCATCAAGCGCGGACGCGGCGCCGGCCCGGTGCTCTTCTCGCCGGCGCCGATCTCCTTCTTCGGCGGCATCGACCTGGAGCGCGGCGTGGTCAGCGAGCCCGGCCACCCGCTGCACGGCCAGTCCATCGCCGGCCGGGTGCTGGTCTTCCCGCACGGCAAAGGATCGACGGTCGGCTCGTACGCCCTGCTGCGCCTGGCGCGAAACGCCCTCGCCCCGGCCGCGATCGTCATTCGCCGCTGCGAGACCATCGTCGCGGTCGGTGCCATCATCGCCGGCATCCCGTGCGTCGATCTGATCGACATCGATCGGCTGGCGCAGGTTGACAGCGCGATCGTCGAGGACGGCGTGGTGAGCTGGGCCGACGACTGATTGCGCTGCTCACCGCAGTTGATCCTGCGTGGCGGGGGGCCGGCGGAGGACTTTTTTCGTTGCGCAGCGACGAAAAAAAGGCTTCTGCCGATTAGCGGGGACCCGCCAAAAATAGGCTCAAGCAAAGTGAGCAGCGCAATGACGCGGCGGGCAGCGACGCCCGTCAGTTGACGCGCGAGGGCTGCGACGTCTCGCGATCCGCTTGGTGCGCCTCGTTGAAGAAGTCAGCGAACACGGCGCGTCTGGTGACCCTGAACACCGCCGCCGGCTCGCCGGAGGACGACGCCGCACCGGCTCCGCAAGCGGGCAGCGGTTGCGGCACGGCGACCGGCGTCACCTCGGCGATCTCCTCGATGTCGGCGCTGTCGATCTCGATCGCGCCGTCGGCATCGATGCTGCGACCGAGCCGCTGCTGATCGCGACGCTCCTCGTCGAGCAGACGCATGGCGTCCAGCAGAATGTGGGTCAGCGAGCGCTTGACGTTGAGAGCCGGAGCGGCCACACCGAAGCGGATGCGAAAAGTGCCGCTCTCGAGCCGGATCATCGAGCGCAAGGCCTCCTCCCCGGCGCAGTCGCCGTCGAAGGCGGCCGTCAGCTCGCCGTCGCACATGTAGACGTGGCCGACGCCCTGATGCCTGCTGCCGTTGATCTCGACGCATGCGGTCTTGCGGCTCGCCTGCATCGACTGCAGCAGCTCGGACAGCGGCATCTGGCGCAGGCTGCCCATGATGCCCGAGGGCTCGCCCACGATCTCCTGGCGCGGCCGCAGGCGCAGGCTCGGCGTCTGCTCGCAGCGCTCATGCGCGCTCGCCGCCGGCGGTGGTGGTGGCGTCGGCAGCGCGGCGTGGATAAGCTGCTCGACCTGCGCCGCGTCGACCACCGGCAACTCGACGTCGCCCGCGGCCTGGCGCACGATTCCGAGCGCCAGCCGCACGCCGTCGCGGTAACGGGCGCGACCGCCATGCTGCCCGCCGGACAGCACCTGTACCACCTTGGCCAGGATGTCGGTGTGCTCGCGCAGCGACAGCGCCACGCCGGCGAGCCCACCCACGACGCGGATGTGCAGCTCCTGACCGACCGCGAGGTCTTCGGGCACGCGCAGAAGCTGACCGCGATAGACCTGATCGCGGTAGACGAGATCGAGCTCGCCCATCAGGCCGCGCACCTCGACCTCGACCAGCGGCCTGGTCGCGCGGCCGAGATCGACGGGCGCGATCGGCGCAGCTTCGACCGCGGCCGGAGCCTGTGCCTCGCTCCACAGCAGACCGCGCGTGATCCGCTGCACCTCGAATGCGAAATGCGCGCCGGTCCCACAGCCGCTCCGGAGCGATGGCGCGCCCGCCTCGCCCGCCCGCACCACCATGCCCTGGATCACCAGGTCGCTGTCGCAGCGTCCGCCCCCGGTCTCTGCTCCGGCGATCCCCAGCCGCAGCCGGACGCGCTGCCCCAGGGTGAAGGCGTCAACGGCGTCGATCAACCTGCCTTGGCAGCTCTCGGATCCCGACTGCAGCTCGACGCGGCCGACGTTGTCGACCACCCTGGCTTCGACGATGGTACCCCGATCCACGGCTCACCTCTGTAGGGAGATCACCGAAAGACACGGCGACGACCCCTCCCCCGTTGATTCATTCATTTTATTAGGCCAGCCGACTCGATATTGCCAGCCAAAAGCGACCCCGACGAACGGCGTCGCCATCAACGGTCGAGCTGGCGCGACCGCGAAGCGACTCGCTCGTTGCAGCCGGCGCAAGTGCCTGCTATGAGATGCACTTCGCGCACGGTGGGGCGGGGGCATCTGCGAGGGAGCGCGCATGGTTCAGCTAAGAAGCTTTGTCTTTCTCGACTCGCTCCAGCCGCAGCTGGCCGCCCACATCTGCTCGACCTGCCGCGGCTTCTACCCGGTCCCGTTTGTCGCCTCGCTCTTCGTCGAGATCGCGCCCGGAATGGCGATCCACCAGACCATCGACGCCGCGCTCAAGGCGACCAAGGTCAACCCGGCGACGCTGGTCGTCGAGCGCGCCTACGGCATGCTCGAGGTTCACCACGAGGACAAGGGCGAGGTGCGCTCGGCGGGTCACGCCATCCTGCAACACCTCGGCTGCAAGGAAGAGGAGCAGCTCAAACCGAGGCTCGTCACCAATATGGTGATTCGATCGATCGAGCCGATGCACGCGATGATCATCGACCGCATGCGCAAGGGGTCGATGATCGAGCCCGGACTCTCGCTGCTGGTGATGGAGACCGAGCCGGCGGCTTTTATTTCGCTGGCCGGCAACGAGGCCGAGAAGGCCGCCAACATCAAGCTGATCGAGATCATCCCATACGGCGCCTTTGGCCGGCTCTACCTGGCCGGGCCCGAGGCCGAGATCGACGCCGCCGCCAACGCGGCGACGACCGCGATCTCCTCGGTGACCGGCCGCGAGCCGCCGCCGTTCAAGGACAAGTGAACAACCGCTGACGCCGGCCTGACGCCGACGCACGCATACAAAGGAGTCGATAGATGGCCGATGCCCTCGGAATGATCGAGACCAAAGGTTTCGTCGGGATGGTCGAAGCGAGCGATGCCATGGTCAAGGCCGCCAAAGTAGAGCTCGTTGGCTATGAGAAGATCGGCGGCGGCTACGTGACCGCCATCGTGCGCGGCGACGTGGCGGCGGTCAAGGCCGCGACCGAGGCCGGCGCGCGCGGCGCCGAGCGCATCGGCGAGCTGGTCAGCGTGCACGTCATCCCGCGGCCGCACGTCAACATCGACCTAGTGCTGCCGCTCGGCCGGCAGGCCGAGGCCAAGGCCGCGATCGGCAGCGCCTGATGGTGCGGGTGGTGTGCATCGCGGTGCTGCTCGCCTCGGTGATCGCCTGCAGCGGAGAGATCCGCTGCGAGATCACGTGCAGCGATACCGGCGCGACGGTCGAGCGCACCTTTCCGTCGTGCTCGGCTCTGCGCGACGCCTACAACCGCGGCGTCTCCGGCGGCACCATGGATGAATGCCACGCGGCAGCCCTCGAGGCCTGCATCGAGGCACAGTGCGCCAACTCGCCGCTGTGAGCGCACGCCGCCGTCGGGTCGGCAAGACCGGGCTGCGGGGGCGGACGCTCCGGCCGCCCGGCTGAGGAGAAGGCGACCATGTTGATGGGCCAGGTGGTCGGCACCGTCGTATCGACTCGCAAGGAGCCGGTGATCGAGGGCCTCAAGCTGCTGCTGGTCAAGGGCATCGACCTCGAGGGCAAGCTCACCGGCTCGCTGGTGGTGGCGGTCGACGCGGTCGGCGCCGGCGTCGGCGAGGTTGTGCTCTACGCCTCGGGCTCGAGCGCCAGGCAGACCGTGCAGACCAAGGACCGGCCGGTCGACGCCACCATCATGGCGATCGTCGACGAGGTCGAGGTCCACGGCCAGCGCATCTACGTGAAACAGTAGTCGCCGGAGGAGCCATGGCGGTCAACCTCGACGAACGGCGCATCGATGAGATCGTCGAACGCGTGGTCCAGCGGCTCGGCAGCGCGCCGGCCGGACCCCGACCGACGGCCCCGGCGGTGCACGGAAAGCGGCGCGGCATCTTCGACGATCTCGACACGGCCACGGCTGCGGCGCTGCGCTCGCACGAGGAGCTGGTCAACAAGTTCACGCTCGCCGATCGCCAGCGCATGGTGCAGGCCATGCGCGAATGCGCGCGGCGGCTCAACGAACAGCTTGCGCAGCAGGCGGTGGCCGAGACCGGTCTCGGCCGCGTCGACAGCAAGATCATGAAACTGGCGGGCGCCATCAGAAAGACGCCCGGCCCCGAGATGCTGCAGCCGATCGCCTGGTCCGGCGACGACGGATTGACGCTGACCGAATGGGCGCCCTGGGGCGTCATCGGCTCGATCACGCCCACCACCAACCCGACCGAGACCGTCTTCTGCAACGCCATCGGAATGATCTCAGCCGGCAATGCCGTGGTCTTCAACGTGCACCCCGGCGCCAAGAAGGTGTCGGCCGACTTCGTGGTCGCGCTCAACGACGCGATCGTCAGCGCCGGCGGCCCCGACAACCTGCTCTGCTCGATCGCCAACCCCACCATCGAGAGCGCGCAGGCGCTGATGAA
>JAFGSX010000141.1 GCA_016934455.1 Deltaproteobacteria bacterium
AAGTCTTTTTATCTTCGCAAGCTCAGAAAAAAGCCTTTCGCCGGCCCCCTGCCGAACGGGATCGACTGAAGTGAGCTGAGGGTCTAACGTCGGGTGGGCCTAGGCAATAAAACAGGAGACCGTCAAGCCTCCAGCGAGGCGTGCAGGGAGAAACCATCGTGAAGATCAACGTCCGCACGTGGGCCAGTCAAAAGGACCTTGACGCCGAGAAGGGTCAGAGCACCCGGGTCGGTCAGGCGGTCGCCGAGGCCGGCTACTTTACGACGATCGCGATCCTCGACGGGTACATCGCCCCCAGCAGAACCGAGAAGCTCGACAAGCCGCAGTGAAAAAGTTCTGAGCGGCAAGGCTCTGTCCCCCTGTCCCGCTTATTGAGTGCTCCTTACATCATCGGCGTCCCAGCTTGCCGTGCCGGCTCATGTGCCCTACGCTGCGGCGATGTTGATGCAGCCGGTCGTCCAACGCCTAGCCGACGCCACGCGTATTCTTCTCGCCGGGTGCGGCGGAGGCTACGACGTTTTCGGAGGAGTGCCGCTCGCGGTCGACTTGCTGGACCGGGGCAAACAGGTGTTCTTCGCCAGCAGCTCGTTCTGCTACCTCAACGGACTGGCTGGCGCGTCGCAGCACCGTGAGGCACCCAACCTGTACGCGGTCCCCGGCGGAGCGGCAACCGTGAGCACCTACTGCCCGGAAGCGTGGCTCGCACGCTGGCTTGAGCAGCAACTCGGCTACACGGAGCCCGTGTGGGCCTTCGACAAGACCGGCGTTCAGCCACTTCTAGCGGCGTACCGACTACTGGTGCGTCAGCATGCTCTTGACGCGGTCGTGCTCGTCGACGGTGGTGTCGACTCACTGCTGCGAGGCGACGAATCATCACTGGGTACACCAGCCGAGGACCTGGCGTCGATAGCAGCGGTGGAGCAGCTCGAAGTGGGCACGAAGGTGCTCGCGTGTTTTGCCCTCGGAGCCGAAATAAGAGATGGGATTTGCCACGCGCAGGTATTCGAACGGATCGGCGAGCTCACGCGACTCGGAGGATTCCTCGGGGCCAGCGCCCTTGTGGGAACGGGGCGCAGCGGAGCCCTCTATCGCGAGGCCGTCGAGTTCGCCTTCGCCAACCAGGAAGGTCAGCGCCGCAGTCACATCAACAAGGTCGTCTGCGCGGCGATGAACGGTGAGGCCGGATCCCGAGGGGCGCACATCTGGCTATCGCCGCTCATGAACCTCTTCTGGTTCTTCGATGCAACAGTCGTGGCGCAGTCCAGCATGCTGGTTCCCCACGTGCGCGACACGGAATCGATCTGGGACGTGTCGGCGCGGATCGAAGGAGTGCGCAAGGATCTCGCTGTCCGCGAGCGAAGCGTCATCCCGATCTGACGCAGCGAAGGAAGCAGCCGATGAAGGAGAACCTGGCACAGGTCGCCGTGTCGTTGGATATCGCAGGAAGACGCTCCCTCTTCGTGCTCCTGAGCGAGGATGGCTCGATCAACCGCATGGGCACGGGGAGCCCTGCCAGCCCTGACAATGACCTCTACATCGGTGCCGGGCAGTCAGCTCTCTTCACTTCATTCTTGGAGCGAGTGCCAGAGGAGATCTTCGCTTTCCAGGGGCGCTACGAGGTAAGAGAGCGCACGGGTGCCGAGTGTGAGCTCGCGATATTGTTCGGCACGCGCGCGAACGAGACTGTCGGATTCGAATTCCGATACGGCGCCGAGTCCGAAGGGCCTCCGCGGGAGATCTGCGACCTCGTGAGGGCGGCGGTGGATGTGACCGACCATTGGTACCGTGAGCAGCAGGCCATGACAGGAGACGGCCGACAGAACGGCGCCGGGCCACAGGCAACTTCACAGACTCGCAATGAAATGCCGAAGCGCCGCTAGCTCGACCTGTTTCGGCGAACGAGTTTGGGTCTCTGTCCCCCTTCTCCCCTTCGGCCCCTTCGCGACCGCTCACCGGCTGCGATCGATCAGCGTGTAGTACATCTGGCCGCGGTTGAGCTCCATCAGCGGCGTGACGTGGCTGCGGAAGTAATCGTAGCTGCCCTTGATGACCTGGCAGCCAGCGCTGTAGGGACCGACCACGTAGCCATCGCCCCAGTGCATGTTGATGCCGTAGCCACGGTCGTCGCGGCGCTTGCTGGCCGCCCGCTCGGCCCGGCTGATGTGGCCGTCGTGGTTGGTGTCGCGGTCCACCTGCAGGTTGTAGCCCGGATTGCCCGCGCCGTAGAGGCCGCGGTGGTAGCCCAGGTTGTAGGGGTACGAGCCGGGCCGCAGGTGCGCCACGTCGAGCCGGCCGTCGCCGTTGGCGTCCACGCCGGTGCCGCCGGTGAAGCCCGGGTCGGTGGTGGCCCTGAACTCGCGCACGTGCATCTTGCCGTCGCGGCCCTTCCAGATGTAGGCGATGGTGTCGTTCCACTGGTTGAATGTGTTGTGGTTGCGCGCGCCATCCACGCTCTGGCCGCGCAGGCCGACGATGTTGACCTCGTTGACGCCGCTGCGCCACTTGCCGCCAGCCTGCTTGACCAGCGCCTGGTACCACTGGGCCTTGGCCGCCTCGCCCCTGGGCTTGGGCCCGCCCGCGCGCTGCGCGGCCCGCTTCTCGGCGGCGCGCTTGTCGAGCCGGGCGTCGGTCCGCTGGTCGAGCGCGCCCGTGACCGTCAGCCCCTCCTTGCGCTGGAACTTGCGCAGCGCCGCCGCGGTATCGGCCGTGGCCTTGCCGTCGACCGCGCCCGGCTTGTAGCCCAGGGTCTTGAGATCGGCCTCGGCGTCCTTGATCGCCACCGCCTTGTCCAGGGCCTTGAGCGTGCCGGCGTCGACCTGGCCGGTGCGCTCCAGACCACGCCACCGCTGGAAACGAGCCACCGCAGACGCGGTGCCCGCGTTGTACCAGCCGTCGACCTTGCCCGGATCGAAGCCAAGCTTGTCGAGCTGGCGCTCGGTGTGCATCACCGCGGCGCCGCGCTCGCCCGCGCTCTGAGCCGGCGCTGCCCTGCCGCCGGCCGCGAACAGGCGATCGCGCAGCGCCTGCCAGGTCCGGGCGTCGACCTGGCCGGTAGCGGGCAGACCGCTCTGGTCCTGGAAGCTCTTGACCGCGCGCTTGGTGCGCGGGCCGAAGTCACCGTCTATCGCGCCCGGATCGGCGCCCGCTGCCTTGAGGTGGGCCTGCAGGTTGCGCACGCAGCGGCCGCGCGCGCCCTCCTTCAACTCACCTGCCTGCGCGGCGCGCGCCGTGGCGTCGTCGAGCCGGCGGTGCTCGCGCACCGAGCCCACCGCCCGCTGCCGGCGCACCCCCTGCAGCGGCGCGACCTGGCTCTGGTAGGTCTGCTGCAGGTTGCGCCAGACCTCCCGGTCCAGGGTGCTCTTGTTGTCGGGCAGGCTCTCCTGCTCGGCCCGATAGGCCTTGACCGCCCGCGCGGTCTTGGCGTCGAACACGCCGTCCACCGCACCCGTGGCGTAGCCCAGGGCAGACAGCCGCCGCTCGGCGGCCAGGATGTCCTGGCCGGACTGCCCGCGCTTGGCCGGGGTCTCGAAGCCGTCCTGGACGTACAGGTTGTTGGCCTTTAGCGAGGCCAGGGTCTTGGGGCCGACCACGCCGTCGGCGCTGAGCCCGCGCGCCCGCTGGAAGCGCCGCACCGCCTGCTCTGTGGCCTGGTCGAACACGCCGTCCACCTTGCCGCCGTAGACGCCGGCGTCCTGCAGCGCCCGCTGCAGCGCGCGCACATCGGCGCCCCGATCGCCGCGCGAGAGCAGGTCTCCGCGCCTGATCGAGCCTCGGATCAGCTTGAGATCATTGTTGATCTGGGCAACCTCGGAGGGAACCACGCGGTGCTTGACTGCTGCGCTCATGGCGGCCTCCTGTTAGAAGTAGTATCGCCTCGCACCTGGTGCGCGAACATCGTACCCATGACCGATGATGAGACCCGACGGACCGGCAATATTCAGACGAAAATGGTCCTGCCCGCTATCCTGCGGTCACGGCAGCTCGTAGTCGATATACAGCGTCGGTCGCCCGGCCACGTTGCCGGAATCGGAGCTGTAAGCCCCGTACTCAACCGCGGCCGTGTGGCTGGTCGCCAGCAGCAGCACACCTTGGTTATTGCCTGGATCGTCGAGCCAGTGTTTCGCGAAGTCCGTGACATTCCACTCGTGCATGCCGCTGGCCGTGGCAAAGTGCTCGCTGGCGCTCGCCGGGACAAGGTAGTCCGTGCCTGCCCCGCCGCAGCCGGCGACGCACCAGGCTTCGCCGCTCGCGTTTTTAACCCAGTTCGCCTCACTGGCGTTCCAACGGGTCTGCACCATGAAGCTCCCCACATCCAGCTCTCCGGAGTTCGATCTCTCGAAGAAGGTGAGTAGCAAGGTGGCCTTGATGATGATCGCCCCGGCCGGGAGCGGGCTCAGATCGTACTTGACGAGGATGACCTTGTTGCCTCCCTCGCGGACATAGATTTCGCTCCTGTCTCCGTAGATCATGTCCGGATCCCATTTGTTGAGGTAGGTGTCGCTGACGCCGGAGTAACCGTCCACTCCCTGCCGCAAGCTGACCGTGTAGACGCAGCGGTGCTCCTGACTGCAGGTCGCCCCGTCTCGATGACAGTCGGTGTCCACACAGCACTGTCCATCGGGGTAGCAGACCTGGTCGCATACAACACCGGGGCAGGCGAGGTCAGCCAGGGTGGCGTCCACCGAAACAGCGGAGAGGTCCGGGGACGCGCCGCGGTCGAGCCGTGCCTCGATCGCGGTGACGTCCGGGCCGCCGGCAGCGTCGACTGGCCTGATATCGGCGCGCTGGATGTCGGCGCGCGGGACATCGGGCGCGGCGGCGTCGGCATGCGCGGCGTCGGCCATCGCGGCATCGGCCATCGCGGCGTCGGCCATCGCGG
>JAFGSX010000142.1 GCA_016934455.1 Deltaproteobacteria bacterium
GCCAAGTGCGGCGTGTTTGCCGAGACCGACCTCATCGGCCTGCAGAAGCAGGGCATTCCCGAGGACGAGCTGCTCGCCTCGCTGTTCGACGCCATCGTCCAGCAGAACCTGTCGGTGCTGACCCGCGGCGTCACGCCGCTGCCAACGGTGCTGCTGGTCGGCGGGCCACACGCGTTCTTGCCCGGCCTGATCGAGGCCTGGCGCAGCGCCTTTGTCCGGCTGTGGGCCGAGCGCGGCGTCACCGGAGCGCCGGAGGTGCCGCTCGCCGAAGGGGTGGTCGTCCCTGCCGCCGCCGCCGAGTTCGCAGCCGTCGGTGCCGCGCTGGCCGGCCTCGATGAAGAGGAGCGCTCGCCGCTGTGTGCGCCGGCGGAGCTGGGCCGGTTGCGCGCAGCCCAGCTCGCTCGCGCGCGCAGCGACCGCGCCGGGCCACCGCTGGTCGCCGACGCCGACGAGCTGGCGGCCTTTTACGGCGCTTACCGCCGGCCGCCGTTTGCCCCGGCGCGTTTTCAACGCGGCCAGCGGGTGGAGGCGGTGCTCGGCATCGACGGCGGCTCGACCAGCACCAAGGCGGTGCTGCTCGACCGCTGCGGCGAGGTGCTGGCCAAGGCCTACCGGCTGTCGTGCGGCAATCCGATCCACGACGTCAAGCAGCTCGCTGCCGAGCTGCGCGCGGCGGTCGAGGGGCAGGGGGCGCGGTTGGAGGTGATCGGCTGTGCCACCACCGGTTACGCCAAGGACATCCTGGCGCGGGCGCTCGGGGCGGACGTGGCGCTGGTCGAGACGGTGGCGCATGCCAAGAGCGCGGTGGCCTGCTTCGGCCGCGACGTCGACGTCATCTGCGACGTCGGCGGCCAGGACATCAAGCTGATCTTCCTGCGCGACGGCGCCGTTCGCGACTTCAGGCTCAACACCCAGTGCTCGGCCGGCAACGGCTACTTCCTGCAGGGCACGGCGCTGGCGTTAGGGCTGCCGGTCGAGCAGTACGCCGACGCCGCCTTCAGCGCCCGGCTGCTGCCCGAGTTCAACTACGGCTGCGCCGTGTTCCTGCAGTCCGACATCGTCGACTTCCAGCGCCTCGGCTTCAGCCGCGAGGAGATCCTGGGCGGTCTGTGCCGCGTGCTGCCCAAGAACATCTGGCTCTACGTCGCCAAGATGCCCAACCTGGCGCAGCTTGGGCGGCGCTTCGTGCTGCAGGGCGGCACCCAGTACAACCTGGCCGCGGTCAAGGCTCAGGTCGACTACATCGTCGAGCAGTTTCGCGGCAGTGGCGTCGAGCCCGATGTCCGGGTGCATCCGCACGCCGGCGAGGGCGGCGCCATCGGCTGCGCGCTCGAGGCGCTGTCTCTGGTCGGGGACGGCCAGCGCACGCGCTTCATCGGCCTGGACGCGCTCGAGCGACTGCGGTTCACGGTGCAGCGCGACGAGAGCACGCGCTGCACCTTCTGCAACAACCGCTGCCTGCGCACCGTCATAGATCTCGACACGGGCGCTGACGAGACACGCGACGGCTCGAGCGATTCCGATGGACCACCGCTCAGGTCTGTCCGACAGACCCGCAGATTGATCGTGGCCCCGTGCGAGACCGGGATGGCGGCGGGCGAGGAGCAGATGCGCGCGGTGCAGGCCGCGCAGCGCGAGGCCAAGGCGCGCACGCCCAACCTGGTCGATGAGCAAGCCCGGCTCGTCTTTCGCGCCAGCGGCGTGGAGCCGCTCGCGTCCGGCCGCGATCGGCTGCGCATCGGCATTCCGCGCGCCATGGCCATGTATACGCTGGCGCCGTTCTTTCGCGCCTACTTCGAGAGCCTGGGGGTGCGGCCAGACAACGTGGTCTTCTCGCCGGTCACCTCCGAGAAGCTGTTTCGCGCCGGCGCCACGCGCGGCGCCATCGACCCCTGCTTCCCGTCGAAGCTCGCGGCCTCGCACGTCCATCACCTGCTGGCGCGGGTCCATCCCGGGCGGCGGCTCGACGCCATCTTCTTCCCGATGATCGACGAGCTGCCGACCTGGCTGCAGGGCACCCGGCACAGCCACTCGTGTCCGACCACGGCGTCGACGCCGCTGACCGTTCGCGCCGCCTTCACCGCCGAGCGCGATCTGTTCGCGGCGGCGGGCGTGCGTTTTGTAGCCCCGCTGCTGTCGCTGGCTCAACCGGAGCTGGTCGAGCGCGAGCTGTTCGCGAGCTGCGGGCCGCTGCTCGGTCTGAGCAAGCGTGAGAACGCGGCCGCGGTCGCTGCCGCCTACCGCCACCTCGACGCCCATGGCGCGGCGCGACGGCGGCGGGGCGGCGAGGTGCTGGCGGAGCTGGAGCAGAGCGGCCACATCGGCATCGTCGTGCTGGCGCGGCCATACCACGCCGATCCCGGCGTCAACCACGGCATCGCGGAGGAGCTGCAGAAGCGCGGCTACCCGGTGCTGTCGATCGAGGCGTTGCCTTTCGATGACGCGGCCTTTGTCGAGCGCTGGTTCGGCCTGCCGCAGGCGCAGGCGCTGCGCGTCGACGACGTCTGGAAGAACAGTTTTTCAGAGAACACCAACCGCAAGCTGTGGGCGGCCAAGCTGGTGGCCCGCCACCCCAACCTGGTGGCGCTCGAGCTGTCCAGCTTCAAGTGCGGTCACGACGCGGCGGTCAACACCGTGGTCGAGCGCATCCTGGCGGCGGCGGCCACGCCCCACTTCTCGTTCAAGGAGATCGACGAGAACCGGCCGGCCGGAGCGATCAAGATCCGGGTCGAGACGATCAGCTATTTTCTCGAGCGTTACGGCACCCGCCTGCACGGCGCGGCCGGGGCGGTCGAGCTGCAGGTGCCGCCGCGGGCGCCGGTCGCGCTGGCGACAGCGGCGCCGGGCGACGAGGCGGGCGTTGAAGAGCGCTGAAAGACGGGCCCAGGTGCTGGCGATCGCGGCCGCCGTGTTCGCCGAAAAGGGCTACCACGCGGCCAAGGTCGACGACATCGTGCAGCGCGCCCGCATCGCGCGCGGCACCTTCTATCTCTACTTCGAGGACAAGCACGCGCTGTTCGGCGAGCTGATCGACGGCCTGCTCGGACGCCTGCGCACGGCGATCCGGCGCATCGACGTGGCCGCGCCCGAGCCGGTGATCGAGCAACTGCGCGCCAATGTGCGGCGGGTGGTGGCGCTGCTGTTCGAGGAGCGTGCGCTGACCAAGATTATGGTCTCGGATGCGGTCGGGCTCGACCCTGGCTTTGACGACAAGCTGCTCTCCTTTTACGGCCAGGTGCGGTCCGTGCTCGAGGGCAGCCTGTCAGAAGGCCAGCGGCTCGGCCTGGTCCAGCCGTGCTCACCGCAATTGGCAGCAACCGCGGTCATCGGCTCGGTGAAGGAGATTGTCTACCAATCCATCTTCGGCCGCCTCCAGGTCGGCGTCGAGGAGGTGGTCGACTCCCTCTTCGCCTGCTACGGCCAATCGCTTCTGCGCTGAATTCTGCAAATATTTTCGTTGACTCCAAGGGCATTCGCGTCTACCAATCGGGCCGCTCAGGCATGTCAGGTCTCTGCCTTAATGCGGGGTTTCACTGCCGCTGAAGTGGGAGGAATAGTGATGGGAGCGGACAGCCGTCGTACTGGAGCCAGGAACTGGTGGCGAGCACTCATGATCGGATGTGCCCTGCTGCTGTGGGGCGCGTGCGAGGCGGGTGGGTGCCTGCCCGGCAAACAAGAGCAACCCGGTGTTGAGCTCTCGGGAACCGTGCGCATCTTGGCCGATCTCAAGCCGCTGCTGCCGAGCGCGGCCGAGCAGGGGGCGACCGTCAAAGAGGTCGAGCCCAACGGCTATCCGGTGCCCGCCGGTTACACCGGTCCCGACTATCAGGACATCGGCATCATCGAGACCGATGGCCCGGCCACGACCATCGTCGGCGAGCACAGCGCGGACGACCTGCGCGATCGCTTTGTTTTCAAGCTCTCAAAGACCGGGTCGGCGTCCATCCATCTGATGTACGACTGCCCAGGCGTCTACGGCTACCTGTGGCTGGTCAAGGGCACCGACGTCAACATCTCGGCCAACGTGATGACCTCGGTGGCGATCATCGGCAACAACAGCGGCGAGGACGCCACCATCGTCGGCGCCGTGCTCGAGGGCGGCGTCACCTACATGGCGCACAATCGCTACATGAGCGAGGAGACCTGCGGCTACAAGCTGGTGATCAGCGCCAAAGGCGGTACCATCGTCGGCAAGGTCTACGTCGGCGCCTACGCCTCGGCGACGCCGTACATCATCGATGATCAGTATGCCAACTCGCTGATGACCGGCGACAAGTCGCGGGCGCCGCTCGCCGGCTCGACCGCGCTCGACTTCCAGTTTGACGCCAACGGCGACCTGGTCGGCAGCTTCGGCGGCGTTTTCCTGCCGGCCAATCGCGAGGCCTACATCTACGCGTATGCAGACAACGACGGCAACAACGGCGGCGGCAACGCCGGCCTCGACTTCGCCCTCAACGGGCCGCCCACGCCGGCCGACTTTGTCATGTCGAGCCCGCTGCTGGTTCGGGTCGGCAGCGAGCCGATCGAGAACATCTCCCTCACCTTGAGCTCTCAGGTGGTCGATTCGGATTTCGACGGCCTGCTCGACGCCGACTCCGATGGCGACGGTCTGCCCGACGATAACTGTCCCACCACCTACAATCCCGACCAGAACGATCGCGACGGCGATCTGGTGGGCGATGTATGCGACAACTGCCCGGACGTCGCCAACACCGACCAGGCCAACTACGACGGGGTAGGCAAGGGCGACGCCTGCAACCAGAGCGCCAGCGCCATGTGCCCGTACATCTTCAACCGCGAGGTCTCGGAGTGTCCGATCGACGCCGACGGCGACGAGATCGAGAACGGCTACCTGATCTGCCCCGAAGACAAGGTGCTGTGCGACGTCGACACCATGATCGTCACCGCCTACGACAATTGCCCCAACGTCTTCAACGACGACTTGGCGGACAACGACTACGACTCCTACGACGAGGAGGGCAATCTCGTCGTGGCCGACGACAGGGGCGGCGACGCCTGTGACAACGACGACGACAACGATGGC
>JAFGSX010000143.1 GCA_016934455.1 Deltaproteobacteria bacterium
ACCGTTGGCTCGAGCCCGATGGCGAGCCGCTCGGGAGCGAGCAGCGACAGGTCGTCTCCGATCGAATAGGCCGGTCCGGCCAGCGCGGCGATCAGGGCTCCTACCCCGGCCTCCTCGACGGAATAGGGCGGGCGAAGCTGCACCTGATCCGCGTCGGGCCAGATCACCGGCGCCAGGTAGGTGCGAGCGGCCAGGTCGCGCGCCGCGAAGGCGATGAACTGCCAGGACAGGTCGTTGATGAAGGTGTCCGCCCCGATGCGCAGCGAGTCCGCGATTCCGACCACGGGCAGCAGCGGCGCGCCGCAGGCGTTGATGACCGCGTCCGGCCCCACGGCCTCGCGCATGGCAAGCAATCCCTGCCGCAGCGCCTGCACGCCGGTGACCGGCTGGTTGCGCACGCCCGGCAGCGCCCCCGCGAACAGGTAGTCGAGCTTGAAAAAGGCAAATCCGGCCCGGGCCAGGTCGCGCAGCACGCCGGCCACCAGCGCCATTGCGTCCGGATCGCTGCCGTCGAGGACGTAGTAGACCGTCGCATCGCCAAATTTCCGGTACTGCAGCCGGCTGCCGTCGACCGCGCGCACGAAGAGCCGGTCGTCGAGCGATGCCGCCGGCGCCTGCTCGTCGACCAGAAAGGGCGCCAGCCAGATCCCGGCGATCAGCCCGGCCGCCGCGATGTCGCCCGCCACGGCTGCCATGCCGCGCGGAAACCTGTCGTTGGCCTGCCAGTCTCCCCACGATCGCTCCCAGCCGTCGTCGATCTCGAGCAGCGGAAGCTGGTGCGGCAGCAGTTGCTCGGCCACCTCGTCGACGTGGGCCAGGATCATGGCCTCGTCGATCTCAGCGCGGTGCTCGTTCCACGAGAACCAGCCGCCGGGCGGCCGCCGGGGCTGTCGAGCGCCCGCCGCCGGCGCGCGCTGCATCTCCTGGCCGAGGCGCTGCAGGCCGTCGCCGGCCTGGCCCGCCGATAGAACCAGCAGCGGCTCGCTGCGCACCTTGCCGTCGGCGTCCGACGGCAACGCCTCGCGAGTTGGCCCGTAGAGCGCGATCAGCCTGGCGCCCGGCTCCTCCGCCACGGCGGCAAAACCGGTGACCGCGCGCTCGGCGGCGAGCGAGCCGAAGACCAGCGCCGGCCCACCGGCCCCCTCCTGCAGAGCAGCCGCGTAGTAGGAGATCGCGTATTCGGCGTCGAGGGTCTCACCGGTGGCTGCCTCGCGCATCCGCGGCGCTCCATCCTCGTGCAATTCCACGTGGCGCGGGATCTTGACCGCGCCGGCGAAGCTCCACGACTGGTAGCCCTGCTGCAACAGCCGATCCGCGGGCAGGCCGGGAAACGCGATCTCGATCGCCTCGGCCGGCTCCTCGACCGCGACCTGCAAGAGACGGCCAATGTCGTCGACGGGCTGGGGCTCGAGGGCGGCGACGGCGGCGACCTGTTCCCAGGTTCCGCCGCGACGCACGCGCACCCCTATCTCCTGCAGGCAGAGATCGCCCACCTGCAGGGTATAGGTTCCGTCTGCCGCGGCACCCTCGCGGCAGTTCGGTCCCGGCGGCTCGCAGCTCATACCGCACGCGAGCACGAGCGCCAGTGCTTCGAAACGGCAAGAATGTTCGTCCATGGCGCGCTTCGCCCAGACGCGCCGGCCGGGTGTCACGGCCGGGCCACGTCTATGGCTCTCGCCTGCTGCGACTGGGCGCTCCCGGCGGGCGTTGCCGATCCGGGCGCCGGAGCCAACGCAGAATAGCGGAGACCGTACCCGTAGGGGTGCAGCCCCGGCAGCGACACCGGAAGCCGGCCCTGCGGCTCGACGGTGCCCACCAAGGCCGCCGCGGCGACCTGCAGCGACGCGGGGAGCGCGCTGTAGGTGCAGAGGTAGCCCTCGACGTCGGGGAACTCCGACAACAGGTAGGGCGATCCGAACGAGACGACGACGACGGGCAGGCGCGGCTGCTCGCTCTTCAGGCGCTGGATCAGCGGCGCGTAGTGCCCGCTCGAGACGCCGATCACCACCACCTCGCTGCCGGCGGCGGCGTTGAGGACCCGCTCGATGTCGAGGGCAACGCGCTTGCTGTTCGGCGCCCTGTGAAGCCCGATCTTCTCTCCTGCCCGCGGGCCGAGGAGCCTGGCCAACGCCGTGGAGAAGGCCGCGTGTTGCGACGCGATCAGGATGCCGTGCGGCCGCTCCGAATGCAGCGGCAGCACCTGATCGCGGTTGCGCACCAGGGTCAACGCCGCGGCGGCGACGCGATCGGTCACCCGACGCTCCTGATCCGTGACCTCGACGCGGGGCGCGCGCTGCCCGGACAAGATGCGGTGGCGGGCCTTGACCCTGAGGATGCGCCGAACCGAGGTGTCGAGCCGCTCGGGGCTGATCTGCCCCGCTGCGACCGCGTCGAGAAGCGCGCGCCGCGCCTCCTCCTTGCGCTCCGCGGTCCAGACCACGAGCACCATATCGGCGCCGGCCTGAATGGCCCGAACCGCGGCCGCGCCGAGCCCGAATTTCTCGACGATGCCGCGCATCTCGAGGCCGTCGGTGATGACGATACCTTCGAAACCGAGCTCCTGGCGCAGCGTATCGGTGAGGATGCGGCGCGACAGGGTCGCCGGCAGGCCCGGCTCCTCGGCCACCCGCGGCAGGGCGATGTGGGCGGTCATGAGGGCCTGCAGCCCGTCGCCGATGCAGCGCACGAAGGGCACAAACTCGACGCGGCGCAGGCGCCCGATCTCGTGGGGCAGCGACGGCAATCCGAAATGGCTGTCGGCGGTGGTGTCGCCGTGGCCGGGAAAGTGCTTGGCCACCGCGACCACGCCGGCGCTCTGCAGCCCCTCGACGTAGGCGGACCCCAGCTCGGCGACCAGCTCAGCGTTCTCGCCGAACGAGCGCACGCCGATCACCGGGTTCTGGGGTGAGGAGTTGACGTCGAGCACCGGGGCCAGGTTCATCGTGAATCCGAGCGACCGCAGGTCGGCTCCCACCACCTTGCCGGTCAGGCGCGCCAGCTCGCTGGAGCGGGTGGCGCCGAGAGCCATCGCGCTCGGCAGGACCGCCGCGCTCTCCTTGAGGCGCACCACGGTGCCACCCTCCTGGTCGATCGAGATGAAGGGAGGGATGCCCGCCAGATCGAGCTGGTAGATCGAGGCCAGCAGTTGCTGGACCTGCTTGCGGTTGCGGATATTGTAGCCGAACAGGGCCACGCCACCGACGTGACGGTCGGCGACGAGCTCGGCGATCTTGGGGTTCATCTCGCGCCCCAGGATGTCGACGAAGAGAAGCTGACCGACCTTCTGCTCTACCGTCATCCGGCGCAGCAGCGCCTCGATGTCGACCCCCTCGATCAGCTCCGGTTGCGAGGCGGGTAAAGAAGCCGGCGCCGACACCGCCGGGAGCGACCGCGCGCCGACGGCCGACGCCCCGCCGCTCCCCGCCCCGCCGGTCCATATTGCCAGTGCCGCGAGCGCGACCAGCGCTCCCAGGCCAGTCTTGTTGGTCACAGTCGCTCTCGATCCCTTGCCCTGCCGCGGCGGATATCTGCGGATCGCCGCTCTCGCCCCCTATCCTTTCTTCACCCCAGGCTGACGGCAAGCTCTTTTCTGCTGCCAACTCGGCGACCGCGCTCCGGCTGCCCGCTCCGTCGGCTCCACCCTGCAGCGGCACGGCCAGATCGAGACCGCCTTCATGGGCAGCTCGCGCCCACCAGCCGTAGCTCGGGGAACGGCGCCAGCGCGCACTTGGTGACGAAGTTGCGCTGCAGGTCGTTGGACTCGTGCGAGGTCGCGGTCATCACGCTGGTGGTGCTCCGGTACAGGTCCGGCACCTGACCCTCCGCTCCCGCCGGCAGATCGCCGGCCGCGTTGACTCCGTCGAAGCCACCGTAGGCCCACCAGACCAGCTCCGAACAGTACTTGGTCCCCTGCCCGGGAGGCGGGCACAGGTTGCAGCGGCGCAGCCCGCCGCAGGCCTCGGTGCCGACGCTGCTGCGGCCGCAGTACCTGGGCTGGCTGTAGAGATCCTCTGTGTAGCCGCCGACCGTGAAATCCCAGCTCACCTCGCCCAGCAGGCCGAGGGCAGCGGTGACGCCCTCGAGCCCGACGATGTCCCAGAGTTCGGCGTCGGAGTCGTCGCGGAAATGGGCCCAGGTAGTCGAGGCCAGCATGCCCGGAACGATGGCGTAGCTCTCGCCCGCGTAAGCGCGAGCGTTGGCAACAGCCTGCCGGGCGGTGACCTGGTAGCTAGCCGGGCGCTGGTAGACCTCGGCGTATAGGAACTGCCAACCGCAGGCGGTCTGAGGCGACAGCACCCAATCGCTCAGGTCGGCCTCGAACACCCCGCCCGGATCGGTGGCCTGGATGAATCGGGCCTGCTCCCAGGTCCCGCCCTCGGTGATCATGATCGTGTGATTGAAGGTGCTGGACGGGTCCGGCGGCAAAATGCGGTCGAGCACGATGACCGGGCAGGCCTCGGCCATGGCCTGGTACTCCGGCGTTCCCATCTCCGGCGTCTCAAAGCGGCTCTCGCGCAGGGCGACCACGTCGCCGGGCTCGAGTATGCAGATCCCGCAGGGGGCGCCGGCGTCTGCTCCCGCCTCCGCGTCGCCGCCGACGGCGTCACTCGTGTCTCGGTCAACGCCAAACGCATCCGGGGCCGCGTCCGAGGTCGCCGCGTCGCGACCCGCGTCCTCGCCCGCCACCTCGCTGCCGCAGGTGGCGGCGCATGCACCCTGCCACACGGCGACCGCGCACACGAGAAGCGAAGGCGAGGGAGATGTTGGTTTCATGGCCGTCCGGTCCGTGGACCAGCATAGTCCAGCCGTTCGACGCGGTCACCCGCCGGCTCTCGGCTTGTGCCTTTCCGGGCGCCAATCGCCCGATGCCGGTGCTATAGATACCTGAGACGAGGAGGTGGGCGATGGTGCGCGCGGTCGGCTCGCAGAAAGTGCAGCAGTTGACCCGGGATCGGGATACCTCGACGTCCCGCCCTCCCGACGCCTTCCAGGCGCAACCCTTTCTGCTGTCGCAGTCGGGCGCGGTGCAGCCCGTCGGCGACTGGCCGCGCTATCAGCCGTTGCTGCCCCCGGGCCTCGCAGGCTGGTTCGATAAGATGGAGGTAGTTGCTCTCGACCAGGGCAATGTGCACGCCGGCAATGAGTTCAAGCTCGACGATAAAGGCGTGGTCCAGGCGCGCGCCGACCTCCGCCCGCTCGGCCACAACCCGTACCAGATCACCCTCATCGGCAAGGACGGATCGCGCTACAGCGCGCGGGTGGACATCTCGCCGCGGCAGACCGGTATCAGCCATCAAGGCTACGACACTATCAGCGGGCTCCGATTCGAACGCGAGCGGCCGGCGCCGCCAAAGGAGATCGAGCTCGCACCCTTCCTGCTCTCGCAGTCAGGCACCGCGCTGCCGGCAGGCGAGTGGCCGCGCTACCAGCCGCTGCTGCCGCCCGGCCTCGAAGGCCAGTTCGAAAAGATGGAGGTGATGGCGCTCGACCCGGGCCAGGTGCACGCCTCCAATGTGTTCGCTCTCGACGACAAGGGCGTGCTCCAGGCGCGCGCCGGAACCCGGCCACTCGGCCACAACCCCTACCAGATCACCCTCGTCGGCAGGGATGGATCGCGCTACAGCGCGCAGGTGGACATCTCGCCCCGCAAGACCGGCGTCAGCCACGCGGGCTACGACACGATCACGGGGCTCAAGCTCGCGCTCGAGCAGGAGACGCCGCAGCCCGGCGATCAGGGCATGGCAGGCCTGGCGCGCGACTTCGCGCAGTCGCACGGCACTTCGCAAAAAAGACCGTCGCTGGCGCGCTCGCCCGCCGGCATCTTCTTCCAGAGCCGGCTCAAGAGCGAATGATCGGCCGCGTCTCCAGAACCCTCGGCGTCACCGGCCTGGCCGCGACCCCGAAGCCACCTCCGGTCGAGATCGTCCCGGCGATACTGGTCAAGGACCGCCGGGCGCTGGGGCTGCGGCTCGAGGCCGTGGCCGGTGTCGCCAAGCGCGTCCAGATCGACATCATGGACGGCCGCTTCGTGCCGAATCGAACGGTGGCGCCCGAGGTCCTCGCCGGGCTCGACACCCCGCTCAAGCTCGAAGCGCACCTGATGGTGAAAAACCCCCTCGCGGCCATGACCGCCGTCGGCAACAACGCCGCCGCATTTCTCGTGCACATCGAGACCTGCGGTCGGGGTACGAAGATCGACGGCCGACCGAGCGTCGCCGAGCTGGCCCAAAAAGCCCGCGACCTCGGAGCGAGCTTCGGACTGGCGCTCAATCCCGAGACCCCCCTCGAGGCCGTGAAACCGCACCTCGCCTTGTGCGACGAACTGGTGATCATGACTGTCAAGCCGGGTTTCGGTGGACAGCCATTCAAGACCGAGCTGCTGGGCAAGATCCGCGAGGCGCGTCGCCTGGCGCCGACGCTCTCCATCGCGGTCGACGGCGGAATCCACGAGGACACCGCGGCCCAGGCGGTGTCCGCCGGCGCCAACCTGCTCGTGGCCGGCTCCGCGCTCTTCCGGGACGCGGACATCCCGGCTGCGGCCAGACGGCTGCTGCAGGCGGCGACCGCCACCTAAACGGCGCACTCACCGACGCTGCAGCCGATCCCGGTGCACCGCTGATGCGGACGCAGAAACGGGAGCGAGGAGCCGTGCCATGGTGCGCAACCCGATCATCGTCGTCGAGCTCGCGATCTACCTGCTGGCGATGCTGCTCATCGGGGCCTACTTCGGCCGCCAGAAGCTCAGCCGGGCCGACTACCACCTCGGAGGCAAGAGCATCTCGGGCTGGGCGCTGGCCCTGTCCGAACGCTCCACCGGCGAGTCGGCCTGGCTGATCCTGGGGCTCACCGGCGCCGCCTTCGCCACCGGCCTGCCCGAGCTGTGGGTCTGCTTCGGCTGCGTCGGCGGTATCCTGTGCGCCTGGCTGCTGCTGGCCCGCAAGTTCCGCTCCGAGGCCGAGCGCTACCAGGTGATCACCTACATCGACTACTTCGCCACCAAGTTCGCGGCGCAGGGCACCGCGATCCGTTGGGTCGCCGCGGTGACCATCGTCTTCTTCTACGTGGTGTACGTCTACGCGCAGTTCGAGGGCACCGGCAAGGTGCTCAACGAGACCTTCGGCATCGAGCCGACGACCGGGATCGCGATCTCGGCGCTGATCACGATCCTCTACTCGAGCGCCGGCGGCTTCAAAGCGGTGGTCTGGACCGACGTGGTCCAGTCGCTGTTGATGATCGTGACCTTCGTCGTCACTCCGGTCGTCGCCCTGATCGTGGTCCAGCAGCAGGGCGCGTCGATCGGCGAGGCGTTGCGCGCCGGAGGCCCCGGCATGGCGTCGCTCGGCGGCGGCGCAACCGGGCTGGTGGCCCTGCTGGTGGCTCTCAAGGGCTTCTCGTGGTTCTTCGGCTACCTGGGCGGCCAGCCGCAGCTCTCGACCCGTTGGATGGCCATGCGCGACGACGCCGGGGTGCGGCGCGGCACCTGGGTCGCCATCGTCTGGACCGTGCTCGCCTACAGCGGCGCGATCTGCATCGGCCTGTGCGCGCTGGCGCTCTACGGCCGCGGTGCGGTCGAGGATCCCGAGCACATTTTGCCGTTCATGCTCGAGAAGCTGATGCCGACCTGGCTCGCCGGGATCCTGCTGGTCGGCGCCATCGCGGCGATCATGTCCACCGGCGCCTCGCTGCTGCTGATCGTCACCTCGACCGTGACCGAGGACGTCATACACAAGGCGCTGCGCCGCGATCCGGGCGAGAAAACGCTGGTGCTGATCTCGCGGATCACGCTGCTTGTCACCGGGTCGCTGGCGCTGGCGGCCGCGCTGCTGTTTCCCCGGCCGGTGTTCAGCGCGGTGAGCTGGGTCTGGGCCGGCATCGGCTGCTCGTTCTCGCCGGCGGTGATCCTCTCCTTCGCCTGGAAGAAGTTCTCAGGGGCCGGCGTCCTGGCCTCGCTGCTGGCCGGCTTCGCCACGACCGTGCTCTGGATGACCACCGGCGTGGGCGAGCGCCTGGTGGAGTCCCTCCTCGGTGTCAGCGGTACGCTATCGGTCATGCTGGCGGCGTTTGTCG
>JAFGSX010000144.1 GCA_016934455.1 Deltaproteobacteria bacterium
ATAGTCGTCGACCGCGGCCAAGGCTGCGGTCTGGGAGGCGCCGGCATCGAGCTCGAGCGAGCCGGCGCGCGCGCCCTCGCGCGCCGCGTTGGTGGTCACCTGGGCGATGAAAAAGTAGTAGCCCCAGTCGAGGCCTCCCAGCACCAGCAGCAGCAGCAGCGGCAGCACGATGGCGAACTCGACCGCGGCCGCTCCGCGGGTGTCCGCTCGACCTCGACGCCAAGTCTTCATCGCAACCATTGCAGCCCCCCGGGTAAAAACAGGGCGCAACTCGCGCCCGCTGCCACCGCGATCGCGTACGGCACCGAGATCCTGCCGGCAGCCGGCGCCTTGATATCGGGCCATGCCCGGAGCATGGCAGCGTATTTTACATTTTTGCGCATCGTCTGTCTCACCTCTGGCGATGAAAATGCAAAACACACCAGGGCAACGCTGCCACCAACGATGGAGCCGATCAATATAAATGAGATGAGCCTTGACCATCCGAGCCAGATCGCCGCGGCGGCCGCCAGCTTGAGATCGCCGCCACCGACGCCGCCCTTGCTCCACGGCCAGAAGAGCAGACCGAAGATGATGACCCCGGCCGCGATTCCCGACACTCCGCCGCGCCAGCCGTGAGTCACGAGTTGAGCGCCCAGCCCGGTCAGCGCCAGCGCGATCGAGAGCAGATTGGGGATGCGCCTCCGCGCCACATCCATTGCCACCGCGACCGCCAGCAATCCGAAAAAGCAGCTCACCAGAGGGAGGTTATATTCCGTGGCAAACACCGGTCTCCTCGGCGACATCTCGCTGCCTGGACAAAGGACAGTTACGTCACCTTTTGCCTTGCCCCGGATCGCCCATAAAATCGGCACCGACCCGCCTCTGGAGGCAGAGAGAACCACCCGCACCTCGCCCTTCGCGGGCAGATGCAGCCACGCACACCAGAGTCTCCCGGGGCCGCGCCGACAGGTCGTCGCCGGCGCAATCGAGAGAAGATGTTACGGCATTGCGCTGTTGACGATCGAGAATCCCTGGCTCACCTTGCCGCCGAGCGCGAGCACGATGATGACGATGACTGCCGCGATCAGGGCCACTATCAGACCGTACTCGACCGCAGTGGCGCCGCTCTCGTCCTTGGCCAACCGTGCGAGTGCTTTCATCTGTGATCTCCCTCCTGCATCAGTTGCAGGTGAAACGGTACGGTACAGATTTTTTATCGCAAAGCAAGATCAGTTTGACGGCACCGCACCTGCGGCAATCCGCTCTGCAGAGGTGACCGTCAGCGCTCGGCGTTCGACGCCCCGGTCACGGGCACCGGCTCCACGCCGGGGTGGCGCTCGATCAGGGCTCTGTTCTCGGCGGTGTCGCGCGCGAAGATGTTGGCCACCGGATCGGCGTGAACGAGCCGCCAGGCCGGATCGAGGAGCAGCGCCCGCGACAGCGCCGAGTCCGCGGTAAACAATACCCAGTCAACGTCGTAGCGCTCCAGGACATCCCGCCAGCCAGGCTGCAACCGCGCGACCTGATAGTACTGGCGCAGCAGCGCCTCGCCGTACATGTCGGCCCGACCATCGATGAAGACGCGGTAGCGCGGCCAGCTACTGTAGACGAGGTAGTCGCCGAATTCGTACTCGTTGAAAACATTGCCGGCGATCGGCTCGGCCAGCAAGAAGCGTGCGGCCGCCGCCGGTGTGCTCTTCACGTCGAAGCCGCGGCCCAGCCTATCGCCGCCGATCAGCAGCGCTGCCAGCGCGATCGCCGCCGCGATCCAGAGGTGGCCGCGCGCGGCGCCGTCGACCTCGTCGAGGGTGCGCGACCGGCGCTCGATAAAATCGACGCCCGCGCGGCCGCGATGACGCGCCAGCAGCGCGTCGAGTTGGTCGACCAGGGCCGGCGCCGCGACCAGGGCAAAAAACGGGATGTGGCGCTGCGATCTGAGCGCCAGGCAGCCGAACGCGACGACCAGCAGCGTCTGCTCGAGACCGGGCTTGCGGTCGCTGCGCGCCAGCAGCGCGATCAGCGACAGCAGCATCAGCGCGAAGGGCGCGCTCGCCAGGTCATGGAAATCGGGCGATCGGAACTCGCCGACGTGGCCCATCGTGAACGAGGATCCGAGCGACGCCAGCGGATGCAGCAGCGCCTGGATGCCGTTGGGGTTGACGAGCGCGGCCACACCGCAGGCCGCCAGCGTCAGCGACAGCGCCCGCAGCGGCGCCCGGGTGCGGGCGCGCTCATCGCCCGTCGCGCCCAGGTGCCGGGCCAACGCGCCGACGAGATAGATCGCGATCAGCGCCAGCCCGACGACAAACGCGGCGTGCAGGTTGACCCACGCCAGCATCAGCGGCGGCAGCCAGGCCAGGCGGTTCCGCCGCCCCGATCGGTGTCCCTCGAGCACGCCGAGCCAGAGCGCCGTGAGCAGCAGCGAGAACAGGTGCGGCCGCGCCAGCCAGTGCAGCGCCGACGTGGCCACGGCCAGCGCCACCACCGCGACCGCGACCAGTGCGCTGCCGCCGCGAAGCCGCAGCGCCCGGTAGAGCAGGCAAAAGGTCAGCGCCGGCAGCAGTGCCGACAACCCGACCACGCCGTCCAGGCCATGCCAGCGGTGTCCGAGCGCCAGCATCACCTGCGACAGCCATTCGAAAGCGACCCAGCGCGGCGCCGGATCGTGAAACGAGAAGATGTCGTGGCGCGGGACCGTGCCCGTGGCCAGCATGAACTCGCCCGCGCGCACGTGGTAGCCGGTGTCGCAATCGGCCAGCAGCCGCTCGCCGGATCCTGCGAGCACGGCCAGCAGCAGGCAGACGAAGATCACGTCGGCCAGCGACGGCAGCAGGTAGCGAGCGAGGCCTCTCATCTGCCGTCACCAGCGCCGCGGACAAAGACCGTGGCCAGCGCATCCTGGTACACGGATCGCCAGTCCGATCGCAGCCGCAGATACCCCGCCACGGTCGAGTCGCTGCGCACGAATGCCCAGCCGAAATCGTAGCGCGCCACGACCTGGTCGAAACGCGGGCCGACGCGCGTCATCTGCAGGTAGTCGCGCATCTTGTCGGCGCCGTACATGTCACCGCGGCCATCGAAGAAGACGCGCTGCCTCGGCCAGGCGGCGTAGATCATGTAGTCGCCAAACTCGTCGTCGTTGAACGGGCGGCCGGCCGGTGGCTGGTCGAGCAGGAACCGCACCGCCTCGACCGGCCGGGCGGGTTGCCGGTAGCGATGGTCGACGCGCCCACCCGCGATCAGCGCGACGACGACGGCGATCGCCGCGGCCGGCCACAGGTGGCCGACCGAATGCCGGCTGATCTCGATCAGCGGACCGGAGCGAGCCCGGCTCGCGGCCAGCAGCGCCGTCAGCCGAGCCCCCGGCAGCTCCAGCGCCAGGCCGGCCATGATCGGCGCGGCCACGACGGCGAACAGCGGCGCGTGCCGGGCCGAGTAGAGCGCCAGCGCGAAGAAGACCGCGAGCGACACGGTGTCGACAAAGCCGAGCCGCTTTTTGGACGCCAGCAGCAGCAGCCAGAGCGCGGCGATCAAGCCGCCCAGCACCAACTGGTGATGAAAATTGGGCGATTGAAACTCGCTGACGTGGTCGACCACGAACCGGTCGGCGGCGAGTTTCAGCGGAAACCAGAGGGCGCGCGCGCCGTGCGGATTGACCAGCGTCGCCAGCAGGCAAAGCGCCGTTGCCAGGAGGAGAGACCTCACGCCCCGGCGCGCCGCCGGCGCCGCCCCGGGCGAGCTGCGCACCAGGACCTGCAGCCTGTCGACGAGGTGACAGCCGAGCAGGACAAAGGCGATAACAAAGCCGCCGTGCAGGTTGACCCAGGCGACCAGCAGCGGCGGCAGCGCGAAAAGCCAGCGCGTGTTGTCGCGGCGGTGGCGCTCCAGGAGGACCAGGGTTAGGACGAAAAACAGCAGCGTGAAGACGTGGGGCCTG
>JAFGSX010000145.1 GCA_016934455.1 Deltaproteobacteria bacterium
ATGGCGTGCGACACCACCGGCGTCGGGGTGTAGCCGTCGGAGCGGTCGATCATGACCTCGACGCCGTTGCCGGCCAGCACCTCGAGCGCGGTGATGCTGGCCGGCTCGCTCAGCGCGTGGGTGTCCTTGCCCAGGAACAGCGGGCCGTCGATCTTCTGCTCGCGCCGCAGCTCGCAGATGGCCTGGGTGGTGGCCAGGATGTGCGCCTCGTTGAAGGCGCTCCGCAGCGACGAGCCGCGGTGGCCCGAGGTGCCAAACGCCACCCTCTGCTCGGCGCGCGTCGGGTCGGGCTGCAGCGCGTAGTAGTGGCTGATCAGGCGCGGCACGTTGACCAGGATCGAGCGCGGTGCTGGTTTTCCGGCCAGGGGATGCGGTGCCATCAAGGCCTCCTCGTCGCGGCTCCGGCCAGGTGCGATCGCGCCGCGGCCGCGAACCACAGGTGTAGAGCATTTCGCCGCCGGCGTCGAGGCGCGGCCCGCGGACTTCCAGGCCACCTTGATTTCGATCGAAAACGGCAGCGAACCGTTGGTAGCATCGGGAACTGCACGGTGGGGAGCGCCAGACCAGAGGTGGGACGATGATCGAGACCTGGACGGTTGTCGCGCTGACCGCGATCGCGCTGTTGCCGCCGCCC
Organism: Deltaproteobacteria bacterium; assembly: GCA_016934455.1. Lineage (GTDB taxonomy): Bacteria > Myxococcota > JACRCW01 > JAFGSX01 > JAFGSX01 > JAFGSX01. The sequence continues at coordinate 635 of JAFGSX010000145.1, forward strand.
GGAGATGCCAGCGCCGGCAAGGCGCCGACGGCCGGGCGCGCCAGGCGCGTCGACGCGCCGGCGACCACCGTGGAGCGGGGACGGGGAGCGCTGGAACGGGCGCCCGCGCCGTTCGCGGCGGCGCCCTGGTACTCCTCCGTCGGCCAGCTCCACAACCTGGACGCCAGCGGCCACGACCTCGAGATGAGGTGCGACCAGCAGTTGCTCACGTCGCGCATCGGGGCGCGCGAGCGCGTGCTGCTGGTCGATCCGGCGCGCGCCGGCTGCACGGTCAAGGTCGTCGACACCGGCCGCACGCTGACGCTGCCGGCGGGCTCGGGCATCGAGCTGGTGATCGAGAACGGCGCGTTGAGGCAGACCGCAGTGCCGCTGGTCTGGAGCGTGCACTTCGCGAGCTACGGCAACGTGCAGAGCTGGCCGAGCGGGCTGGTCCGGCAGTGGGCGCAGCGGGCAACGGCGTCGAGCGAGTACTCTACCGCCGGTTGGAGCGCGCAGCAGGCGACCGGTGCGCCGACGCTCGCCGCCTGCGCCGACAGCAGCAGCGCCTGGACCACGAAGAGCATGTCCTCGCCCCAGCCCGAGTGGATCGAGCTGCGCTACGCCAGCCGGGTGCGCGCCGTCGGCGCCCGGCTGTACGTCACGCTGACGCCCGGCGCGGTGCGCCGGATCGAGGGCAAGACCGGCGCCGGCTGGGAGACGCTGTGGCAGGGCACCGATCCCACGGCGAGCTGCCCGGCCGTGCTCGAGCTCAAGTTCAACGAGGAGATCGACACCGACACGCTGCGCGTCGCGCTCGACACCTCGCAGCAGAGCTACTGGTTCGAGCTCGACGCGGTGGAGCTGCTGGGCAAGCCGCTGCGCTGATCGAGGGGACGCCCCTCGCTGTCGCAGCCCATGCCGCGCAGCAGCATGTCGCCGGGCACCGCGACGTCGAGCGCGAAGGTGCCGTCGGCGCGCGGGTCGACGCGGGCCTGCTCGAGCAGGTCGGCCACGTCGTCACGGCCGCTGCGCGCCGCCTCGGTGCGCAGCGCGGCGAAGGCGCCGGCCACGGCGCGCGCCAGATCGTCCGCGGTCTGCCGATCGATCGCCTCGACGTCGAGCGACAGCGCCACCTGCTCGTCGACGGTCATCCGCACCAGGCCGCCCTGCACCACCTCCCGCAACCGCTGCGCCATCGGATCGCGGGCGCCCGCGAACAGCGCCCCGATGAACTCCCGGCCGACCTTGCCGTAGATCTCGCCCTCGCTGCCCTCGATCCGCAGCGGCTGCGCCGCGGCCCTTCCCTGCGCTCGGTCGATCGCCGCCCGCACCTGCTGCTCGTCGTCGCCCGAGATGAGCAGGCTGTTGTCGACCAGCGCCAGATAGTGCACCGGTTCGGCGGCAGTGGGGCCTGACCCGGCGGGCTCGGCCACGCGAAACAGATCGGCGCCGTCGGCGACGCGATTCGGTACCCCCAGCTCGGCCGGCAGCTTCAGCTCGTCGAACAAGCCGCTGACGGCGAATACCTGATCGGAGACCGCGATCCGATCGAGATCTTCGAGCGGATCGATGCCGAGCTGCTGCTTCATCTCGGCCATGCCCTCCAGCGCCTCGGCGCCGCGGCAGCGCAGCATCTTCTCGACGATTGGGCTGTGGCGGATGGCGTTGACCTCGACGAAGATGGCGCCTCCACCGTCGTTCGCCAGCGCCGCCCGCTCGAGCGCCCGCACCGGATCCGACGACCGGCGCGGGATCCCGCCCGCGGCGGGAGGTTCCGGCGGCGTGCGGGTGACGTGGCGCCGCGAGTGCGAGCGCTGCTGCCGCGGGTAGACCACCGGCTTGCCGACCGGGCCGCCGTCGGCCCTCAGCGCGGCGCGGCGGCGAGCGTCGTCGCAGCGGCCGAGCCAGATCGCCGCTCCGATGAACAGCACCAGCAGTCCCAACACCAGGTATCTCGATCTATCCATCTCGATCTCACCTGCTGCTTGGGTGAGCCCTTCGAGATCGACCCTCGAAGGGCGAGGGGTTGGCCGACGACCCCGGGAAGTCCCCGACGGGGGACAACCCCTCAGTTCAATAGTCCTTGCGCCCGATCACAAACACCGCCGCCGCCACCCCGGCCAGCGCGAATGCCAGCGTGGAGCCGAGCAGCGGCAGCGTGTCCCCGGGCCAGCCCTGGCCCGCCTCGGCGGCCCTGGCGCCGGCCTCCGCCAGGAGATGAAACCGGGGCAGCGGCGCCACCGCGATCTCGACCGCGCGGCGCACCCAGCCCGCGTCGAACAGGGAGAGAAAGGTGGCGCGATCCGACGCCGCCGCGCCCAGCGCCAGCACGCCCAGCCCGGTCGCCGACGCCAGCGACGGCGAGCGAACCAGCGCGGTCGCCAGCAGCATCACGCTGTAGACGGCGCCAAAGCCGATCAGCCCCGCGATCGCCGCCGCCAGCGGCGCCGCGGTGACGACGTGCGTCTTGTAGAAGAGCACCAGCGACAGGCCACCGACGCCGGCGGCGGTGGCCAGCAGCGCGATCAGCAGCACCCCGAGATAGGTGCCGATCACCAGCTCGGCCCGCCGCACCGGCAGCGAGAGCAAGAGCTCGACGCGGCCGGGGGCCAGCAGGCTGACCGCGATCTGGGAGGAGGCGACGACACCGAGCACCACGCCGTTGTAGAAGAACAGATAGACCAGGATCCCGAACAGCTTGCGCAGCGCCACGTCGACCGGGATGATGGCCGTCCCCTGGAGCCGCTGGCCGAACAACCGGCTGGCGGCGAGGGTGCCCTGCACCACCTCGAGATCCAGCGCCAGCGCCACGGTCAGCAGGCCGAGCCCGATGGCGACGAAGATCGCCAGGATGAAGCGCCGCGCCAGCGCCTCGCGCATCACGTCGAGCGCGACGTTGGCCAGGGTCATGGCGCGTCCCCGGCGCCGACGCTCTCCTCGAGCACGGTCTCAAGATCCTTGAGCTTGGGCAGGACCTCGCGCACCACCAGGCCCGCGGCCAGCGCCCGCTGCAGCGCCGCGGACAGGTCGGCGGCCTCGCTGCCGGCAAAGCTGAAGCTCTCGCTCAGACCGCGGCCGCGCGCCTCCTCGTCGACGTCAAACCCGCAGTCGAGCGCCCGCTGGTCGAGGTCGGACGCCGTCGCGAAGCGGACGCGAAACGCGCGCTCGGCTCGCACCACGTCGAGCGGGCCGCTCAGCCGGAGCCGGCCGCGGTCGAGGATGGCGACGTGGTCGCACAGCCTTTCGGTCTCGTTGAGCAGGTGGCTGTTGAGAAAGATGGTGGCGCCGCGCTGGCCGGCGGCGCGCAGCAGCTCGCGCATGTGGGCGCGGCCGAGCGGGTCGATGCCGTCGGTCGGCTCGTCCAGGACCAGCAACTCGGGCTCGCCGATCAGGGCCGCGGCCAGGCCGGTGCGCTGCACCATCCCCTTGCTGAAGGTGCCGGTGCGGCGCGCCCACGCCCGCTCTTCCAGCCCGACCAGCGTGAGCAGGCGCGGCACCTGGTCGTCGAGCGCGCGGCGCGCCAAGCCCTTGAGCCGGCCGACCGAGCGCAAGAACGCCACCGCGGTCAGCGCCGCCGGAAGCTGCAACCGCTCCGGCAGGTAGCCGATGCGCCTCCGCACCACCGGGTCAGCCGGCCGGCTGCCCAGCACCCGCACCTGGCCGCCGGTCGGCCAGGCCACGCCGAGCAGTATCTTGACCAGCGTGGTCTTGCCGGCGCCGTTGGGACCGATCAGCCCGAAGACCGAGCCCGCGGGCACGGTCAGGTCGACTCTGTCGACCGCGACCACGCGGCCGTAGTTCTTGCGCAGGCCCTCGACCTCGATGGCGAAAGTGGTGGCCGTCATGCGCCGCGCGTCCCCTGTCTACCGGTTGACTATACCGGAAACGCTCGATCAAGGTTGCGGTGCTGTCGGTTCGAGCAGCGCCCGCACCCGATCGACGTCCGCCGCCGCGACCCGCAGCTCGAGCCCGCGCAGCGTCGTCGCGCTCGCGCCCGCCAGCGCGCCGCGCAGGATCTCGATCGCGTCGGCCACCGGAACCCGGCCGTGCACCGTGCCGAGCAGCGGCAAGGCCAGGCTGCGCAATTCGCGCCGCTGGACGATGGCGAGAACCTCGGCCAGGGCGAGCCCGATCGCGCGCTGGTCGCAGCTCGGCTCGCGATCGAGGTCGTGGATCACCGCGCACAGCTTGAGCGGGCGTTCCTCGACGACGGTGACGTCGCCCAGGGCGTCGGGGAGGGCACCGATGGCCGCGTTCAGCACGCGCAGCGGGTGCTCGGCCACCGGCCGCCAGGCGGGATCCGCGCTCAGCACGTGATAGGTGTCGTCCTCGACCACGACCGCGTCGACGTCGCCCAGCTCGCCCTGCGCATCGACGACCAGGATCGCGATCACACCACGACCCGCGGCCCGTGCGGCTCGGCGCGCGCCACCACCTCGTAATTGATGGTGTCGAGCCACGACGCCATGGTCTCGGCGCTGATGCGCTCGTCGCCCTGGCTGCCGAGCAGCACCACCTCGTCGCCGGCGGCGGCGCCGCCGACGTCGGTGACGTCGATCGTGGTCATGTTCATCATCACGCGGCCGACCACCTTGGCGCGCTGGCCGCGCACCAGCGCGTGCGCCCGGTTGGAGAGGCCGCGATCGTAGCCGTTGGCGTAACCCACCGGCAGCACGGCCAGCAGCGTCGGCCGCGTGGTCTTGTAGGTGCGGCCGTAGCCGACGGTCACCCCGGCCGGCAGGGTCTTGACCTGGGCGATGCGCGTCTTCCAGGTCATCACCGGCTGCAGCGCCACCGGCTCGCGGCCGCTCTGCTTGACCGAGACCAGCGTCTCCTTGCTCGGCCACAGGCCGTAGGCGCCGATGCCGACGCGCACCAGGTCGAAGTAGGTCTCGGGGAACAGCAGCGTCGCCGCGGTGCAGGCGGTGTGCAGCCGCGCCGGCACCACACCCTGTCGGCCGAGCTGCGCCACCCGTTCCTCGAACGATCTGAGCTGCTGCATGGCAAAGGTGTGATCCGTGGTGTCCTCGATGTCGGCGAAGTGGCTGTAGGCGCCCTCGACGACGACACCGGGCAGCCCGGCCAGGCGCACGATGTGCTCGAATTCCTCGGCCAGGAAGCCCTGGCGATTGGTGCCGCACTCGAGCTTGAGGTGCACGCGCAGCGCGGCCGGCGCCGCCGCGGCCACGTCGTCGACGGCGTGCGGCGAGGCGATGGTCAGCGCGATGCCGGCCTCCGCCGCGGACCGGATCAGGTTGCGCGGCGTCGGGCCGAAGACCAGGATCGGCGCCGCGATGCCCGCGGCGCGCAGCGCCAGCGCCTCGGCCACGTCGAACACCGCCAGCCAGGCCGCGCCCGAGTCGAGCGCGATGCGCGCCACCGGCAGCATGCCGTGGCCGTAGGCGTCGGCCTTGACGACCACCATCAGCTCGCGCTCGGGGCCGGCCAGGCGGCGCAGCGCGGACAGATTGTGGCGCAGCGCGCGTTCGTCGATCTCGATCCAGGAGAGCGCGGTGCGGTCTGACATGCGGCGCATCCTATCCGATCAGTAGGCCTCGGCGCTGCCGATGGTCGTCGTCGGCTCTGGCTCGGTGTAGGCGCGCAGGTAGGCATGAGCGAAACCGCTGCTCTGCTGGCAGGCGGTGCTGCCTCCCACGGAAAAGCGCAGCCGCACGCGGAGCTCGGCAATATTGACGATGCTGGTCCTCGGCGCGGTCTGGTTGAAGATCGCCAGGCCAGCGTCGGCACTCGCGTTGTTGGACTGCTCGATCCAGCGCACGCCGTAGGTCTGGTCGAGCACCGCCAGGCGCACGCTGGCCACGATCTGGGCAGTCTGCGCGCTGGTGCTCCCGATGATGGTCGTCTGCAAAGAGTCGTCGATCGCCGCCACGTCGCCGGTCCAGCCCCGGTACTCGGCCTCGAACCACGGCGCGCCGCTGCTGTCGACGAGCCACAGGCTCGGCGTCTGCGTGCGGCAGGTGCCTCCGATGAGCTTGGTGTTCAACCGGCAGAACAGCGCCACCCCCTGCGCCGAGTTGATGCGCACCGCGGTCGGCCTCCCCTCGACCGCGATCGCCCGGTTGGGCTCGTTTTGAGCCAGCTCGAGCCGCTGGTTCTGCTCGAGCGCGGTGCCCACGTTGTCGGTGTTCTCGACGACCTGCCACTTGTTGAGGTCGAGGGAGTTGTCGTCGAAGTCGTCGAAGAAGGGAAAGGTCGCCTCGCCGTTGCTGGCCGAGACCGCGGCCGCATTGCCGTAGTAGAGCCAGAAGCCGCTGCCGCCCGTCGGTATGCTCGGCAGCTCGACCAAAAACTCGGCCTCGACTCCGCTCGTCCAGGAGCGGAGCCAGTGGTCGAGGGCGCCCCCGCTGTCGTCGACGAAACGCACGTCGGTGAATTCGCTGGTCGTCTCCTGATACGCCGGTACTTCGACCATGACCTGGTACTGCGTCAGCGCCGGACCGGCGTGCTCGACCGTGACCCGCCGCCGCATGCCATACGACGCGTTCCACCACGGGGCCCGGGAGTCCGCGATCGCGGCGTCGAACGGGATCAGCGACACGTCGGGAGACCGAAGATCGCGCAGCGCTGCTTCGATTGGCACGATATCGTGTCGCGGAACTTCGAACCACGCCCCCTCAGGAAGCGATCGATCGTGCCGCGATCGATCAGCCAGCGTGTCCGGCGCCGACACGTCGGCCACGCTCGCCTCCGGCCGCACATCGGCTTGCGCCGCGTCGGGCAGCGCGGCGTCGGGCAGCGCACCGTCGGGCAGCGCACCATCGCTGGCTGCATCTGGCCGTTGCTCATCGATGGCCGCGTCAGGCCGCGGGTGCTCGTTGAGCCCCTGGTCCGGCGGCGCCGCGTCTGTCCCTGCGGCCACGCACCTGCCTTCGACGCAGCGCAGCCCGGCCGGGCACGCCGGGTCGCCGTTGCAGGCCATCCCCTCGCCGCCGCCCAGCGCGACCAAGATGTCGCAGCCGGAGAGCGGCAGGCCGACCGCGAGCAGCGCGAGCGCGACGAGCATCCGGCGCATGCGAACCCCGTTGGAACAACGCGACCGAAAAGAGAATAACACGAACCCGGGCTTCGGCCGCGCCAACGACGGCGATCTTACCAACCTATGTCGCACGGGGGCAGACCGCCGGTCGCGGTCCGGGTCGCGCTCGAGACCGTAAAGCCCCAGTGCGCGAACAGCGGCGCCAGGTCGACGCCGTAGGCGATCGACATCCGCTCGACCAGGTACGCGCTGCGCGCCGCGTCGTCGCCGCTGCTGGTGCCGGCGGCGCCGTCGGCGGCGGCCCCGGCCAAGAAGGCCTGCATGCCTCCCCAGCCATAGCGCGTCCAGATCAGCTCCAGGCAACCGAGCAGGACCCACGGGTCGCTGGTCAGCAGGTCGAAGCTCGGGCTGGCCTGGGCATGGTAGGCGTGGCCGGCGGCAAAGATGTCGCCCCTCTGCGCCGTGGCCCAGCTCCAGCCGTTGTGCAGGTAGCTGTAAACATTGAAGACGTTGGCCCAGGTCTCGGCGGTGCCCTCGACGACAAACAGGTTGCGGCAGGCCTCGATGTGCATGTTGTGGCCCTGCTCGTGGCCGAGGCCCCAGCCCGGATAGCCCTCGCGGTTGAACGTCGGGATGATCTCGGAGCGCCCCGCCTGCTGTTTGAAGACGATCGGGTTGCCCGAGTGCATCCAGTAAGGGCCATCGGGGTCGTCGACGGCAACGGCCCACACCACGTCGCCGTTGAAGGGCGGGTGCGCGCCGCCGGCCAGCGCCAGCTCGGCGCCGTAGATCTTGTCCAGGGCGACCAGCGCCGCGGTCGGGTCGTTGAGCAGCGGCCAGTCGTTCGGCAGCAGGTTGAGCCCCATGTGCTGGCCCTCGATCACGTACAGCGTGGCGGGCGACTCCGGCCCCAGGATCTTGATCTGGTCGACATCGTCGCGCCCCTGCTTGAGCACGCGCACCGTCTTGGGCAGGTACTCGGCGAGCGGCAGCACCGCGAAGCCGGGACTGGCCGCGCTGCCGACCGCCGTCGCGGGATCGACGATCGAGCTGTTCTCGACCCTGAAGCCGAAGCGCTCGCCGAGCTGGTTGACCGGGTAGGCCCGGTTGTCCGGATCGCCGTTGTACGTCGGCCAGCTCCAGCCCAGCCCCAGCACCAGCAACCGGCCGCCCTGGTGGACCCACAGCGCCAGCGCATCGAGCTCGCCCGGCAGCCACGCGCCCCACGGATTGCCGATCACGACCAGGTCGTAACGGGCGAGCACCGGCGCGTCGAGCGCCGCGCCGATGTCGGACGCGGTAACGCCGCGAACGGCGAGCCAGCTCTTCAGCGCCGGCGAGAACGAGGCGAGGGTCAGCCACTCGCGGTGGGTGCCGGCAAAGCCGACGCGGCGGCCCTCTCCCAGCAGCCAGCCCAGGATGTTCTGGCGCAGGAGATCGTTGTCGTGACGGCCATCGGCGTCGTCGCCGAAAAAGGCCTCGTGGCCGGCCCACACCACCAACCGACCGGAGCCGAAGCGGCCGGCCCAGCCGGGCGCCGGCATGGTGCCGGGCAGCCCGAGCTTGTCGCCGCCGCTGGCGCGCGGCGAGCCCCAGACGATCGGCACCAGCCGCTGGTCGCTGGCCGAGACGCGGCTCTGCCGGAGATCCGCCTGGATCAGGGTGACGCCCTGCACCAGCGGCGCGCGCAGCGACTCGCGCTGCTCCAGCGCCGCGTCGGGGCCAGGTGCGTCGAGCGCGGCCGCGTCCGCCGGGCCTGCGGCGTCGACGCAGAAAGCACGGGGACAGCCGGCGGCGGCGACCGCGAGGGTCAGGGCGGCACCGGCTCG
>JAFGSX010000146.1 GCA_016934455.1 Deltaproteobacteria bacterium
CCTACGTCGGCCGGGCCTGCATCGGCGCCCGCTGCCGCATCTTTCCCTTTGTCTACGTCGACGACGACGTTCTCGTCGGAGACGACTGCGAGATCCGGCCCGGCTGTACCCTGATGAACGGCACCCGGCTGGGCGACCGCGTGCTCTTGCAGCCGGGCGTTCAGCTCGGGGGTGACGGCTTCGGTTTTGCGTCGGACGGCGCGCGCCATGTCAAGATCCCCCAGATCGGCGGTGTCGAGATCGGCTCCGACGTCGAGCTCGGCGCGCTGGCGGCGGTCGATCGGGCGGCGTTCGACGCCACCCGGATCGGCCGCGGCACCAAGATCGACAACCAGGTCCAGATCGGTCACAACGTCCAGGTCGGCGAGGACGTCATCCTGTGCGGTCAGGTCGGCATCGCCGGCTCGACCGCGATCGGGGATCGGGCGGTGATCGCGGGCAAGGTCGGCATCGCCGATCACATCCGCATCGGCAGCGAGTGCCGGGTCGGTGCCGGGTCCGGCGTCATCTACGAGGTTCCCGACCGCGCGGCCTATTCGGGTTACCCCGCCATTCCACACGGCCTGTGGTTGCGCACGCAGGTCGAGGTCAAACGCCTGGATCACCACAGCCGGCGCATGCGTGCGCTCGAGCGCCGGTTGCGCGAGCTGGAAGTGCGCTGCGGCCTCGAGTCCGACGACGGGCCGGCGGCGGCACCGCCGGCCGAGGAGAACAAGCCATGATCCACGCCACCGCCATCGTCGATAGCCACGCCGAGCTCGATCCGAGCGTCGAGGTCGGCCCGTACGCCGTCATCGGCGGCAACGTCAAGGCCGGTCCGGGGTGCATCATCGGACCGCACACCGTCGTCACCGGTCACACCACGCTGGGCGCCAAGGTGCAGATCTTCCAGGGCGCGTCGGTCGGCGAGGTGCCGCAGGACCTCAAGTACGAGGGAGAGCCGGGCTGCCTCGAGATCGGAGACGGCACCAAGATCCGCGAATGCGTCACCCTGCACATCGGCACCCGGGACGGCGGCATGCTGACCAGGGTCGGCGAGGGCTGCCTGTTGATGGCTTACTCGCACGTCGCCCACGATTGCCGGATCGGCAACCGCGTCATCCTGGCCAACTGCTCGGCGCTGGCGGGCCACATCGAGGTCGGCGACAACGCCATCATCAGCGGCCACGTCGCGGTGCACCAGTTCTCGCGCATCGGTGCCCACGCCTTCTTGTCGGGCGGGTCGGTGGTGGGCCAGGACGTGATGCCGTTCTGCATCACCCAGGGCGATCGCGCCAAGCTGGTCGGGATCAACGCCATCGGTCTGCGGCGGCACGGCTTCGCCTCCGAGCGCGTGCGCGCCATTCGGGCCGCCTTTCGCACCATCTTTCGCGAGGGGCGGCAGCTCGACCAGGCGCTGGCGCTGCTGGGCGAGCGTTATCCGGACCAGGCCGACGTGCAGCAGATGATCTCATTCGCGCGCGGCTCCAAGCGCGGGTTGGCGCACGCGCGGCGGGGCGAAGCCGACGTCGAGAGCGCCGACTGAGCGCCGCGTGGTCTCAGGGCCAGCGCACGCCGCATGAGCGTCGACCGAACAGCGGGGCAGGGCGCGCTCGGCATCATCGCCGGCAATGGCCAACTACCGGCCATGATCGCGGATGGAGCGCGGCGCCGCGGGCGCCGGGTCGTGGTGGCCGCGCTCAAGGGTGAGGCGAGCGACGGCTTGCGGCAGAGCGCCGATCACTTTGCCGAGGTGCCGATCGGAAATCTGGGCGCCATCGTCGAGCTGTTTCGCGCCTTTGGCGCCGCCGAGGCGGTGATGGCGGGCGGTGTCACCAAGCGCCGTCTGTTCGGACGGCTGCGGCCGGACTGGCTGGCGGCGCGGCTGCTGCTGCGACTGCGCCACTTCAAGGATGATGCGGCGCTGCGCGCCATCGCCGAACTGCTGCAGGAGCAGGGGGTGCGCATCGTCGACGCGAGCGCCTTCGTGCCCGAGGCGCTGGCGCCGGCGGGCGTGCTCGGCAAGCGCCGGCCGACCGCCGCCGAACAGGCGGACATCGAGTTCGGTTTCGGCGTGCTGGCCGATCTGGCGCCCGTCGACGTCGGACAGACCGTGGTGGTGCGCGGCGGGTCGATCCTGGCGATCGAGGCGATCGAGGGCACCGATGCCTGCATCCGGCGCGGCGCCGAGCTGGGGCGGGGCCGTTCGCGGATCGCGCGCGGTGGCGTCGTGGTCTGCAAAGGCCTCAAGCCCGGCCAGGACCGGCGTTTCGATCTGCCCGCCATCGGCCTGCGCACGATCGAGGTCTGCGCCGCCGTCGGCGTGCAGGTGCTGGCCATCGAGGCCGGCGGCACGCTGATGCTCGACCGGGCGACGCTGGTGCGCGCCGCCAGCCGCGCGCGGCTGAGCCTGGTCGGAGTGGAGCGGGGTGGAGGAGGCACGCGCCATGCCCGCTGACCGCGCGCCGGTGTTCCTGGTCGTGGCGTGCGAGGCGTCGGCCGACCAGCACGGCAGCCGCGTGGTCGAGGCGGTGCGCGCGCGGCTGCCCGAGGCGCGTTTCGTCGGCATCGGCGGCGACCACTGCCAGGCGGCCGGAGTCGAGCTGGTCGGCCATGCCCGCGACCTGGGCCTGATGGGCTTCAGCGACGTGCTGTTTGCGTTGCCGCGCGTGCTGCGCACCATGGCCGCCGCGCTCGCCGCCGCCCGCCGAGGGCCGGCCAGGGCGGCGCTGCTGATCGACGCCCCCGATTTCAACCTGCGGCTGGCGCGCAAGCTCAAGGCGGCGGATGTGCCGGTGGTCTATTTCATCAGCCCCAAGCTGTGGGCGACGCGACCTGGCCGGGCCAAGCTGGTGCGGCGATTCGTCAAACGCATGCTGGTGATCTTTCCGTTCGAGGTGGAGTTCTATCGCCGACGAGGAGTCAGCGCCGAGTACGTGGGCAATCCCACGGTCGAGCAGATGAGCGATTGCTTCGATCGCGACTCGGCGCGCGCGCTGCTCGGCGTGCGACCCGATGAGAAGGTGGTGGCGCTGCTGCCGGGTAGCCGGCGCGGCGAGATCAGGCGCATCGCCCCGGACCTCGGAGAGGCCGCCCGGCTGCTGGGCAAGGAGCTGCCGCTGCGCTTCCTGGTGCCGCGGGCGCCGACCGTCGACCGCGCGTTGCTCGAGGCCGCCTTTGGAGCGAAGGCGCCGATCGAGGTTGTCGACGGCAAGGCGCGCGAGATCCTGGCGGCCGCCGACGCCGCCGTGGTGGCCGCCGGCACCGCCACGCTGGAGGCGGCGCTGGTCAACACGCCGACCGTCATGGTCTACCGGGTGTCGGCGCTGTCCTGGCTGATCTACCGCCTGATTCTGCGCATCCCCTACATCTCGCTGATCAACATCATCGCCGAGCGGCCGGTCATCACCGAGCTGTGGCAGCAGCGATTTACCCCGGCCGCGGTGGCGGGGGAGGTC
>JAFGSX010000147.1 GCA_016934455.1 Deltaproteobacteria bacterium
CGCGCCGCTGCGGAGCTGATGGCGCGGGCGCACAGGACGGTGGCGCTGACCGGCGCCGGCGTCAGCGTCGCCTCCGGGGTGCCCGATTTTCGCGGCGAGAGCGGGCTGTGGCGGCGCTTCGACCCGAGGGTCTACGCCACCATCGACGCCTTTGTCTCCGATCCGGACCGGGTGTGGCAGATGTTTCGCGCCGTCGGTCAGCTCGTCGTCGAGGCCGCCCCCAACCCGGCCCATTTTGCTCTGGCTGCGCTCGAGCGGATGGGGCTGCTGCGCGCGATCGTGACCCAGAATATCGACGGATTGCACCAATTGGCCGGCAGCAAGCGCGTCCTCGAGTACCACGGCGGCATCGGCCGGTTGCACTGTCTGGGTTGCGGCGCCATCTACCCGGCCAAGCGAGCCGCCGGCGTTCCGGATCGGGCGCCGCGCTGCGGCTGCGGAAACGCGCTCAAGCCGACCGTCGTGATGTATGGGGAGCAGCTCCCCGGCGCGGTCGTCGAAGAGGCGGCAGCGCTGGCGCTCGAGGCCGATCTGGTGCTGTCTATCGGCACCAGCGCCGCGGTGGCGCCGGCCAGCGAATTGCCCCTGCTCGCCAAGCGCGCTGGAGCCCGGGTCATAGAATTCAATCTTAGCGCGACCGAGCTGACCCCGCGCGTCACCGACCTGCTGGTCGAGGGGCCGGCCGAGCAGACGCTGCCGGCGACGGTCGCGGCGATCTCGGGCCGCTGAAGCGGTATGGGTCCGCTGACGCGACGCTCCAAAAAAAAACGTCGGCGCGGCTTGAAAACGGCCAAAGGCCGTACTACTGGGATACTTCGGTTGTGCCGCCCGCTCCGTGAAGCGGGGAAGAGCACATGAGGAGCACATGATGAAGAACTGGCATCGGATGAAGACATTGACAGCGACGTTGGCAGTGGGTTTGGCCGGAGCCCTGTCGACCGCGTGCCCGCCGCCGGTCACGCCCAAGGACGCCGGGCCGAGCCACGAATGCGACGCGCCCAGGGACTGCGGTGGCGGCTACGACTGCGTGGCCGACGCCGATGGCATCCGCCGCTGCGTCAAGCTCTACTGTACAACCGATGAGGACTGCACCGCGACCGGCGCCAACTGCCACTGCGATGTGAGGCGCGGCCTCTGCATCTGCGGCGACAACTGCCGCCCCGACCTCCCGGGATCCTGTCCCAGCGGCCAGGTCTGCCTGAGCGGCACCTGCGTCGACGAGAGCCAGGTGCCGCCCGCCGATACCTGCGAGATCACGCCCAGCACGCTGGTGGTGCGCGCTGGCCAGACCGCCAATCTCAGCGTCGCCGGCTTCATGAGCTCGGGCGCCCTGGCGCCGCTGGCGGCCTTCAACTGGGCCACCAGCGCCGACGTTTGTGCCAGCGTCTCCAGCGCGGGAGTCGTCACCGGCGCCGCGGCGGCGACCGCGATCTGCACCGCCACCATCACCGCGAGCGCGGTCACCGGCAGCGCGACCTGCACCGCCACGGTCACCACCTTTCCGCCGGTCACCCTGCCCACGCTGCGGGCGCTGGTCACCGAGGAGTTCACCGGAGACCCGATCGCGGGTGCCAAGGTGGTGGTGCGCACCGACGACGGCAGCGGCGGCAGCATCCTCGTGGTCGGTGGGGATGGCTCCAACGCCACCGGCAGCGACGGCGTGGTCACCGTGGCCGACGTCGGTGTCAGCGCGGCCAACCGCCTGCTCGACGTCTCGGTGTTTCACGCCAACTACGGCTACATCACCGTGGTGCGGCCGGGCACCAGCGACCTGCTGTTCGTGCTGATGCGTAACCCGGACTCCGCCAAGATGGCCGGCGCCAAAGGCACCTTTGATCTGAGCAAGGTGCACAGCCAGGGCGATATCAAGCTCGGCATCGCCGGCATGTCCGTTCCCGGCAGCCTGACCGATATCGACTTCACGACCGTGCTCGGCCCGACCGTGAACCGCACCATCGCGCTCGAAGGCGTGGGCACCTTCGAGAACGTGCCGCTGCCCTCCGGTCTGTACATGTGGGTGGGCAGCTCCTCGATCAAGGACTACATCGCGGCGTTCGGCGAGCCCGGTCGCCGCATCCTGTGGGGCATCGGCGGCAAGGTCAGCCTGAGCGACGTGGGCCCGATCATCACCGAGGTGACCGGTGGCGACACCAGCGAGCTAGACCTGGGCGGCCTGATGTCGGGTGTGCTGCCTTTCTTCGGCACCTTCGACCACGCCCTGATCGGCAACCTCAATCTGGTCGAGGTCGACAAGCCGACCACCGGCGAGCCGGAGACCTGGACCTTCGACCCGGCCGCGTCGCAGACCCTGGTCCCGGACAAGCTGCTGGGACAGTCGGCCACCTTTGCCGTGCCGACGCTGCCAAAAGAGCCGGGGACCAACGACTACATCAGCGGCGCGATCCTGTTCCTGGGCTCGCTGGCGCCGGGCGCCGGCTGGGTACCGCTGGGGCTGACCGCCGGCCTCGATTCGCCGGACGCCGACGATCCGGTGGACGGGGTCGTCGATCCGGCGGCCTGTCCTCCAAACGATCCCTGCCATCCGCCGGCCCGCGGCCAGGTCATCGTCGACTTCGCAGCGCCGCACAGCGGCATCGAGGGCTCGCCCTACGTGGCGCTGGCCATGGCGCTCGGCCTGGAGTCGATCGGCACCGCGCTGCACACGTCGCTGCTGTTCTCGATCGCGAACACCGTCTCGGCGACCGAGGCCAACACCTTCCCGGTCGCCGCCTTTCTCGACTTCCCGCGCGGGGGCGCCTACCACCAGGGAACCGGGTACAGCCAGACACAGGGTGTGACCGGTGCCAGCTTCTACCGCCTCAACCTCGACTGGGGGCGAGGCAAGTGGCAAATCTACACAGACAACGCCACCGATATCATCATGCCGACGCCACCGGCCGGGATGGAGAGACGGGATGCCTATGCCGACATCCAGGTCTTCAAGACCTTTGCCAGCTCGTTCGGCGTGCGCAACCTGTTCGAATTCAGTGGTACCAACGTCGGCGATCTGTTGCACCTGACCGGCGCCTTCTCGACCCTGGAGTGCGTCACCCTCGAGGTCCCCAAGGTGGCTGATCCTGCCGATAACACGGGCTGCTACATCAATGGCAGCGATGCCGGTTATACCTATGATCAGGAGACAGGTCTGTGCGAGGGCGGTCCCAATGACGTCACTGCGTTCAACTCCTACACCACCTGTCCGACCGGCTACGAGCCGTCCTACGTCACCGGCACCAGCGGCAAGGGCATCTGCGCCAAGACGCCGGCCTGTCGCCGCTACCCGTCGTCCTGATGCCGTCGCGATCGTGGTCTGCCCCGGACATCGGCTGATGCGGATCGGCTCCGCGCTGCTGGCCGTCGCGGGCGTGGTCGCCGGAACCGGGTGTTGGCCCAAATACCTTTGTTGCGAGAGCAACGAGGTCTGCTCCGACGGCTACCTCTGCGTCGGCGGGGTGTGCCGCCCGCGCTGCAGCTACGATGGGCAGTGCGCCAAGGGCGAGCGCTGCGATCCGATCAGCAGGACCTGCACCGGGGGCCCGCTGCCGGCTGCCTGCGCGCCCGATCTCTGGGCCGACGGCGGGTCGGCCGACGCGGCGCCGCGGCGCGACGGCGGCCGTCGGCCCGATGCTCCAGGTCGCGACCGGATCGGCCGCGACGTGCGCCCGACCGACGCCGGGCTTGGCGATTTACAGCGGGTCGACGCCGGCTCCGGACCCGATGCCAGCCTCGACGGAGGCGAGCCAGACAAGCCCGACACCGATGGGCCGCAGTCGGACGGAGCGGCCGACAGCGGCGGCTGCCAGGATGACCTGTTCGAGGACAATGACTACCGTGCGCAGGCGACGCCGCTGACCTCGGAGCCGATCGATGCCGTGCTCTGCCCGGGCGACCACGACTGGTACTCGATCGGCCGCGAATCCAACGAGACCGTGCACGCGCACATCGAGTGCGCCAACGCGAGCAGTATCGTGCTCATGCTGCTGCGCTTGCCGACGGGCGCTCACCTGCTGCGAAGCTGCGATCCGGCTCTGGGGACGGCGGATGCCCAGCTCGCGGTGCCGCAGCCGGGCGCCGCCTACATCGAGGTCTGGTCCGAGAACCTCGACCAGCCGTCCCGCTATCGCCTGCAGGCCTGGGTCGATGGAGGCACCACGAGCTGCGGCTCGGACGCCTTCGAGCCGAACGACGGCATCAGCCAGGCGTCTCCGGTGCACGTCGACACCACCCTGCACGCGGTGGTCTGCGCCACCGACACCGACTGCTTCTCGTTCGCGGTGGACGCCCATCAATTGATCACCGTGACCCAGGTGCTGCAGCAGGCGTGCTCCGGCGATGTGTTGACCCTGCTCGCGCCGGATGGCACGACGGTGCTGGACCAGGACACCAGCGGCGCCGCGCAGCGAGCGGTCGAGTCCTATGCTCCGCGAACCGGGCAATACTACGCATGTGTCGGCAGCGGCTGCGCGACCTCCAGCTACTACTCGCTCTACCTCGGGGCCGGCCAGTGCGTCGACGACGCCTACGAGGAGAACGATTCGATGCGGGACCCGGCGACGGTGCCGGAGGGTGTCGTCGCCGGCCAGATCTGCTGGCGCGACGACGACTTCTTTGCGTTTGCCGTCGGGGCGCCCGAGACCCGGCCGATCCACCTCGACCTGCGCTTCATGCACGCGGTCGGCGATCTCGATCTGGCGCTGCTCGACCCCTCCTTGCGGCAGGTGGCGATCTCGCAGGGGGTCACCGACAGCGAGGTCATAGATCACCGGCCGGCCTTGCCCGGCACCTACCAGGCGCGCGTCTATGGGTTTGGCGGGGCTGTCGGGCCCTATTCGCTGCAGATCTGCCGAGACGATGTCTACGAGCAGAACGACTCGGTCGCGACCGCGGTCGATCTCGCCGCCGGCGCCATCCAGGCGGTGCTGTGCCGGCATGACTACGACCATTATGCGGTCAGCCTGGTCGCCGGTGGTACCCTTAGCGCCGCGCTGCGGGCGACCTCGATGCCCGATGACGTCGAGCTGGTGCTGCTGCGCGCCAGCGACAGCGGCGAGGTGGCGCGCGGCGTCACCACCGGCGACGGGCGCCTGCTGGTGTTCAACCCTTCCGCCGCCGGGCGCTATCTGCTCTGTGTGCGCGCGCCCGCCGGTGGCAGCATGGCCTACGATCTGACCATCGACTTCTAGGAGTCGTCACCGACGCGCATGGCTGCACCGCAGACACCCAAGCCTCGCTCGGCGCAGTTCAACGAGCTCTACCGCAGGCTCTGCGGCGAGGTCGACGCGCCGACCCTGGTCGTGTTGCTGTACTCGGCGCTCGACCGCGGTCGCCTGGAGGCCATCTACAACCACGCGGCGCCGCGCGAGGGCGCCCGCGCGCAGATGCTCGGCAAGGAGGAGCTGGTCGGCGCCGTCGGCGGCTGGTTCTTCGCCTCCCTGGACGTCGCGCACGCGGTGGTGCGCGATCTCGACCGGGTCTGCCTCAAGGAGCGGCACATCGTCGCCTCGCTGCCCGACGGCAAGATCGCCGAGCGGTTGCAGGGATACCAGGCGCTCGATTTCAGGCGCGAGCGGGCGAGGTTGACCTGGGCGCTGCTGCGCGACGATCGCAGCGAGGCGCAACGGTTGGCCGGGGAGCTGATCCAGGAGCTGGTCGATTCGATGCGGACCAGCGCGCCGGCGTCTGGTCCGGCCGGCGCCGAGGACGACGCGCGCGTACAGGCGCTCAAGCAGAGGCTCGACGCCTACGAATCTCAGGTCAACGAGGCGCGCGGGCAGCTTCAGGGGCTGGAGGGACGGGTGGCCCAGCTCGAGCGCGAGCGCGCCGAGCTGATGGTGGCGGTCGGCCGCAAGGAGAACGCCCTGCGCGCCGAGGAGAGACTGCGGCGCGAGGCCGAGGCCGCCGCGCAGCGCGCGGAGCGCAGGCTGCGCGAATTGGAAGAGCAGCGGGCGGCGGGCGATCCGGGTGCCATCCAGCGCTTGACGGAAGAGCGCGATCGGCTGGCGCATAAGCTGCGCCACCTGGAAAAGAAAGGGCGGGCGGCGCTCGATCTGGAGGCGCTGCGCGCTGAGAACGAGCAACTGCAGCAGCGGCTGGCCGATCTGGAGCAACAGGCGCAGGTGGCTCGCGGTGAGCACCAGAGCCTGCTGCAGACGCTGGTGGTGCGCGACCGGGCGACCCAGGAGCGGCTGACGCGGCTGCGGGACGCGCTCAAGACCGCGCGCCGCATGGCGCTGACCTCGGACGAGGAGGCGCTGCCGCGGCCGCCCCGGCGCGAGGAGCGGGTCGGTCTGTTCGTCGACGCCGCCAACGCCGGCGCCTCGGCCCTGCGCGCCTGCGGCCGGCAGTTCGACTTTGGCTCGGTGCTGGACCTGGTCGGCGAGCGCGAGCGCGCGGTCGCGATCGCGTACGTGGTCGACAACGGGCAACCAGGATTCGAGAAGTTCGCCCACGCGCTGCGCGAGATGGGCTACACGGTCAAGGTCAAGCGGCCCTCGCAGCGACCGGATGGCACTGTCAAGGCCGACTGGGACATGGCGCTGGCGATGGACGTCATCGAGGCGCGCCACCGGGTCGACAGCGTGCTGATCGTCTCCGGCGACGGCGATTTCGTGCCGCTGGTGAGGCGGCTCAAGCGCTGGCGCAAGCGGGTGGAGGTGGCCGCCTTCGAGCACGCCATCCATCCAGAGCTCAGGCGCACCGCGGATGCGTTCTGGCCGCTCGACATCAACGCCACGACCTGAGTAACATCGAAGCGTCCGTCGGAGGCGGCCAGGCGGCCGCCGGTCCCGCGCTGCGGGACGGGAGGAAAGTCCGGGCTCCACAGGGCGAGGGTGGTCCCTAACGGGGACTCGGGGTGACCCGAAGGAAAGTGCCACAGAAAAGACACCGCCAGCGCCGGCCATCGGGTGCGGCCGAGCCGTCGACGTGGAAGCGCGCGCTGGCAAGGGTGAAAAGGTGCGGCAAGAGCGCACCGCGCTCGCGGTGACGCGGGCGGCACGGAAAACCCCACCCGGAGCAAGGCCGAATAGGAGCCGAGGCGCGTCGCTCGTCGACGGCGCAGTGGGTGGCCCGCCCACGCGGCTCGGGTAAGGCCGCTGGAGGCTGCAGGCAACTGCAGCCCTAGAGGAATGGTCGTCGCCCGCCGCAGCTCGCGGCGGGAACAGAACCCGGCTTATCGGCCGCTCTCCGACGGACGCTGTTCTATCACCTGACAAAGAAATGACGCTGGCGACTACGGCGTGGGGTCGGGGGGAATGTCGTCATCGAGATCGGGCATGGGCTCAGGCTCGGGTTCCCTCTTCTTGCCCTCGTCGTCCGGTGACTGGCCCCCGATGTCGTCGTCGTCGGGCGCTGGCTTGGCCTTTTCTTTGCTCTTGCCCTTGGCCTTGCCCTTTTTCCCCTCTTCGGCGGGGGGCGGCATCTCATTGCCGGAGTCCTCGAAGGCGTACTTGATCTCGAGGGACTGTCCGCGCGCGACGCTGACATCGAACTCGGTCTCGTCCCTCTTGTAGACGAGCCGGATCTCGTGCTTGCCGGGGCGCACCCTGTGTGCCTTGACTCGGTCGGCGCGGCCGAGCTTTCTCTTGTCGACATAGATCTCGGTCGACTTGGGTTCGATGTTGAAGGTGAGCTGCGTTGGCCCCTCCCGGGTCGCCACCGGTTGGTCAACCAGGCCGGTATCGGCTGGAACGGCTCCCATACACAACAGCAGAAGAAGCGCATTCATGCTTAACCTCGCCTCTGTCTCTTTTTCATAGCATCGCTCAAAACCGCAAAAAATTCCAATCTTGTGACCAGCGCGTGCATTCGCCCGCCGCGTTCGAGGTATAGATGCCGGGGGGCTGCGTTTTATTTAACGGCTGCCGGATCTGGCGTCTGCCACCTTGACAGGAGAGACCGCGGCCATCGACACTGGGGCCGCGATCGGGGAGAAACCAATGGCCAACGAGCGCGACGTCGAGGCCGCGGCCTTCGCCAAGCAGAGCAAGTTGTTCGAGTTGCTCGATGACGCCGGGCGGAAGCGCATGCTCGAGGCCGCCGTGTCGGTGCGCTTTGGCGTCGGCGAAACGATCGTGTGCGAAGGCGATACCGGCGACGCCATGTTCGTCATCCGCAGCGGTATGGTCCGGGTGACGGCCGAGGCGCTGGACGGCGAGAGGCAGGTGGCCACGCTGGGACCGGGCGCGGTTTTCGGCGAGATCGCGGTGATCGGTCACGAGCAGCGCACCGCCACGGTGCGGGCCGAGGGCGAGGTCGAGCTGTGGCGCTTCGACGTGGCGGCGATCGACGCCATCCTCGCCGACTATCCGACCGTGCGCGAGCTGCTCGCGCGACTGGGGCTGCGGCGGTCCGAGCTGACGCTCGAGAAGCTGCTCGAGAGCGACACCGTCATCACCGACGACGAGGACCCCGGCACCAGCTGATCATCCGCGCGCGGCCTTCGTCATCGGGCGCCGCGGCAGGGCAGCGACTCCAGCCAGCGCAGCAGCGCATCGAGGACCTCGGGTGCCAGCGCGCGGTCCGGGTCGGCGTACCAGCCGAGGTCGCCGCCGCCCGACGTTCGCATCAGCAGGTGGTCGATGCCCTCGAGCACGACGATCGCGGCGCGCTCGCGAGCGGCGGTCGGCAGCGCGCCGGCCAGTTGCTCTGCCTCGCTGCGCGGCACCTGGAGGTCCGCGCCGCCGTAGATCGCGAGCAGCGGCGCGCGCAGCCGCTGCAGCACCGTCGCCGGATCGTGCTCGAGGTGGCTGCGCAGCCAGCGCGCGCTCTCGTCCGCCACGCCCGGGGTCTCCAGCATGCGGTCGCGGCCGCTCGCGACGACGCGCAACAGGGCGTCCTGCTGGCGGGAGGACGCCGCGATCAGCGCCGCGTCGGCACCGTGGGCGCGCATGATCAGGCGCTGCTGGGCGCGCACGACGTAGTCGAGCCGGCTGGCCGGCCCCGCCAGCAGCACCACGCCGGCGACCTGCGTCGCCTCCACTGCGACCAGCGGCGCCAGGTAGCCGCCCTCGCTGTGGCCGA
Source organism: Deltaproteobacteria bacterium (assembly GCA_016934455.1). Classification (GTDB taxonomy): domain Bacteria; phylum Myxococcota; class JACRCW01; order JAFGSX01; family JAFGSX01; genus JAFGSX01. The sequence goes on from JAFGSX010000147.1 coordinate 9,022, forward strand.
TCAGCACCCGGCACTCGCGGTCGACGTCGCGACGCTGGTCCAGCCAGCCGAGCCACCGATGCACGTCGCCCGCCAGGTCGTCCAGCGTCGCCGAGTGGCTCTCGCCGAGGAAGCGGCTGGCGCCAACGCCGCGCTTGTCGTAGCGCAGCGCTGCCCAGCCGCGCTCGCCGGCGCGGTGCGCGATGGTGCGGAACAGGTCCAGGAACATGCCGCCGGCGTTTTCATCCCGATCCATCGGGCCCGAGCCGTGGATCAGCACGATCACGGGCCAGCGCGATCCGGCCGCCGGATGGCTGAAGGTGCCGCCGAGGGCGACCTGCGGGCCGGCGACCGCGGCCTCCTCCTCGACCACGCTGGCCGGCAGCGGCAGCCGCGCCGGCGGTGGCAGCTGTAATCCTGCGCGCCGGGCGCGCACGCCGGCCACCCCGTCCATGGCCAGCAGCCGCCCGCTTTCCTGCTCGACCCAGATGGTGTGGCCAGCGCCGGGCAGGTGCGCGAACAGCCGCACCGCCGCGATGCTCCGGCCGTCCAGCGTCAGCGGCCGCAGCTCGCGCGCCGCGATCTGCAGCGCGGTCGGTGTGCCGCGTCGCGTGTTGATCACCTCGAGGGTCAGGCTCTGGCCAGCCCGCCAGACCCGATCGCGCAGCAGCGCCTGCCATGCGACCAGGCTCGCGCTCGGCTCGAAGCCGGGCAGCACCTCGTCGACCACCACGCCATCGTAGGTGCGCGGCCAGGACCGGCGGTCGACCGCCAGGCCCTGCTGCAGGCGCCAGCGGGTGCTGCCGGCGGCCTGCTCGATCCGCACCTCGTCGCCGCTCTGCGGCGAGCGGCGCAGCGAGACGAAGCGCCGCAGCCGGCCGTCGACCAGCTCGAGCGTGCTGCGGACCGCGACCGACGGGCCGCGCGCGGCGCGCAGATCGATCCGCTCATGCGCCGCGCCCGGCGCCGACGGCGGGTCGCACAGGTCGGCTTCGCCGAGCAGCGCGTCGTCCGGACCGTACAGCGCGAACCGGGCGCACGGGGCGTCTGCGGCGGTCTGGTTGCAGGTCGCGGCCAGCAGCGCCGCCACCGGCAGCACCGCGCGGCGCGAGCGCCCGGCCGCAGGGCAGCGCCGGGGTCGCCCGCTGGTGGCGATGGCGCGCACGGCTCACAGCTCCTGATGCTCGAGGACGCGATCGGCGATCGCGGCGCAGACCGCGATTAGCAACGCGGTCGCCACCAGCGACGGCACCAGGCCCGCGCGATCGGTTCCGCGCACCAGCGCCAGTGCCGCGTTAAACAGCCCGCCGGGAGAGTAGCGGCCGATGCGATCGAACGAGCCGAGCAGCCCGCACAGGGCAAACGCCGCCAGGCCGACGCCGCCGGCGGCGATCGCGCTGTCGAGCGCCGCGCTCGCCAGCACCGTCACCGCCAGGTAGAACCAGAGCGCCAGCAGGTACAGGAGATTGAGCAGGATAAACCCGCCGACGTCGACCGCGCCGAACAGCAGCCAGGTGTAGAGCAGGCAGCCGCCGCCGGCGACCGCGATGCCGGCCAGATACAGCGCGCCCGGAGCGATCAGCTTGGCGAGCAGGTAGGCGCGCCGGCTGATCGGTTTGGTCAGCACTAGCTGCGCGGTGCCGCGCCGCCGCTCGCTGCTCAGGCTGCCCATCGCCAGCAGGATCACCAGCACCGGCAGCAGCGCCAGGTTCTTATGGTACTGGAACAGGGCGTCGTTGGTCGACGGCTCACGGGTCAGCACCAGCTCGACGCCGCCGGTCGGATCCGACGCCAGCGACGACAGCAGGCGCGGCGTCAGCTTGGCGGCCAGCGGCGAGCCGAGGCCGACGATCACAAACGCCACCGCCACCACCAGCGCGCGATAGGTGCGCAGCAGCTCGCGCAGCTCCTTGCGCAGCAACGGCAGCAGGCCGCTCACGCTCCCTCCGCCGCCGCGCCGCGGCTGCCGACGATGCGGATGAAGACCTCCTCGAGCGTGGGCACCGCGGCATCGAACCGCAGCAGCTCGACCTGGCTGTGCGCGATCAGGCGCGGCAGCTCGCGGCGGCCGAGCGCGGCATCCGTGACCGCGATCCGCAGCGTGGCCCCGAACTCGCCCTGTTCGATCACGCGCAGTTGCTCGATCCAGGGCGCGCCGCTGGCCAGGGCGATCAGCGGCGCCGCGGCGCCGGCCAGCGCCAGCTCGAACTCGGGCTTGAGGAAGCGCTCGCGCAGGGCGTCGGTGCGGTCGCGTACCACGATCCGGCCGTGGTCGATGATGGCGACCTCGCCGCACACCCGCTCGACGTCGGCCAGGATGTGGCTCGACATGAAGACGGTGGCGCGGCTGCTCAGCGCGCCCAGCAGCGTCAGGATCTCGACGCGGCCGACCGGGTCGAGCGCGCTGACCGGCTCGTCGAGCAGCAGCAGCTCGGGCTCGTTGATCAGCGCCTGCGCCAGCCCCAGTCGCTGAAGCATGCCGCCCGAGTAACCGCCGACCCGGCGCCGGGCGGCGTGGCCCAGGCCAAGCCGCTCCAGCCACTCGCCAGCGCGGCGGCGGGCGATGGCGCCGGGCAACCCGAACAGGTCGGCGACCAGCAGCAGCGTCTCCTCTCCGGTCAACCACGGAAAGAACACCGGGTCCTGCGGCAGGTAGCCGATGCGGCGGCGTACCTCGGCCTGGCCGATCGCGACCGGCTCGCCGAACAGCCGGACCTCGCCGCCGGTGGCGTGGATCAGTCCGGCCAGGATGCGCAGCGTGGTCGTCTTGCCGGCGCCGTTGACGCCGAGAAAGCCGAACACGCCGGGCCCTGCGACCTGGAGATCGACGCCGGCGAGGGCCTCGACGTCGCGAAACCGGCGGCGCAGATCGCGGATGGCGATCACCGGCGCGGTCACTTCTCGTTCCGGCCGAAGATGAAGTAGCCGGCCCAGCCGATGATCGAGAGCAGCACGATCGCCGCCGCCCAGGCTGCCTTGGGGCCGCGCACCTGATCGGCCGGGCGGTGGTACAGGCTGACCAGCGCGACGATCTTGAGCACGAGCTCGCCGATCAGCAGCGGCGCCGTCAGCAGAACGAGTGTGGTGTCCATCGCCGCACTCCCCGGGTCAGCCGATCTCCTCGAGCCGGCCCGCGATCATGCTGCGCAAGGCCTCGGCTTGCTCGAGAATAGTGTCATCCAGTTGCTCGACGGCCTGCAGCGTCTCGATCAGGCGCGCCACCTGCGACAGCGCCGAGCGCAGCAGCTTGCGCGAGTCACCCGAGGTCGGCCTCGGGCGCGCGAAGGCCGCCGGCGCCTCCTCGCGCAGCCGTCGCCGCAGCTCCTGCGCGCCGAGGTCCTCGGCAAAGGTGGCGCGGGTCAGGTCGCGGTAGACGGGCTCGGGCACCTGCCTGTTCTTCTGCATCCGGGCCAGCAGGTCGACCGCCTGCAGATCGGGAACCCGCGGCGGCGCCTCGCCGGCCGCCGGCGCGACGACCAGCGCCGGCTGAGTCTCGGACAGATAGCCGAAGCTGCGGCACAGCTTGGCCGCGGTCTCGCGGGTGATGCGGATCTCGTCCTTGCAGTAGTGATCGAAATTCTCGTAGCCCCAGTCGCGGAACGACTGGGTCTCGCGCACCTCGGAGAGTACCTCGCCCAGCCGCACCCAGGACGACTTGAACTGCAGCGCCGCCTCCAGTGCGGCGTAGCGCGGGGTGGCCGGATCCAGCTCGGCCAGGCGCTGCTCGATGATCGCCTCGCCACGGCTCTTGCTCATCGTCCACCTCGCTGTGGGCGGCGGCGCCGGTGCCGCGCCGGTTGCCGGCCGCCCGGTCTGCCGCGATCCGGCCGCGGCGCACCGGCCACGCGGACCGCGATC
>JAFGSX010000148.1 GCA_016934455.1 Deltaproteobacteria bacterium
CAGGAAGGTCTCGGCCATCGCCACCGACGGTCGCGCGCCGCCGGCCGAGAGGTCGATCGACTTCTGCAGGATCTCACGGCCGTCCCGGGTCTTGCCCTGCAGCACCAGCGCCAGCCCGATCGCGTGCAGCATCTTGGGATCCTGCTGCGCCCCCCGATCCATGACCTTGACCATCATGGTCTTGGCCTCCTCGGGCTGGCCGTTGAAGATCTTGAGATAGGCCTCGGACGAGAAGCGGTCGCCGTTGGGCACGTCGGCCTCGACCGCGAGCTTGACGTACTTCTCGGCGTCGGCCTTCTTGTCCTCGACGCCGTACAGGCCCCACAGCGACGTGTAGACGTAGGCCAGACCGGCGACGGCGCGCGGGTCCGAGCGTACCGCCATGGCCTCGTCGAATTTCTGTTGCGCCTTGTTGAGCGCGACGAAATCGTCGGCCTTCTGCAGCTCGCGCGCCTCCTTGACCAGCGCCGTGATCTTGTTGGTACCCTGCACCCACCACCAGTAGGCGGCTCCGATCACCAAGGCGATGACCGCGAAGACGGCGACAAATCCGATCGCCCGAAGTGGAGACTCGCGCCCTCTCACTTCGGCCATGGTGTCGAGGTACAACTCGGAGCCGACGCCGTTCCCGCCGCCACCCGACGACCGAGGCCCGTGCTCGTCGCCCGACATCTCCGAATGCTCTGCCATGGACACGCTCCGCAAAAAGGGGTCGATCTCGACTCCCTCCCCGCTGCCTTTGAATCCAAGAGATGTCCAATACCTTGGGGGTTTCCAGCGTGTCAAGGAGCGGTCGCACGGCCACCGAAAATATAGGTTGCATCGCGCGCAGAGGTGTTAATTTGGCGCTCTGGCCCCGGCGGGGTGAAAGCGAGCGATGATCGGACCAGTCCTCGGCCTGGCACTGTTGGCGACGACCGCGGCGCCCGAGAGCCCCGCGATCGTGCCGCTCTCCAAGCAGACCGCGGCCGAGCTGAAGCACCCGGGCGATCGCAGGCGCTACGTCGTCTACCCCGGCAGCGCGCTCGATTTTCGCGTTGCCGAGCCGACCGCGGTCGAGATCGCAGCGCGCGCGGTGCTCAAGAAGGGCACCAAGAACGTCCGGCTGCATCTCGTCGTCAGACTCGATCGCCAGGTGGTCGTCGACCAGAGCCAGGTGCTGGCCGTCGATCCGCGCGCCAGGCTCCCGCGCGACCGGCTGTCGCGGCCGCTGGTCAGCTTTGCCGACGTCGGCACCGGCCCGGCCCAGCTCAGCGTCGAGGTGCGGTCCAAGGAGAGCAACGCGACGGCGATCTACGTGGCGGTCAGCGCGATCCGCACCGAGAGCACGGATGCGCCGCTGCCCGACGAGGTCGGCACCGCCACCGTGCTGCCCGACCTGGTGGCGCCGCAGCCGCCGCCGTCCGCGCTGCCGATCGCTCCCCCGGTGGCCCGGCCCCAGCCCGCGCCGGTGGTCGCCGCGCCGGCAGCCGCGTCGCAACCAGCGCCATCGCCCTATCGCCCGAGCCGATATTTCGGCTTCGATCTGGGAGCGCTGTTCAACCCCGGCATTCCCGGTGCCGAGCTGGCCGGTCGATACTACCTGCCGCTGCTCGAAGAGCGGCTGTCGACGGGCGCGCGCGCCGGTTACCTGTTCACCGGCAGCAGCCAGACGATTCTGGCCACCCTGCCCTCCTCGACGATCGAGCTCTATCTGCACCAGATGCCGCTGGTGGCCTTTGCCGAGGCCGAGGCACTGCGGCTGACGACGCCCGCCGGCCGCTTGACGATGGGCGCTCGCGTCGACGCGGGGGCGCTGGTCTACGCCGGCGCGGTGACCGTTCGCACCATGCTGGGCGACGCCCGGCTCCACGAGAACGAGAAGCCGCTGCTCGGTGTCACCTGGTGCGCCGGCGGCGCCGTCACCGTCGGGCTCGAGCCCGGGATCGGCGCGCTGCTGCTCGACCTGGGCTACCTGTACGCACCCGACGCCACCGCCAGCAGCGGCGACGACGCGCGCTACCGCGTACAGCAGCGCGTGCTCGGCCCGCGCGCCGCGCTCGGCTATCGCGTCTTCTTCTGATCGCGCTGCCCACCTAGCTGCGTTTACGGCGGGGCCCGGTCTGGGCGTCGGATCGGCGCGCGCTCACTGCACGCAGACGGTCGGCTTCGCGATCAGCTCGCTGAGGCAGCGCAAGCCGCAGTCGAGCCCGTTTTCCATCGACTCGATCAACAGCTCGCGCAGCCCTTGCACCGACCCGCGCAGGCTCTCGTAGTAGCGCTGGCGATCGATGGAATGGATCACGACCGGCAGGTAGCCAGCCCGCATCAGGAAATAGTTCATGAGCATGCGCCCGACCTTGCCCGAGTTGTCGGGAAAGGGGAATATGCTCATGAACTCGTGATGAAACGCCGCCGCCTGGTTGATCGGGTGCCAGCGCTTGAACTCGGCGCTGCCAACCGCCTGCAGCAGCTTGTTGAGCCGGTAGGAGATGCGGTTGGGCTGCGCGATCTCGTGAAAATAGGTCCGGTGCAGCGGGATCTCCTTGCGGTAGCGACCCGCCTCGGTGCCCTCGATCTCGCGCACGAACAGGGTGTGGAGATCCTTGACCAGGGTCAGGTTGACGCGGGTGCGCTTGTTGGCGGCCGCCTCCCGCGCGAAATCGATCGCGGCCTTGTGGTTCTTGATCTCCTGATAGGTGGGGATCAGGTTGACGTCGCTGATCACCTTGCGGTCGATCGCCGCCTTGATCTCGTGCGACGTCAGGACCACGCCCTCGAGCGCGTTGTCGTGGTAGACCCACGAGATGTCGAACCGCTCCTCGAACTCGCGGCGCGGTTCCGGGCGCATCCCGGCGTAGGTGTTGAGCGCATCGGTTTTGTCATCGAGTTCCATGTAGCGAGAGCGAAGGTCGAGTTCTTCCATCGTTCTGCGCACTCTTGCGGCAAGGCCCTCCGGCGTGGCAGCAGCGCACGCCGTCTCACCTTCACCGCCCGACAGGCCGTCCCCCCGACCGGGTACGGCGCCGTTCCCAGCGGACATGCCCGGCCCATCCGAGCAGCCCGTTACCGCCCACCGAACTCTCGATTTTCCCCAAGCGCTGCGCCCCGTGGAGCATTTCGGGCCCGCAGCCGTTCAAACAACGATCCGTTGCTTGCTCTGCGAATATTGTGTTTTTTCGACTACCAACCCAAATCGAGGTTGTCAACGGTAAGTAAAAAAAATACTAATAAAAATCTAGGATTGATGGGTGTGCTCGATGCCGATGGTGACCTCCCAGCTCGGCGCCGTCGACCGCGCGATCGCGCTGCTGCCGCGGGTGCAGCTCGCCGACCTGCCGACACCGCTGACGCGCCTGTCGCGGCTGTCACACCAGTTTGGCCGCCACCTCTACTGCAAGCGCGACGACCTGACCGGCTTTGCCTTTGGCGGCAACAAGGCGCGCAAGCTCGAGTTCCTGGTCGCCAACGCCCGCCAGGCCTGTGTCGACACGCTGGTCGCGATCGGCGGCATGCAGTCCAACTTCTGCCGGATGGCAGCCGCAGCCGCGGCGCGCGCCGGTCTCGACTGCTTCCTGGTGCTGGGCGGCTCGCGGCCGCGGACGCCCACCGGCAACATCGTGCTCGATCAGATCCTGGGCGCGCACCTCAACTATTGCGAGTCCGAGGACTGGCAGGACTGGGAGGCGGCGGCCGAGCAGCTCACCGCCCGGCTGCGGCGCCGCGGGCGCAACGTCTTCTCGATGCCGATCGGCGGATCGACGCCGATCGGCGCCATCGGCTACGCCGTCGGGATGGCCGAGATCTTGCGCGATGCCAGGCGGCTCGGCGTCGCGATCGATCACATCGTCCACGCCTCGAGCTCGGGAGGCACCCAGGCCGGCCTGCTCGTCGGCAAGGCGCTTACCGGCTGGCCGGGAGAGATCCACGGCATCTCGGTCGCCGGCAACAAGGTCGAGCTGGCCAACAGGGTGTACCGCGTCGCCGCCGGCGCGGCGCAGTTGGTAGGCGCCGAGATCTCACCGCACGACGTGCACGTCGACGACGCGTTCGTCGGCGCGGGATACGGCAAACCGACCGAGGCGGGCCTGGTGGCGATCGAGACCTTTGCCCGCCAGGAGGGGATCTTTCTCGACCGCGTCTACACCGGCAAGGCGGGGGCCGCGCTGCTCTCCTACCTCGACGTCGAGCGCTTCGGGCCCGACGAGGTGGTGCTGTTCCTGCACACGGGTGGCGCGGTCGAGCTGTTCGCCCAGTACCCCCGCGGCGGCCGCGAGCGCTCCCGCCACCGCAGCGACGACGATTGAACGCACTGCTCGGGTGAAGCCGGTCGAGATTCGCTCTCGCCCGGCGAGGGGCTGACCGACAGACCCTTGATCACAATAGCCCGCGACCGCGAGGCGATCACACTCCTCAGGATCCGCCATAGCCGATTTTGACCCGGCCTTCCTCGACGATGACCGGGACCTGGCGACTCCCGTTGGCGAGCTTGACCATCTCCTTGAGCCGTCCCGCATCGGCGAGCACGTTATGGTAGGTGACGGTCGCGCCCGCCCCAGCGTAGGCCTCCCGGGCCTGCGTGGTATAGGGTCAGCTATCCTTGCCGTAGATGATCACCGGATTTGCCATCGATTGCTCCGTCGTCGCCAGCGCGACGTGCTATAGATCGTCTCCAGTATACCCGAGGAGCAAGGTGGCGTGGGCCGATTGCTGCTATTCGCGGTGGGGGTCGCCATCGGCATCGTCGTCTGGATCGCCCTCGCCCGGCGGCGGGCGGCGCGCCTGGGGCGGTCGCGTCTGCTCGACCAGGTGGCGGCGATCCTCGGCGGTCGGGTGCGCCACAGCCGCCGCGATCTGACGCGCGGCGCGGTCGAGTTCGAGCACGCCGGCCGCACCTTCTCGCTGCTGCGCGAGGAGCGCATTCAGGACAGCAGCATCCTGCCCTGCTGCGTGATCGAGGCCGACGTCAAGGATTATCGCTGGCCGGCGATCGAGGTCCGCGAGCGATCGCCGCACACCGGCCCACCCCTGCCGGCCGGCCTGCAACCGGTGACCGGCGGCGAGCTCGCGATCGCGCGTGGCTACCACGTCTACGCAGAACCGGCCGACTTCGATCGGGCGCGGCGCCTGTTCTCGGACGACACCACCGGAGCGGCGCTGGCCTATGCCCTCGACCGGGAGCTGGCGCGCATCCACCTTTCCGCCCGCGGCGTCTGGTTGGAGTGCGCCGGGTTTCCGGCCAACGCCGAGCTGGCCGCGGCCACCGCGCGCACCTGCGCCGGCGCGCTGGCGGCGCTGCTGGCGGCGGCCGAGGAGCCGGCGACGACGCCGTCGAGCTGACGGCGCAGGGGCATGGGGGACCTCCCCCGGAAGGGCAGAGAAGTGCTGGTCGTTCGCAACATCGGCTGCCTGGTCACCGGCAACCCTTGGAAGTCCCCGCAGGGGGACGACCCTTGGAAGTCCCCGCAGGGGGACGACCCCAAGCGCGGGGATGCGCTCGGCCTGCTCACCGACGCCGCGCTGATCGCGGCCGACCACCTGGTCTCCTGGTACGGGCCGCAGGCCGAGATGCCGGCGGTACCGCTCGGCACCCAGATCCTGGATGCGCACGGCAACGCGGTGCTGCCCGGCCTGATCGATTGCCACACCCACCTGGTGCACGTGGGCGATCGCAGCGGCGAGTTCGCGCTGCGCGCGCGCGGCCAGACCTACCTCGAGATCGCGGCGGCCGGCGGCGGCATCATGGCGACCGTGCGCGCGGTGCGGGCGGCCAGCGAGGAGCACTTGGTCGAAACCGCGTTGCCGCGGCTCCGGCGCGCGCTGGCGCGCGGCGTGACGACGATCGAGATCAAGAGCGGCTACGGCCTGACCGTCGACGACGAGCTGAAGATGCTGCGCGCGATGCGGTCGCTGAGCGCGCGGCAGCCGGTCGAGATCGTACCCACGTTTCTCGGCGCCCACACCGTGCCCACCGAGCACCGCGGGCGTCCCGACCGCTACGTCGAGCTGCTGGTGCGCGATCTGCTGCCGCAGGTCGCGGCGCAGCGGCTGGCGCGTTTCTGCGACGTCTACGTCGAGCAGTCGGCGTTCTCGGTCGCCCAGGCGCGGACCATCTTGACCGCCGCCCGCGAACACGGGCTCGAGCCCAGGCTGCACACCGACCAGTTCAACGCGCTCGGCGGTTGCGCCCTGGCGGCCGAGCTGCAGGCGGTCAGCGCCGATCACCTGGAGGCCGCGCGACCGCGCGACATCAGGGCCCTGCGCCGCGCCGACGTCGTCGCCGTCATCATGCCGCTGTGCGAGGTCTACCTCGGCCGCGGTCGGCCCGCGCCCGGCCGCGCCCTCGCCGACGCCGGGCTTCGCGTCGCGGTGGCCAGCGACTTCAACCCGGGCTCCGCCAACTGCGAGGATCTGGCCGTCGCCGCGACGCTGGCGGTGTCCCGCTGCAAGCTGACGGTCGAGGAGGCGCTGCTCGGCATCACCCGCCATGCGGCCACCGCTCTCGGCCGCGACGACCTGGGCCGGCTGCACGTCGGTGCGCAATGCGATCTGGTCCTGCTCGACACCCCCAGCCCGGTGCGCGTGGTGAGCGACATGGGGGCCAACCACGTCGACCGGGTGGTCAAGGCCGGCCGGCTGGTTCATAGTCGCGACGGCTGATTGCGCTGCTCACCGCTTGCGCACCTCGCCACAACTGCTAGATCTCGAACCATGGGAAAGAGACGATTTCTCGCCTTGGCGATCGTCCTCGCGGCCTGGCCGCTCCTGGGCGCCAACTGCGGGACCGGGCCGAGCGACGGCGGCGCCGGCGGGTCGGACGCCGCGCCGGCGCAGGACGCCGCTGGCGACCACGATGGGGGCGGCGGCCCGGCCGGACATTCCGAGAACTTGAGCGGAGCCTGGCACATGCCGGGCAAGGAGGACCCGCTGGCCAACTGCGCGAGCTGCCACGGCAACGCCCTTGCCGGAGGCAGCGGGCCGAGCTGCTATGACTGCCACGACAACAGCGACCACTCCACCTCGTACAACGGCGTGCCACATCGCTCCGGCAGCTCCGGCTCGTGCAGCACCTGCCACGGCCCCGGCAACGGCGGCGGCCTGGGACCCGCCTGCAGCTCTTGCCACTTCTGATCATTGACGCGGGGGTAGGATCCGAGGACGCCGTCAGGTCGACGGCGTCAGTTTGGCGCGAAGTCGCTCGAGCACCAGCGTCCGGATCCGATCGGCCAGCGCCAGCGCACGCTCGAGCAGTTGGTCGGCCTCGCCCCGGATCTGGTCGCGAAACGCCGCGTCGTCGACGGATGGCAGGTTTATCATCACGTTGTAGTAGGCGCCCTCGGCCGCGGCGCGCCCCATCAGCCCGGCCACGCCGGCGTCCGAAAGCGAGTTCTGGTTGCCGCGCTCGGCGACCGCGGCCGCGATCTCGAGCGGCCGGATGCTGCCGCGCAGCGTGCCCATCGGCACCAGGGTCGCATTCTTGTTGGCCTCGAGCATCGCGGCCTGCCGGCGGGCCTTGTCCTCGGCGCTGGCCTTGGGCAGGCGCAGCGCAGCCATCACCGCGTCGAAGGCGGCCGCGTCGGTGTCGACCGCGGCCAGCAGCCGATCCTTGAACGGGTGCGCCTCGGCGCCGAGCCGCTCCATCTCGTCGTAGACCTCTTGGTAGCCCTTCTTGCCGTGCGTCAGCGCGGCGACCATGGCCCCGAGCGCCGCGCTGTAGGCGCCTGCCAGCGCCGACACGCTGCCACCGCCCGGCGCCGGCGAGTCCGACGCCAGCTCCCTGAGAAACTCCTGCCCGGTCATCGCCACCAGCCGTCCCGGGCCGCTCTGGATCCGGTGCTCGATGATCTTCTCCTGCGGATCGAACTTGACGATGTCGCTCAAACCCATGGACTGCACCGCGACCCGGACCAGCTCGTCGTCGTCGACGCCGACGCTCTTTTTCTGCTTGCGCAGGTAGTGGCGGCCAGCCTCGAGCAGCGCCTGCTTCGGGATCAGCCCGACCAGCTCGCTGCCGGTGACGCGCAGCCCGCGCTCCCAGGCCAGCTCGCACGCCTTGTCGAACACCAGGTGCGGCGGCGAGACCTGGTGGTTGGTGAAGTTGATCGAGATCTGGGCGCAGTTGTAGGTGTCGATGTACCAGCCGACCGCCTTGACGCAGCGAAACAGGCCGGGGATCATCTTCTTGTTGCCGTCGGCGTCGACGACGATCTTGTTGTCCTGGTCGCGCTCGGCCCTGCCCTGCTCGCGCAGGATCAGCGCGATGTCGTGCGCCAGCTTTTTTTCTCTGGTGTTGAGGTTGATGTTGTACGCGATCAGAAAATCGCGCGCGCCGATCACGGTGGCTCCCGACCTGGCGTTGAAGACGGCCGGCCCGAAGTCCGGCTGCCAGGCCGGATCGCGCAGCTTGGCGGCCAGCCCCTCGTACTCGCCCTGCCGGATGTCCGCCAGATTGCGGCGCTCGGGTCGGGTCGCCGCGTGCTCGTAGAGGTAGACCGGGATGCCGAGCTCGTCGCCGACGCGCTGACCGAGCTGGCGCGCCAGCGCCACGCACTCCTCCTGCGTCATCTCGCTGACCGGCACGAACGGGCAGACGTCGGTGGCGCCGATCCGGGCGTGGGCGCCGTGGTGCTTGCTCATGTCGATCAGCTCGGCCGCCGTGCGGATGGCGCTAAAAGCGGCCTCGACCGCGGCCTGCGGGTCGCCGACCAGGGTGACGACGGTGCGGTTGGTGTCGGCACCCGGATCGACGTCGAGCAGGGTGGCGCCAGCGACGCCGCGGATCGCGTCCGCGATGCGGTCGATGACCGCGCGGTCGCGACCTTCGGAGAAATTTGGCACGCACTCGACGAGTTTCATGGATGGGCTCCTCGCTCCCCGGCCCGCGCTCAGTCGTACTTGTCGGGGTCGTCGCCGAACAGGAACAGGACGGTGCCCACCGCCAGCCCGACCAGCGCCACGCCGCCAGCGCTGACGGTCAGGATATCGACGGTCGCCAGGTCGCGCCGGCCCTGCACGATCGCGTCGTACTCCTGCGCCGTGCGCGACGGCTGGCTGTTGTAGCTGTCGATCTGCTGGCCGAGCTGGTTGGCGCGGCCGATCCCGTCGTAGACCAGATAGCCGCCACCGGCCAACGCCACCACCCCGATCCCGAGCGACGCCAGCGAGATCGTGCGCACCAGGTTGGCCCCGCGCCGATAGGCGCGCCTGAAGTCCTCGGATGGCTTCAGTCGCACGTCGAGCGCCAGCTCCTGCTTCTCGCGGATCTCGACGTCCTGCTGGTAGCTGATGAAACCCTCCTTTTCGATGGCCAGGGTATGCATGCCACCGGCCACCGTGAGGGGCGCCGCCGGGCTGACCGCCACGATCGTGCCGTCGATCTTGATCGACGCCGCTTCCTCGCTCACCTTGACCGCGAGCGTGCCCGCGAGCTGCCCCAGGATGTCGCGCACCAGCAGCTTGGTCGCGGTGCGCACCTCGGCGAAAAGCTGCTCCTGGGCGCCCTTGAGCTCGCGCGACACGCGCTGGTCGACGCGCGCCTGCCTGATGTTGGTGAGCTGCAACTGCACCACGTAGAGATCGTTGACCAGGCTGACGTTGCCGGTGATCAGGTAGTCGGCGCCGAGCGCGCCGCCGATCTCCGCCAGGCAGGTGGCGTCGTCGCAGCCGCTCAACTGCTTGTTGGCCTCGTACTGCAGCATCTGCTGGATGTCCTGGCTCGAGATCGACTTGAACGGCCCCATCGTGTCGAGCGTCTCGGCCACGCCGTTGGTCAAAAAGCCGAGCAGCTTGGGCGACAGGTTGTCGGTGCCGCGCAGGTCCATGACCGCGAGCTTGAGCTTGGTGCCGGCCGGGAGCTCGATCGCGGCGGGCCCGGGCGCCGGCTCCGGACTCGGAGCGGGCGCGGGCGTCTGAGCTGGCGTCGGCTCTGGAGTCGGAGCGGGCGTCGGCTCGGGCGTCGGGGCAGGCGCCGGAGTCGGCTCCGGCTGGGGCTCGGGCGGCGGCACGGCCGGGTCCCCCTTCTTGACCCTGATGAAGCTCTTCTTGATCCAGGCCTGCTGGCCCTTCCGATTCTTGATCCAGTACCAGCCGCTGCGCTCGTAGACGACGGTGACCTTCTCCCTTTTCTTGAGCTTGATCTTCTTGCCCGACTCGTCGAGCGCGGTGGTCGCCTTGGTGACCGTGCCGGTCGCGTTGACCAGCGTCGGCTGCTCCTGGGCGCGCGCGAGGCCGGCCGCGAAGACCAGCGCCAGGGCGAGCCCGACGGTCCAAGACATGCGCCGCATGAACATAGTGCCTCCTGTCGCGCTCACTGCACCGCCACCTGCAGCAGGTCGCAGCCGCGCACGGCTGACCCGGAGAGCGGCTGGCCGCCGCCGCAACCGATACCGGACCCGCTCTGGCAGACGTCGACCGGCCCGCAGGTCACCGAGTAGGTGCCCGAATGGTATTCGCTGCTGTCGTACAGGCCGTTGCCGAGGTTGCCGCGGTAGTTGCTGCCCCAGCAGCGAACGGCGCCAGAAGCGGTCAGCGCACAGGCGCTCCAGGAGCCGCCGTTGAGCGCCACCACGTCGGAGAGTTCGCCGGCGCACTGGCCATCGCAGGCGTAATTACCGCTGGCGCAGACCTTGGCCGGGTAGCCCACGGCGTAATAATCGCGGACGCCGTTGCCCAGCTCACCGACGTCATTGCTGCCCCAGCACCAGACGGCGCCCGCACGGTCGACAGCGCAGGCGGTGACGTTGGTGGCCACCACCCCGACCACGTCTGTCAGCGCCGGGCACTGGTTGCCCGAGCCACTCAAACAGACCAACTGCGGGGTCGTCGCGCCGTACAGAGTACCGTCGCCGAGCTGCCCATAGTCATTGTCACCCCAGCACAGCACGGTGCCCCGGTCGGTCAACGCGCAGGTGAAGCCATAGCCGGCCGACACCGAGACCACGCCTGTCAGCGGCTCGCAGCCCGGTCCCCAGCCGGTGGAGCAGACATCGACCGGCCGCGGTCGGCAGGGAGTCCAGCTACCATCGGACTCGACGCAGCCCTCGCCGTCGTCGGTACCGTCGCCAAGCTGCCGGTAGTAGTTGTCGCCCCAGCACTTGACCTGCCCGTCCACGGTGACGGCGCACGAGTGGAAAGACCCGACCGTGATCGAGACCAGGCCGGCCTGCGGCGTGCAACCGGCGCCGCGTCCGCTCTCGCACACCGTCACCGGGTTGGGCTCGGTCACTCCGTCCGCGGTGGTGCCGATGATACCGCTTCCGGTCTGGGCATACTGGTTGTCTCCCCAGCAGCGGGCGGTGCCGTCGGCCATCAACGCGCAGGTGTTGTAGAGGCGAGAGGCGATGGCCACCGCCCCGGTCAGGGGCACGCAGTCGCCGTCGCTCGAATTCCCGGTCACGCAGACGTCGGTGGGATTGGGTGAACGCCCGGCGGTGCTGCCGGCCAGGCCGTCGCCGAGCTCTCCCTTGTAGCGATCGCCCCAGCATTTGACCGCGCCGTCGTTGAGCAAGGCGCAGGTGTGCAGGTCGCCCGCGGCGATCGCCGCGACCCCGGTGAGCCGCTGGCAGGTGGTGCCGACGCCGCTGGCACAGACGTCGACCGGTCGCGGCATGATGCCCGCCAGGCCGCTGCCCAGCTCGCCCTCGTCATTGCTGCCCCAGCAGAAGGTCTTCTCGACGCCACCGTCGTCGACGAGAGCGCAGACGTGGGTCGATCCGGCCGCGATCGCCGAGGCGCCGGTGAGCGGCACGCAGTCGCCGTCCGCGCTGGTGCCGCTGCGACAGACGTCGACTGGATTGTGGCGCTCGAGGACGGTGCCGTCGCCGAGCTGGCCCGAGGTATTGTAGCCCCAGCACTGCACCAGCCCGCCGGCGACGATGGCGCAGGTGAATGCGTCGCCGACCGCGATGGCGGTGGCGCCCTGCAGAGGCTGGCACGAACTGTCGTCGCTGCTGCCGACGGCGCAGACATCGACCGCACCCAGGCGCTGCTCGGTCGTGCCATCGCCCAGCCGTCCGTAGTAGTTGTTGCCCCAGCACTTGACCGCGCCGTCCAGCATCAACGCGCAGGTGTGGTACTCGCCGGCCCGCACCTCATCGACCCCGATCAGCACGGCGGCGCAGGTATCGCCGTCGCCATCGCAGACGCTGACCGGATTGGAGGGGTCGTAGGGATAGCTCCAGTCGGGATTGCCAAGCTGGCCCGAGCCATTCTGGCCCCAGCAGACGACGCTGCTGTCGACCAGCAGCGCGCAGGTGTGCGCCATACCCGCCGCGATCGCCACCACGTCGACCAGGGCGCTGCCGCCGGCGCACGTCGTGCCATCCCAGGCGCCGCTGGCGCAGACGTCGCCGGGCCGGTTGCGGTCGTCCCAGGTCCCGTCCCCCAGCTCGTAGTTGTAGTTTTCGCCCCAGCACTGCACCGCCGTGGTCAGGCCGCTCTGGATCAACGCGCAGGTATGCTCCTCCCCGGCCACCACCGCGATGGCATTCGCGTAGGGCACGCATTGGACCCCGCCACCGGCGACACAGACGTCGACGGGGTTGCCGGAGTTGTCGACCACGCCGATGCCCAGCCGGCTGTTGTCATTGTTGCCCCAACACAACAACGCCTGACCGTCGGTCACGGCGCAGGTGTGGGAAAAGCCGGCCTCGATGCTCGCGACCCCCGAGAACGGCGCACAGTCGACGCCGGCGGTCCCGGTCGCACAGACGTCGGTGGGCCAATCCGAGGAGTAGGTGGTGCCGTCACCAAACTCGTAATCGCCGTTGTCGCCCCAGCACACGGCGCCGCCGGAGGCCAGGCGGGCGCAGGCATAGTAGCTGCCGACGGTCAGGGCGGTGACGTCGGCCAGCGCAACACAGCCGGTGCCGTAGCCGCTGGCGCACACCAGGACCGGATTGTACTGCGAGCTGCCATCGCCGCCGTTGCCGAGCTGGCCGTAGTAATTGCTGCCCCAGCACTTGACCGACGTGTCGTCGAGCAGCGCGCAGGTGTAGTTCTCGCCGAGGCCGAGCGCGACGACTCCGGTCAGCGGAACGCAGGTGGTGCCGCTGCCGGTGTCGCAGACCGCGACCGGCGTCGGGCGCTGGGTCGTCGTGCCGTCGCCCAGCCGGCCCTGGTAGTTGTAGCCCCAGCACCTGGCCTGACCGTCGCTCATGATCGCGCAGGTGTGATCGGCGCCGGCGGCGATCGCTCTGGCGCCGGTCAGGTACCCGGTGACGGCCCCGGCGGCATCGACGCAGGCGGTGCCATCCCACGAACCGCTGGTGCACACCGGTGTCGGATGAAGCTGATCATCGGTCGTGCCGGTACCGAGCTTGCCGTAGTAGCCGTCACCCCAGCAGTAGATCTGGCCAGCGACGACGGCGCAGGTGTGCTCGTCGCCGCACGCGATCGCGGCGATGTTGGCCAGCGGCACGCAATCACCGGTGTCCGCGCTGCCGGTCGCGCACACCTCGACCGGTCTCGAACGCTTGTCATCGGTCCCGTCACCGAGCTGGCCCGACCAGTTGTTGCCCCAGCACATGGCGTGACCGCTCTGCAGCAGCGCGCACACGTGACTGGAGCCGGCGGCCAGAGCGGTGACCGTGGCCAGCGGCGTGCAGTTGCCGCCGATGTCGCTGCCGGTCAGACAGACCCGGGTCGGCAGCGGTACACCGACGTCGGTGCCCTGCCCGATCTGCCCGTAGCTGTTGGCACCCCAGCACTTCACCTGGCCTGAGGTGGTCAGCGCGCAGGTGAAGGCCGTGCCGCTGACGACCTGAGCCACCTCGCCGAGCTGCGCGCTGCAGCTCCCCGTCAGATCGTTGCCGCACACCGGCGTCGGATTGGCAGCCTCGTCTCCGACACCGGTACCGAGCTGGCCCGATCCGTTGTCGCCCCAGCACTGCACCGATCCGTCGGCCAGCACGGCGCAGGCGTGATCGCTCCCCACGCCCAGCGAGCCGACGCCGGCCAGCTCCACGCAGGATTGATTGCTGGCCTGACCGCTGGCGCAGACATTTTGCGGGTGCGCGATGTTCTCCAGGCCGCCGGTCGTACCGATGCCGAGCTTGCCGTAGGTGCCGTCGCCCCAGCACTCGACGGTGTCGTCGTCCATCAGGGCGCAGCTCACGCCGTCACCCAGCGCCAGGACATCGACATCGCGGAGACCGGTGCTGCACGGCGCATCGATCGCACCGCTGCACACCTCGACGGGATAGCTGCTGCGCCACAGCACGCCATTGCCGAGCGCCCCATAACTGTTGTCGCCCCAGCACTTGACCCCGCCGTCGACGGTCAGGACACAGGTGTGGGTCCGGCTCGCCGCCAGCGACCCGCGCGATCCGCTGCAGGTGGCGCAGCCGGGCAGCAGGATCTGCCGGCCTGGTCCGTCGTCGTCGCCGAGCGCCGGCGTCGGCAGTCGCATGCGCGACCGGGTCACCCGGCTCGAGAAGAACCCGAGCGTGCGATCGATGTGCGCCGACCCGTCCAGCGTGTCGACGACGTCCCAGCTCGTTTCGACCGTCCCCGCCGGAGCGCCGGCCAGCGGCCAGGTGATGTCGTAGCGATCGGGCGGCGTTCCCAGCGCGGTCACGGCGGCCGAATCGCCGGCGACCGTGGCGCTCGATCGCTGGGGGTCGTAGCAGGCACCGACATCGGTATCGAATATGGCGGTCGCCGGGATGGTGAGCGTGCAGGTGCGCTCGTAGGCATCGTACGCGAGATAAGGTGCGTCCGCCCAGTCGACGATCGGCGGCACCGGCAGGCGCGCGATGAGCTGCAGAGGTTGCGAGATGAGCTCGGCCTGGGATCGCCCCGCCGAGTTGACCGCGAAAACGTAGTACTGGTAGGTGCGATCGAGGTTACCGCGCACGATGGCCTCGAGATCGGAAGCGGGGATCTCGTCCACGTACTCCTCGGAGTTGCGGACCAGGTTCGCGATCTCGTGAAATTCGCGCTCGAATCCGAGGCGCCGGCGCTCGACGACGTAGCTGGTTTCAAAGTCATTTGGATCGCGCCACTGCAGCACCACCCGGTTGGCAAAAGCGATGGCATCTGGATTCTCGGCCGGCCGCGGCAGCGTGGTGACGACGTATTCGTCGGTCGGGAGCGAGACGCAGGTGGCATCGCTGCCAAAGCCCCTCACGCGAAAGCTGTACTGCGTGTCGAGCAGCGGCTGCGCGATCTCGTGGCTGCGCGCTGCGCCGTCGTGGATCTCGACCAGCGTACCCCAGGTCGGCTGTAAAAAGGTGCGCTGCTCGACGACGAATCCGCCGTATTCGACGTTGTCGTCGGTCTTTGCGGTCCAGGACAGGACAATCTTCTCGGCGTCGACCTGCACCTGCAATCCGGTCGGCGCCAGCGGCGGCGTGCAGGTGACGTTGGGCGATTTTGTCGACGGCAACTCGTGGAAGATCGGATTGTCGCAGCCCAACACGAGCACGGGTAGCCAAAGCGATCGCGCGATCTGTCTCTTGGTGATCATCGAGGCTCCACCGCTAAGACGCCTGCGTCTTGAGCGCCAACCCGAGCCGGCTGCGCAACTCGAAGAACGGCTCGGAGACGATGAACTGCAACAGCTCCTTCATCTTGGCGCGGTACTGGAGCTGGGCGTGACCAGGGTCCTTGGCCCGCAGCAACTGCGAGCTGACATCTATGTCGCCGCAAATCAGGTGGGCCGCCCGGATCGCGGTGTACTCCATGCCCTCGAAAAAGGCGTTGACATCGGGTCGTTTGCGCTCGGCCAGGATCTTCTTGAACACACCCCGGAGCGCCTCGCCCAGCGGCTCCTTGACCCGCTGCAGGCGCCGCGCAAAGGCCGCCAGGTGGTCGGGGTCGGACTTGCCCTGGAAGCGCGGCTCGACGAACAGCAGCGCCGCCTCGTACGCCGCCTGGAATTCGACCGGGCCGAGCACGAACGGCAGCAGAAACGCCGGCCGGGTATAGGTCAGCATCCGCGCGCCGACGAACCACATGTGGCGCGGCGGCACTTCCTTGAACAGCTCGTTGTTCTCGCCCAACCCGAGCGCGGGCGCCGGCACCGGCAGCACGGTCAGCACGGTCTCCGAGCGCTTGCGCTCGAACAGCTCGAACGGCGGCGTCGCCAGCACGTCGTGGGTGTACTTGAGCTGGTTGACGAAGTACTTGCCCGAGTCGGGTCGCTCCCAGGCCCCCTTCTTGCCCAGGCCCAGGGTGCGCGGATCCTCGAGCAGCTCGGGGGCGGCGTGCTTGTAGAGCAGCGCCGCCAGCGTCGCCAGGTGGCCCTTGGCCTGATCGTGCACCAGCAGCGCGTCCCACAGCCGGTCGGTCAGCGCGCGGGTCGCCTTCTGCGGCGAGTACTTGGCGTAATGGGCATAGAGTTCCTGCTCCTCTTGCTCGGCCTTGCCCAACGCGCGCAGCGCGGCACACGCCAGGTAGGCTCGGTCGTGCAGGTTGCGCGCCAGGTAGAGCCGCCGCAGGGCGTGGTAGGCGCGCGCCGGCTCGGGCGAGATCGGTACCAGGCTCTGGTAGGTCGCCATCGCCTCGTCGATCTTCTGCGGGATCTGTGCCAGCAGCTCGGCCAGCAGCTCCATGTACTCGGCGTTGTTCGGATCGATCTGGCAGAGCGCGGTATAGGCCTGGCTGGCCAGCAGCGGCTGCTTGAGCACGCGCCGGTACAGCTCGGCCAGGTTGCGCCAGAGCACGCTGCGGATCTTGCCCGAGTCCCTGGGCGTGCGCTGGATCATCGCCCGGTAGTTCTCCTCGAGCAACTGCCACTGCTTGCGCGCGGTCAGCAGTTTCTCGACGGCCTCGAACGCCCGCACGTAGGTGGGGTCGAGGTCGAGCGCGGCGTTGAAGTACTGCACCGCGCGCAGGTCGTTCTTCAGCTCGTCGCGATAGACCTCGCCCAGCACGTGGTTGAGCCGCACCCGCGTCTGTTCGTCGGGCTCGATGCTGAGCAGCTCCTCGAGCACCTCGGTCGCGCGCGGGATCTGCCGGGTCTCGCGGTACAGCTCGTACATCGCCTCGAGCACCGCCTTGTCGCCGCGCTTGGTGCGGTTGGCGTCCTCGTAGGCATCGATGGCGCGATAGGGGTCGTTGAGCTTGTTCTGGGCCAGCGCGCCGATGTGCATCAGCAGGTGTTGCCGCTCGTCGCCGCCGAGCAAGCCGGCCAGCCGCGTGAAGGCGTCGTAGGCCTCCTCGTAGGCCTCGAGGCCCTCCTGGATCTCTCCCAGCAGCCGCAGGCTCGACGCATGCGACGGATCGCGCTCGAGCGCCTTCTCGAGGTTGCGCAGCGCGGCTTCGGGCTGGTCGAGCTGACGGTTGATCTCGCCGAGCTGCCAGAAGTAGTCGACCACCTCGGCGTCGGTGAGGTTGTCCTTGTGGTGCATCAACAGCGTGGTGTAGACCTTGCGCGCGTCATCGTAGCGTTGAGCCTGCACCAGCGCCTGGCCGTACGCCTCCAGCGCCGGCAGATAGGTCGAGTCGAGATCGAAGGCGCGCTGAAACGCATGCAGCGACTCGACGTGCTTCTCGAGCTTCTGGTTGACGTAGCCAAGCCGGTAGTGCTGCCGCACCATCTCGGCCAGGTCGGCGACCGGATCGAGCTTGCCGACTATGATCTCGATCAGCTCGCGCGCGCGCTCCCAATTGTCGCGCCTGAACTCGATGTCGGCCAGCGGCACCGCAGCCGGCATGTGGTCCGGCGTGTAGCGCAGCGCCTCGTTGTAATACTGCATGGCCGCATCGAGGTCGGCGTTGCGCTCCTGCAGAAAGCGCGCCGCGGTCGTGAACAGCTCGGTCTTCTCCTCGCCGTCCTCGACGTGCTCGGCCTCGCGGATCAGGTACTTGAGGTATAGGTCGTACTCCTTGGCCGCGTAGTGGATCTCCTTGAGCGCCTTGACCGCCGGCAGGTATCCCGGGTCGAGGTCGAGCGCGCGCTCGTAGCTGGTGCGCGCGCTCTGCGTGTCGAGCAGCATGTCCTCGTTGATCTTGCCCATGCGATAGTGGATGTCGACCGCCTCGGGCTCGGCGCCCAGCAGATCGGCCTCCAGGGCAAGCTTCTCCAGGGCATTGAACCAGTTGCCCGACCGCTCGTAGAGCTGGCCGAGCGAGTGGATGCCGCGCCGCGACCGCGGATCGTGGTCCAGCGACGCCAGGTACATCTCCTCGGCCTTGTCGGCGCGATTGAGCTCGCGGTAGTAGATGTCGCCCACCTCGAGGTAGAGGGTCACGATCTCCTGCGGCTCGCGCGTCAGCTCGATGTGCTGGCGCATGACGTCGATCAGGCGCTGCCAGTTGGCGGTCTGGCGGAACAGCCGCTCCAGGTTCTTGATCGCGGCCTCGTTGATGGGCGAGATCAGCAGCACGCGCTCGGTCGCCGCCACCGCCTGCTCGACGTTCTCGAAGCGCTCCTCCCAGATGCCGGCGATCTTGGCCAGCAGCCGGACCTGCTCGTCGATGCTGGTCGCCAGCGCCACCTGCTTCTCGTACACGCCGAGCAGCTCGGACATGCGGTCGAGCTGGGTGTAGATGCGCTCCAGCGCCTTGAGCGAGGGGTTGTGGGTGGGATCGATCTCGAGAATGCCGCGGTAGACCGCGATCGCCTGCTCGGCGTTGTTGAGCTCGGTCTCCCAGATACCGGCGATGCGGAAGCGGACGTTGACCTGCTCGCCCAGATCCTCCTCGATCTCGACCGCGCGCTGCAGAATGCCGACCAGCGCCTGCCAGCGGCCGAGCGCCTCGTACAGCCGCGCCAGGTTGTTGACGGCGCGGCGGTCGGTGCCGTCCAGCTCGAGCACGCGGCGAAAGCCCTCGACCGCATCCTCGCGCCGGTTGAGCCGCTCCTCGTACAGGTTGCAGATCTGAAACAGGATCGATTTCTTGCTGTCGAGATCGTCTGCGCTGTCGGCCTTGCGCTCGAGCGCGGCCACCGCGTCCTCGAACCTGCCCTGCGACTCGTACAGGGCAAAGAGCTGGTCGAGCGCGTCGTGGTTCTTGGCGTCGTACTCGAAGACCCGGTTGAGGTGGCCCTCGGCCGCCGTCGGATCCTTGAGGTACTGCGCGCACAGCGATGCCATGCGCAGGTGGATCTCGATCGCCCGCAGCTCGTCGCCGACGCGCTGCACCTCGTCGTCGTAGACGTCGAGCAGCTCCTCGATGCTGTCGGTCTCGATCGCCAGCCGTTCCATCAACTGGCCGCACTCGCGATCGAGCACGTCCTCGCGGAAGGCGCGGCAGGCGGCCAAGAACGCCAGATCCCTCTGCGCCAGCTTGACCTCGTAGACTTCGCAGATCTCGCGCAGCAACTGCAGCCTCTCGGCGCGCGCGTCGACCGTCGGCAGGCGCGACTCCTTGAGCGCCACCAGCTTGCGCCACTCGTTGGCCGTGACGTACAGATCGCTGAGCGCGCGATAGGCGACCGGGTCGCCTGGCTCGATCGCGAGGATCCGCTCGTAGGCGCGCGCCGCGGCCTCGCGGCGGCCGATCGGGCCCTCCCACAGGGCGGCGATCTCGTACAGGATCGGGATCCGCTTGCCCGGCTCGGCCGCCAGCTCGACTCGGCGGTCGAGCGTCTGCGTGCACTCCTCCCACGCCTCGCAGGCGCGGAAGATAGCCTCCAGCCGCTGCAACTCCTCCTCGCCGTGCGGCTCGACGTCGAGCACGCGGCGGCCGGCCTCGATCGCGTCGGCGCGGCGATTGAGCGGACCGCCCAGCACCTCGGCCAGCTCGAAGCGCACCTTCTTGACGCCGGCGGCGTCCGTCTGCAAACGCAGCAGCCGGCGCAGCACGCCGACCAGATCCTCGTGCCGGCCCATGCCCCCGTAGATCCGGCGCAGCGCATCCAGCGCGTCGCGGTTGCGCGGATCGTTGTTGAGCACCTTCTCGAACTTGGCGATCGCGGTGTCGGGATCGTCGAGGTGCTCGGCCAGCAGCAGGCCCAGCTTGGATGAGAGCTGCGCCTGCCGCGCGTTGTCGCTGGTGGTCGCGATCTGCTTCTCGAGTAGAACCTTGAGCGCCTCGTAGCGACCGACCTTGGGGTACAGATCCTCCAGCGCGCGCAAGGCCTCGGAGTTGCCGGCGTCGCTGGACAGCACCGCCTCCCAGTGCAACACCGCGGCCTCGTGGTCCTGCAGCCGGGTGCCGAGCAGGCGCGCCAGCACCGTGCGCAGCCGCTGCATCTCGTCCCGATCGCCCGCCGCCTCGGCGTCGGCCAGCAGCGATTCGAGCACGCCGCGCAGCTTGAGCTCCTCGTTGGCGTCGACGTACAGATCGGCCAGCGTTCGGCGCGCCTCCAAGTGCTTGGGGTCGATCGCTATCACCCTCTCGAGCGCGGCGATCCCCTCGGCCGGCTGGGCCAGGTTGTCGGCCAGACAGACGCCGAGCCTGAAATTCAGCTCGACCCTCTCGGAATCGTCCTCGCTCATCGCCAGCCGCTGCCGCAGCACCTGCTCCAGCTTTTCGGGCTGCCCGGTCAGCTCGTAGACCTTGTCCAGGCCGGCCAGCGACGAGATGCGGCCCGGATGCTGGGCCAGCACCTGCTCGAACATCTGCAACCCTTTCTCGGGTTGCTGCAGGTCAAAGGCGTAGATCTCGGCCGCCGACTCGATCAGCTCCGCGTGCACTTCGTCGCGCCCGGCCTGGAGCGCGGCCTCGGCGGTGCTCTCGTACAGCTCGGCCAGGTTGTCCAGCGACTCGAGCTGCTGCGCCAGTTCGCGCAACCGCGCCCGGACCTGCTCCTCGCCGCGCTCGGCCTTGAGGGCGCGGGTCAGGGTGACGAAC
>JAFGSX010000149.1 GCA_016934455.1 Deltaproteobacteria bacterium
CATGCCGCGCGAGATGGTCTTCTTCGACCTGTTCGAGAAGTCGGCGGCCAATGTTCTCACCGGGGCAGAGGCGCTCGCCGAGCTGCTGCACAGCTACACGGATGTCGTGGCCAAGGTGAAAAAGATCAAGGATATCGAGCACCAAGGCGACAAGTTCACTCACGAGACCTACGACCGGCTCAACAAGACCTTTATCACGCCGCTCGACCGCGAGGACATCCACGAGATCTGCGCCCGGCTCGACGACGTCCTCGATCTGATCGACACCACGGCCAACCGCATGACCGTCTACAAGATCGAGCAGCCGACCGAGGACGCGCGCGCGCTGGCCGACTGTCTGGTGCAGTCCACGCAGGCCGTGGTCGAGGCGGTCGGCAAGCTGCGCCACATGAAGTCGCCGGAGGACGTGCTCAAGCTGTGCGTCATCATCCATACCCACGAGAACAACGGTGACCAGTTGATGCAGCGCGCGCTGGGACGGCTGTTCGAGAGCATGGACCCGATCACCATCATCAAGTGGAAGGACGTCTACAGCAACCTGGAGATGGCCACCGATCGCTGCGAGGACGTGGCCAACGCGCTCGAGTCGGTCGTGATCAAGAACGCGTGACTGGGCGAGCGGACTCCGCATGGCCAGCGCCAGCATCTCCCTAGTCGTCTTCATCATCGCGGTCGCGCTGGTCTTCGATTTCATCAACGGCTTCCACGACTCGGCCAACTCGATCGCCACCATCGTCTCGACCCGGGTGCTGTCGCCGCGGGTGGCCGTGCTGTGGGCGGCCTTTTTCAACTTTGCCGCCGCCTTCGGCATGGGCACCCTGGTGGCGTCCACGATCGGCAAGGGCATCGTCGATCCGAGCGTCGTCGACCCCCACCTGATCCTGGCCGCGCTGGGAGGAGCCATCGTCTGGAACCTGATCACGTGGTGGCTGGGCCTGCCGTCGTCGTCGTCGCACGCGCTGATCGGCGGGCTGGCCGGCGCCGCCCTGGTCAAGACCGGGGTCTCGGCGCTGGTGCTGTGGGAGCCGACCCAGAACCCGATCGTCTACAAGGGGATCTTGGGCATCGCCGTCTACATCGCGGTGGCGCCGTTGCTCGGCTTTGTGCTCGGCCTGAGCTTCATGGTCGCGATGGGTTGGATCTTCCGGCGCAAGCGGCCGTCCAGCGTCGACACCCTGTTCCGGCGGCTGCAGCTCGTCTCGGCGGCCGTCTACAGCTACTCGCACGGCTCCAACGACGCCCAGAAGACCATGGGCATCATCTACGCGCTGCTGATCGCGGCCGGCCTCGGCCAGTACGCCCACGCCGGCAACATCGTCGAGGCGAACGGCGCGCTCGTCGTCTCGGCGGCGCAGCCAGACCGCTGGGAGCTGGTCGCCGACGACGGGCAGCGCCTGCTGCTCGAGCCGAGCGCCGATCTCGACAAGCTGCTCAAGACCAGGGCCAACCAGCATGTACAGGTCTTCGGCGAGCGCTCGACCACCGGCGCCGGGATCGCCGCCTTCACCATCAAGGACCATCTCGCCTGGTGGATCATCCTCACCTGCCACCTGGCGATTGCGCTCGGCACCTACTTCGGCGGCTGGCGTATCGTCAAGACCATGGGCAGCAAGATCACCAAGCTGCAGCCGGTCGGCGGTTTTTGCGCCGAGACCGGCGGCGGCGTAACCATCTTGGCCATGAGCCACTTCGGCATCCCGGTCAGCACCACCCACACCATCACCGGCGCCATCATCGGCATCGGCACCACGCGCCGCCTGACCGCGGTGCGCTGGGGCGTGGCGCGCTCGGTGGTGATCGCGTGGGTGGTGACCATTCCGGCCGCTGCCATCGTGGCCGCCCTGTGCTATCTTCCTTTCAAGCTTGCCCAGTGACGCAACCGACGGAGCCCGGCCGTGGTCAAGGTCAACCATTCGCGATCGCAGCGCCACCGCATCAGCTCGTCCGAACTGCCCCGCACCCAACCGGCGGCCTCGAAGACCGCTGTCGCCAAGAGCACGTCGGCGAAGGACGCGCGCCAGGTGGACGGCCAGGACAGCGAGGCGCTGGCGCGCCATCTCAAGCTGACCGGCGCCAGCGAGCGCGCGCCGTCGAGCGCGCGCCGCGTCGACCGGCCGGGCGCGCGGGCGCGCATCGATCTGCGCGACTGGCAACCCGGACAGCTCAAGCAGACGTTTCGGGATGACATCGCGCGCAGCTTCGAGCTGCTCAAGAGGCTGCCGCCGGCGGTCACCTTCTTCGGCGGGGCGCGCATCAAGCCCGACGATCCCTACTACGCGCTGGCGCAGGAGATCGGGCGCCAGCTCGCCACTGCCGGCATCCCGCCGCGCACCGGTGGCGGGCCCGGCATCATGACCGCGGTGCCCGAAGGCTACAAGGCCGGCCCGTCGACGCCGCTGCCGGACGCGATCGCGTTTCACCCGCTGGTGGCCGGCTTCTCCGAGCAGGCCAGCGCCGACGACCATCGCACCCAGGCCTTCAACATCCTGCTGCCCCACGAGCAGAAGCTCAACAATGTTATCGACGTGGCAGAGGAGATCGCGCTCTTCCCCTACCGCAAGTGCGCGCTCTACGAGAACGTACGCGGCCTGGTCACCTTTCCGGGCGGCTTTGGCACGCTGGACGAGCTGTTCGAGGTCTGGTCGCGCGGCGCGCGCGGCCGGCACCGCGACCCGATGGCGGTGGTGGGCAGCGAGTTCTGGCGGCCGCTGCTGGGCGCCGTCGAGCAGGTGGCGGTCGAGCAGCGGGGTCTGGTGAGCCGCGACCACTGGGCGCTGATGAAGGTGGCCGATCGCCCGCAGCAGATCTTGCAGCATCTGGCCGACGCCGAGGGCGTGCGCGGTTTCGAGACCGATCCCGACCTGGCGGCCGAACAGATGACGCGCGAGATCGGTCAGGCGATCGAGGTGCTGGACCGGCTGCCGCCGGCGGTCACCTTCATCGGCGGCCGCCGGCTGTCGCCGTCGGCGGAGGAGTGCCGGGTCGCGGCCGACGCGGCGCGGCTGCTGACCGAGGCCGGGGTGGCGACCCGGGTCGGCGGCATCTCGGCCGTGGCCGGAGCGGTGGTGTCCGGCGCCCGCGCGGCCGACGCCGGCGTCGAGGTGCAGGGTTTCGTGGTCAAGCGCGAGGACGGCGACCGGCAGCTCGCCGGGGTGCACGTGCACCTGGCAGTCGACGAGCTGATCACGCACAAGGAGCTGATCGGCCGCCGCAGCCGCGCCCTGGTGGCGCTGCCCGGCGGGCTCGGCACGCTGAGCGAGCTGTTCTCGGTGCTGTGCCAGGTCCAGACCGGCATGCTCGAGAAGGTGCCGATCGTGCTGGTGGGCAAGTCCTACTGGCAGCCGATCTTCGACGCCATCCGCCAGCAGTTGCTCGAGGGGCCGCGTCAGACCATCGCCGCCAAGGACCTCGACCTGGTCACCATCACCGACGACCCTCAGGTCATCGCGCGGGTGGTGGCCGACGCGGGCGGGCGGTCGACCTGAGGGGTTGGCAGATCAATCCACGGTCTCGAGCTTGAGCACCTGGATCTGGTACGGCCGCAACCGACAGAAGATGCCCTGGTCGAGCAGCTCGCGGCCGCTCTTGGGCGGATCCCAGATGCCGCTGAAGGAATCATCCGCCATCAGGTCACGGATCTGGTAGCGCTTGCCGGGATCGATGCGGCCGCGCGTCTCGTCGTCTAGCCAGAACGCGTTTTCTCGCGTCTGGTCGTTGTCGAGATTGCCAAAGACGAAGGTCACCTCGCCGCTCTTGCCGCGGTCGGGCCAGCGCGAGAGCGCCACGATGTCGCCATCGGGGCCGCCCACCTTGGGCCGCAGCCAGGCCCGGTTGTCGTCCTGCAGCGCGGCCAGCTTGCGGCGGGCGCGGCCGACCCGGGCGTAGGTGGTCTCGATCTCCTTCTTGACGCCGTCGATCGAGCGCAGCGCCGGGATGCCGCGGTACTGCTTGAACTGCAGCTTCTGCCGCTCGCCGAACTCGTCGCCCGCCACCGACATCGAGGGGCCGCCGACCAGCCCCATCAGGCAACCGAGCCGGGTGGCGGCGCGGTAGTCGTCGCCGAAGTGGTTGATGAAGCGCTCCTCGTCGTGCGACGACAGGTTGAGCAGGTTGTGCTTGAAGTAGGGGTTCTCGACGATGCCCTCGAGGTCGCCCGCCGTGCGCACGCGCAGGAAGTTATGGAACCAGCCGCCCTGCATGTCGTCGAGAAAATGGCGGGTGTTGTCGATGTTGTGAAAGTCTTCGCCGACGAAGAACAGGTTCTTGCCCGGCACATGCGCGTCGACGTCGGCCTGCACCCGGTTCATCGCCTCTTCCATGAAGCGCAGCGGCAGGCCGGTCAGGTGATCCAGGCGAAACCCGTCGCAGCTCATGTCGACCGCGTAGTAACGCATGATGCGCTCGAGCCAGCCGCGCACCGCAGCCGCCTCGGGGGTCGCCGGCAGGATCTCCTCTCCAAAATGGCCACCGTGGTTGAGCTGCGCCGCGTCCCACCACTGGCCCCAGCCGGCGATCGCCTTCTCGTCGATGGACTGGGCGCCGTGCGGGTTGCCGTAGCGCGAGCCGTACATCCAGGGCGCGATCCAATCCATGTACCGGGGCAGGTTGGGGTCCGCGAGCCGGCGCTTGATCACGTCGAGCTGGCCGGGATCGAGCGCGACATTGGAGTAGTCGTCCTGGCGCACCTCGCGGATCTCGCGGCCGGTGTTGTCGTAGCGCACGAACAGGTCGCGAAAGTCGTAGTTGTGGCCGACGTGGTTGAGCGCCACGTCGAGGATGACCTTGATGCCGAGGCTGTGCGCCTTTTCGACAAAGGCCTTGAACTCGGCGTTGGCGGCCTGGCGCGCGGCCTCGCCGGTCAGCCCCTGCGCCTGGCGCGAGAACTCGCGGTTGATGGTGTAGTAGTCCTTGACCGCGTACGGGCTGCCGAAGTCGTCGGCCGGATGGCGGTTGACCTCGGAGTTTTCGAACGGCGGCTGCAGCCAGATCGCGGTCTTGCCCTGCGCCGCCAGCCACTCGAGGGTGAACTTGCCGTTGCTGCTGGGCGAGCCGCTGTCCATCAGGTCGGCAAAAGTGCCGAACTTCCCCGTATTGTGGTCGAAGTTGACGTTGCCGACGCTGACCTCGATGAAGTCTAGCGCGTCGTGCGCCTCGTCGCGCGGCCGGAACCGGATGTCCGGGATGCCGGCCTGGCCGGCCCAGCGGTAGCTCTGCCCGTCGTCGACCGTGACCCGCGCCGTCGCGCGGTAGTTGCCGATGTTCTCGATCGGCAGCTCGACGCGGTAGGTGGCGAGGCGGCCGTTGGTGTACATTAGCTGCATGGCGTGCGCGTCGTACTTCTCGGGCGCGGCGTTGTTGTTGGCGTTGGTCCACAGCTCGGCCTTGACCTTGGCCGGGTCGCCCACCACCTCCACCGTCAGCTCGAACGGGATCTTGTCGCCCTTCTTGTCCCACTGGAAATCGACCAGACCGGTCGACGTCAGGCACGGCGTGCGGAGGCCGGTGATGCGCGCCTCGGGCCGGCTGGGGCCGGTGAAGTCGTTCCAGGCCGCCGGGTCGACGCCGCTGGCCGGCGCGCTGCCGGGATCCGGCCTGCCGGCAGTGGCGCCGGCGGTGCCGGCGTTGTCAACCGCGGCGGTCGGAGCGGTGCTGCCGCTCGCATTGACCGACGGCGGGGACGACGGCTGAAGAGTCACTGGCATGGTCAGACCTCGCGATCTTGATTCATGTGTTTATATCCCATAGTGTGCCGATTGGCGCGGCCAGACGTTGGGGGAGCGTTGCTTCCCGCGACCGCACGGAGGATTCGATGGTGGCACCGTCCGAGGCCCAGGCGCTCGACGCGCTCAAGACCGTCCAGTCGCTGCCCGCCAAGAAGCTGGACCAGTACATCACGCTGCACATCGGAGACGAGATGCTCGGGGTCTTCATGTCGCTGGCGCAGGCGATGTTCCCGGACGAGGACCGCGACGAGCGCGCCAAGCAGGTGCACCTGATGGTGCTGGCCTACCTGATGCGCATCCACGTCGACGGCAAGCTCGAGCGCAAGCAGTAGCCATGGCGGGCCGGGAGTTTCACGATCAGATCCGGCGCGGCATCCCATCGCAGTTGCCTCCGCCGCCGCCGGAGGACGCCGCTGTCAGCCGGGCACCGGCGCGCACCATGCTGCTCGGCGAGGCCGAGAGGCAGCTCGCCCTGCGCAACGCGCTGCGCTACTTTCCGCCGGCCTGGCACTCCACCCTGGCGCCCGAGTTCGCCGCCGAGCTGCGGCAGCGTGGCCGCATCTACATGTATCGCTTTCGGCCTGCCTACGAGATGAAGGCGCGTCCGATCGGCGACTACCCGGCGCGCTGCCCGCAGGCGGCGGCCATCATGCTGATGATCCAGAACAACCTGGATCCGGCGGTGGCGCAGCATCCCTACGAGCTGATCACGTACGGCGGCAACGGCACCGTGTTCCAGAACTGGGCGCAGTACCTGCTGACCATGCAGTACCTGAGCGAGCTGACCGAGCAGCAGACGCTGGTGCTCTACTCCGGCCATCCGCTCGGCCTGTTCAGATCGCATCCGGACGCGCCGCGCGTCGTCGTCACCAACGGCATGGTGGTGCCCAACTACTCGTCGCCCGACGATTACACGCGGCTGGCCGCGCTCGGCGTCACCAGCTACGGTCAGATGACCGCGGGCAGCTACATGTACATCGGCCCGCAGGGCATCGTGCACGGGACGACTATCACGCTACTGAACGCGGGACGGCTTTACCTGAGGGGCTGTCGGCCAACCCCTCGCCCGTCGAGAGTGGTTCTCGACGGGCTTCACCCGAGCAGCAGCGCGGGGGGGGCTCTCGGTGACGGGGGAGACCATGGATTAACAGGTGCGCTGTTCGTGTCGTCGGGGCTGGGCGGCATGAGCGGCGCCCAGGCCAAGGCCGCGGTCATCGCCGGCGCCATCGCGGTGGTGGCCGAGATCGACCCGGCCGCGGTGCGCAAGCGGCACGGCCAGGGCTGGATCGACGAGGTCGAGACCGATCTCGACCGGCTGCTCGAGCGCATCGAGCGCGCCCGGCGCGAGCGCAAGCCGGTCTCGATCGCTTTCCAGGGCAACGCCGTCGACCTGTGGGAGCGGCTGGCGCAGGCGGGGGTCGGCGTCGAGCTGGGCAGCGACCAGACCTCGCTGCACAATCCGTTCGGCGGCGGTTACTACCCGGTCGGCCTCTCCCTCGACGAGAGCAACCGCATGCTGGCCGACGACCCGGCTGGCTTCAAGCGGCGGGTGCAGGAGTCGCTGCGGCGCCAGGTGGCGGCGATCAACGCGCTCAGCGACCGCGGCATGGCGTTCTGGGATTACGGCAATGCCTTTCTGCTCGAGAGCAAGCGCGCCGGCGCGGCGATCACCCGCGACGACGGAACCTTTCGTTATCCCTCCTACGTCGAAGACATCATGGGGCCGCTCTGCTTCGACTACGGCTTTGGCCCCTTCCGCTGGGTCTGCTGCTCGGGCGACGCCGCCGATCTGGCGACGACCGACCTCATCGCCGGCCAGGTGATCGCCGAGCTGGCAGCGGCCGCGCCGGACGAGATCAAGCAGCAGTACCTGGACAACCGGCGCTGGATCGAGCAGGCGGGCGCCAACCGGCTGGTGGTCGGCTCGCAGGCGCGCATCCTGTACGCCGACGAGCAGGGCCGCCGCGCCATCGCGCGCGCCTTCAACGGCGCCATCCGCAGCGGTCAGGTCAAGGCGCCGATCGTGCTCGGCCGCGACCACCACGACGTCTCGGGCACCGACTCGCCGTACCGCGAGACCGCCAACATCTACGACGGCTCGCGCTGGTGCGCCGACATGGCGGTGCACAACGTCATCGGTGACGGTTTTCGCGGCGCCACCTGGGTCAGCCTGCACAACGGCGGCGGCGTGGGG
>JAFGSX010000150.1 GCA_016934455.1 Deltaproteobacteria bacterium
GCCGCGCCCAGGTCGAGCGCCCAGGTGTCGGGCCGCGTGACCGACAGCAGCGGCGAGACCGCGAGCGCGCTCAGGGCGAGCGCGTCGGCGCCGACGCCGATGAGCCCGATCGCCAGCGGCCACTGCTCCCCCGGAAGCTGCGCCGCGCCGAGCCCCAGCAGCGCGATCGCGCTGCCCCAGATCGCCGCGCTGGTCGCCAGCGCCGGCCCGCCGTCGGGCAGGTCGACCAGCGCTGAGGCGGCCGCCGCCGCGACCACCGGCGCGCCCGAGACGCCCAGCATCCAGAGCGGGATCATCTGCGGCTGCGACGACGATCCGGTTCCGCCGAGCGAGATGCCGAGCCCGCTTAGCAGGAACAGGCTGCTGATCGCGTTGAGCGGCCCGGCCAGCATGGCCATCCGCATCAACGCCGTGTCCCCCGCGCTCAGCTCCGGCACGGCGACGGTGGCGATGCCCGAGCCCAGCAACCCGGCCGCGCCGCCCGCCACCGGCAGCATCAGCATGCCGGTGAAAAATAGCCAGGCCAGATCCGAGCCCGGCATGGCGCTAGCCAACAGGATCCAGGTCGTCGCCAGAGCGAGGCCGCCCATCCACAGCCCGTAGACGCCCGAGGCCAGCACCAGCTCGGCCTTTCCGGCCGCGATGTAGTCGACCGCCGCGTCGCCGCTGCTAGACTTGACCGGCTTGACCTGC
This sequence comes from Deltaproteobacteria bacterium, assembly GCA_016934455.1. Classification (GTDB taxonomy): domain Bacteria; phylum Myxococcota; class JACRCW01; order JAFGSX01; family JAFGSX01; genus JAFGSX01. Next base: position 694 of record JAFGSX010000150.1, read on the forward strand.
GCGGACGGCCGTGTCTCCGCCGGGGCACTCGCGCTGGCGGGCGCCATCTCGGCGGCCAGCTCGGCGAGCCCCGCCGCGGCGCGAATCCGGGCCGGATCGCTCTCGGTGCGGGCCAGACCGCGATAGCAGGCCTGGGCGGCCAGGTAGTCCGCGTCGAGCAGAAGCTGCTGGCAACCCTCGAGCTCGAGCGGACGCCGCCGCGGGGGGCTTGCCACAGCCGGCGCGCTGGTCGCGGCCGGCGCGCTCGCCGCCGGCGCCGTCGACACGGCGCGGGCGGTCTCGAGGTCGGGACCGAGCTGCGCCGCGCCCGCGAGCGCCCAGCATGTCACCAGCGCGATCGAAAGCGACATCGCCGTCTCCTCAGAAACGCGCCGCCAGCGTCAGCCCTGGCAACGGGGGTCGGCCGGGATGGTCGGGGTCGGGCAACAGCGCCGGCGCGATCAACGGCGACGACAGCCCGGCCACCGCGAGCGGATCGGAGGACAGCAGGTTGCCCAGCAGCAGGCTGCCGGCCGTGCCCGCGACCACGCCACCGGCGGTCGCCAGCGTGAACACGTAGCCCCAGACATCGGTGCTGTTGGCGTGGGCCAGAAACGGCAGGGTCGCCAGGCCGGCCAGCATGCCGAGCACGCCGCCGGCGTCGATCAACCAGGTCGCCGGCCGCGGCACCTCGACCCAGGGCGCGGCCAGCACCGTGGCGTCGACCGCGAGCAGCGACGTCCCCAGCAAGAAGACCGGCATCGAGACGCCGTTGTTGCTGAACGGAAAACCGATGCTGAGGGCCGCGAACAGCGGCACCAGCGAGCCCCACAGCGCGGCGCTGTTGATCAGCCCGACGTCGCCGGGGTCGATCGGCAGGTAGCGGCTGCCCAGCGCGGCGGTGCCGACGGCCAGCGCGCCGGTGCCCAGCACCGTGGCAAAGCGCCACGGCGTCTCGCGCTCGGGCCGCTCCAGACGCAGCGGCGAAACGCCGTCGAACAGCGCGTACTGGAGCGCGATGCCGTAGGCGGTGCCGAGCCACATGCTCGACGAGAACAGCGCGGCCTGGCCCGGCGTCGGCTCGAGCCACCAGGAGAGCAGCGACGAGGCCGCCAGCCCGCCGACCGCGCCCAGCAGGGGCGCGCCCACGATCAGCGGCGTCGAGTCGCTGCGGCTGGTGCGCAGCGCGCTGAGCACCACCGCGGCGCCCAGAAAACCGCCCACGCCTCCAAACGCGGTCGAGGTCAGCGCCAGCTCGGGGATTCCGCTCAGGGCAAAGGCCGTCACCGAGAACGGCTTGGCCTTGGCGACCGGCGCCGTCGTCGATCCTTCGATCTCGTCGCCGGCCGAGGTCGCGGGCTGTCCTTTTTCAGGTCCCGCCGGGGGCGACCGCGTCGCCGCCGGGGCGCTGGCGGGAGCGCCTTGGGCTTGCTCGGCCATGGCCGCGGCCACCTCGACCATCGCCCGCGCCACCGCGGCGTCGGCGCCCTCGGGGCAGGCCGCCAGGTAGTCCTCGAAGCAGCTCTGCGCCGCGCACGCCCGCTTGTCGGCCAGCATGCGGCGGCACAGCGCGTACATCTCGTGGCACCTGGCCTCGACCGCCGGTGGCGCGGCCGCCGCCGGCGGCGCGAGCGCGATCGCCAGCATCATCGGTCCGAGCATGGTCGCCTCCCGCTGCCCGGCAAGGCCGCCGGGCGGGCGTCGCCAAGATAGCAGAGTCTCGCGCTACAGAGGCAGATCGTACAGGGGGCAGAACGGATCGCCGGGCTGCAGCAGGCCCACGCTGGCGACCGCCGGCAGCCCCTGCTCGATGCGCGCCACGCTGACGCCGCCCGTCGACACGGCGTAGACGTAGGCGCCCTGCTCGTCGGCCATCATCACACTGCGCCGCACGTCGATGCAGCCCGCGGTCTCCAGGGTCACGCTCTGCGCGCCGTAGAGCGACGTCTGATCGATGCGGCCGAGGTGGGTAAAGCCCGCGCCGACGTCGACGCGAAACACCTCGAGCCCGCTCGCCTGCAGCCCGCCCCACCAGCCGCTGGTGTTCCAGTCCGCGAGCTGCAGCGGGATCGCCAGCGTCTTGTGCTCGGGAAAGTAGGTAAAGGCATGATGGTCGTTGAGCGCGTCGGAGAACGACCAGCCGTCGCCGAAGTGGATGCGGTGGACCAGCGCCGGCAGGTCCGGGTCGGCGACGTCGAAGATCGAGAGCGACAGGCCGAGGACGCGGTTGTCGTGGGAGGTGTTGACTCCGATGGTCAGCACGTGGTCGTCACCGAGAGGATGGATGTAGGTCGAAAAACCGTCGACCTGCAGCTCGCCGCGCAGCCGCGGCCGGTGCGGATCGGACAGGTCGACCACGAACAGCGGATCCCAGTAATTGCCGGGCGGGCTGGGAGGCAGCACGTTCCAGCCCCACGGCTCCGGGTAGGTGACGATGTAGGCCATGTCGCCGAGAAAGCGCACCGCCTGCACGAACTCGCCCTTGCCGATCTCGTCGACCCGGCCGACCTCGACCAGCGCGTCGGCCTCCTGCTGCAGCACGATCAGCGAGGTCGAGTTGCCCTCCTGGTTGTTGGTGACGACGATCCTGAAGTCCTCGCCCTGCTCGTCCATCGAAAACTGGTTGTGAATCGCCCCCTCGACCACAGCGGTGGCCTGGTACTCGGCCGCGCCGGTTCCCTGGAACACCGAGAACTTGTGGATCCGCGTCTGCGGGTAGGTCGGCGTGAAGTAGCCCTCCTCCTTCCACTCGGTGGCTGCCAGGTAGATCGCCTTGTCCGAGCCATAGACGGTGGACTGGCCGGAGACCACAGTGGTCGAGCGGATCGCGGCCGCCGGGTCGCTCATCGACAGCGCGTGCACCAGCACCAGGCTGCGGCCGTCGGTCTGGTCGGGCGCGTAGGCATTGTCGCAGGCGCAGGCGCGGTCGCGGCGCGGCGCGCTGTCGACGCCCATGATCTGGTCCTCGAGACCGGGCAGCATGTTGTCCAGCCCAAACTCGTCCAGCGCGCGCCGGTTCGCGTCGTCGCTGAACGGGGAGTCGGAGAGAAACGGCCAGGCCAGCCAGGAGCTGGTCACCAGCGCCACCTGATCGCCGACCCGGCGCGCGTCTAGGTAGTTGCCGTCGATGCGCACCCGCCGCAGGAGCAGCGGCGTGCCGACGTCGCTGATGTCGAACAGCGAGATCACCACCCCGCTGAAGCCGCCCCAGAACTCGGCGCCGCTGACGTTGCGCACCGGAGTCCAGCGACCGCCCGCGGTCGAGATCACCATCAGGCGCGTGCCGTCAAAGAACATGGAGAAGGGGTTGCCGATGAACCCCCTCGAGTCCTGGTCGGTGTCGACCAGGACGTCGGCGACCACGTGCGTCTGTTCGGGTGGCCAGGCGTCGAGGATGGTCAGGTGGCCGCGCCGCAGCACGAAGATGTGCTCGCCGTCGTTCTTGACGAAGTCGGCCTCGTCGACGTCGACCTCCTGCACGTTGGTCGTGGTGTAGCTGGTGGCGCGGCTCGAGTCGGCCAGGGTGCCGGAGCTCTCCGACTGCGGGGCCGAGCTGTCGGACGCCATCGGCGCCGAGGCGCAGCCGAAGCCGAACGTCGGCATGCCGCCCGCGGTCTGCACGGTCGGGTGCATGACCTGGTCCTTGAGAAACGCCTCGAACTCCTCGCAGTCGCCGAACTTGTGGAGCTGTGGCGGTCTCTGGCAGTTGACCGAGAGAGCCAGCATCGAGCCGATAGCCAGCCCGAGCTGCACCACCGAGCGCGGAGACGATCTCATGCGACACCTCCCATCCTGGTGACGGCCCATTCTATAAGCAAGTGTCGAGCCACGATAGCGACCTCCGACAGTCATGGCTTTTTCCTGATCGCGGGCGTTTCACAGCGGCGATCCCGGACATCGGTGTCAGACCTGAAGCCTGGAGTCTCAGGCAACCGCATCCAGGGAACACCGGACGCAGAACCGCGCCATGCGAAGACCTTGATTGCGCGATCCGGCCCGGCTAGTCTGCCCCTGTCGCACAACCATCTGACGAGAGCTGCCATGATCCCGCTGCTCGCGCTGCCGCTGGTGCTCGCGGGTGCCACCGCGCCGACCGCCCCGCCGCGAACCGTCGCCATCTATCCGCTGCAGCCGCTCGGCACCGAACAGCAGGTGGTCGACCGGCTCGAGGCGCTGCTGCACGCCGAGGTGGACAAGCTGTCGGCGATCAAGCTTCAGTCGCGCGCCGAGACGCTGTTGACCATCAAGCAGACCGCCGACGCGGCCACGCCCTGCAGCGACGACGCCTGCCTGGCCAAGATCGGCGTCTCCTGCAACGTCGAGAAGCTGGTGTACGGCACGGTGGCCTCGCTCGGCGAGTCCTACGTGCTGGATCTCAAGCTGATCGACGTGCGCAGCGGCCTGCTCGAGCGGCGGCAGTCGGCCTCGCTCAGCGGCGACCAGTCAGTGCTGATCGAGGGTATCCGCGCGGTGTCGACCCAGCTCATCACGCCCGAGCTCTTCGTGGGCACCCTCGACCTCAAGCTGGGCAAGCCGGGGGCCGAGGTGTTCCTCGACGGCGTCTCGGTCGGCACCACGCCGCTGGCGCCGCTCGACCGGGTGACGCCCGGCAAGCACGCGCTCAAGATCGTGCTGCAGGGCTACCAGGACTTCGACCGCTTCGTCGAGGTCAAGCTCGGCCGCACCACGGTGGTCAACGTCGCGCTCTCGGGCACCTCGATCGACGCCACCATCGAGGCCCAGGCCGACGCAACGCCGGCCAACGTGCCGGTGCTGGTGGTGGCCGAGGCGCCCGAGCAGCCCGGCCTGCTCGATTCGCCGCTCTTTGTCACCGGCGCCCTCACCGGCGGCGCGGGCCTGGCGCTGGCGCTGATCGGAGGCGGCCTGGTCGTCTTCTGCCACAACGGGTATTCGGTGGAGGGCACCAGAGAGATCACAGAAAACGGCAAGACATACGTCGTCGTCGACGACGAGAGAGCTTACAACCAGAGCCTGCTCGACGGCGGCCTGCTGCTGACCTCCGGCTGGAGCGGCGTCGGCGTGGGCGCGGCCGTGCTGGCGGCCGGCGGCGCGTTCGTGCTGTGGGATCTGCTCGACCGGCCCTACGAGGTCAGCGAGGCGATGCCGCGCTAGCGGGGCGCTGCAGCGGGGGTGAAAAAATGAAAAAAACTCATAGCGAGGTTGCCATGAAATCGATCCATGGGCTGGCTCTGATGGTATCTACTGCCGTGCTGACCGGCTGTCCGCTCGACCCGGTGGCCACCAAGTGCAGCGGCGACAACGAGTGCCCCGGCGGCTATCACTGCGTGGGCGGTGTCTGCACCCGATACGACTCGGGCACGACCGCCGACGCCGGCGCCAGCGACGCGGCGACCGGTGATGGCAGCGCCCGCGATGCCACTCCAGCGGTGTGCCAGGGCGCAGAGTGCCCCACCAACACCCACTGCGTCGACCTGCACGACGGTGGCTACCAGTGCTGGTGCGGCGACGCGGGTGAGTGCGCCGCGACCCAGGAGTGCGCGCAGCAGATCCTGTCCGACGGAGGTCGCACCGAGGTCTATCAGTGCTGCCCGACCGGCCAATCGCTGTGCGGCATAGCCTGCGTCAACACCGAGATCAACGGCAGCCACTGCGGGAGCTGTTTCAACGCCTGCTCCACCTGGCATTGCAGCGAGGGCAGGTGCGTCTGCACAGAGGTTAACCAGTGCCAGGGAGAGCCAGAGGCACTCAACACGATCCCGCGCTGCAAGACCGACGGCGGGTATCTCACGACCGGCGACGCCGGAGGCCAGAGCGGGCAGTGTGTCTACGAGTGCCGCGACGGCTACGCCGACTGCGACGCCGGCGCGCCGGGCTGCCAGACCAATGTCCTGACCGACCCCGACAACTGCGGGACGTGCGGCCGGTCTGCCCTGATTCGCTACGACCAGATCCACGACGCCGGCCGGTTCGACGCCGCGGGCCGCGACGTCAAGGCGATCCCTTTTGTCAGCTCGCACTGCGTCAACGGCGAGCCGGCGTGCGGCGACGGTGGGGTCTGCGAGACCGGCCTCTGCGCAGTGCCTCCGACAGGGAGCGCCGGCGAAGCGCAATGCTTCGACTGCACCGCGACCCTGCACTGCCACGCGTGGCGCGGCGCAGAGACCTTCTGCTGCCATGGAGAGTGTATTGGCACGGGCCAGATCGACATGCACTGCGGCTGCCAGCAAAGCCCGTTCTCCGTGATCGAGGGGGTCGACTGCACGACCTTTGACATGACCGAGACTTCCGTCAATCCAATAGCCGGAAAGGTCTGTATCAACCCAGACGGAGGAGCAAACATCACTCGCTGGACTGTGCCAATTGGCCGGTGCGGTTGCAATGCCGACGGAGAGGCTCAGTGCGGGCACCTTATTTACAATAGCAATGCATTGGGCAGCGGTGCGGTTCTTTACGGCCTTTGCACCAAGGACTTGGTCGCTGATCCGGCAAAGCGCTGGAGCTGCGTGACTCAGAGCGTAAGTTCGTGTGGCATGCTCAATGGCGTATGGCTACCCAACGAGTACCCATCGGGCGCGGCAATGCATGGTTATAGCTGCGATCCACTGGTCGGCGGTCCGATCTGCGAGGACGACCAAGGCGATACCACTAGTATCTCCGACTTCTTGTTTGACGGTCGCGGCGAGTGTGGGTGCGGGACATGGACAAAGACCGGCGATACCGACGACGCCTGCAAGATACCTGTGATGGGATCGGACACTCGATTGCATGTCATAGCCAATCGATGCGGAGACAACTCATCAATTTGTTACTGCGAGAGCAATAACTATGCTTCCTGCAATCCTTATATCTCATTGAACCCACTACCTGATTGTTGCGGTACTTACGGCTGCACAAACCTCTCAAACGATAAGTTTAATTGCGGAACTTGCGAAGCAGCGTGCGAACAAAGCGACGACAGCCAGAGTACAATTGAGGCCGACTGCTCCGTTGGTCAGTGCTTCTGCAACTCAAATAATAGCTTTGAGTCGAATCTAGCCCAATGTCCGACCAATGGAGGTGGTGGTGGACAATACTGCGATTTCGAGGCACACAAATGTGTATGCGAAACAAACAGCAACGATCCATGCCCCATCGGTACATATTGTCTGAATGGTAGCCCTTCGAACGGAGAAGGTTACGGATGTTGCTCGAACAATGAACAAAATAGTCTCAAGCGCTGCTATTCAGACTACCCCGACTGCACCTCCGACGCTCCAGTGCTCTGCGTGCATCCTGGGTCAACCAATAAAAAAGTATGTTGTTCAGCAGCGAGCAGGTGCTCTTTAAGCTTCAACAACCAACTCGTATGCCTCGAAAGCGTGCAGTGATCTTGTCATCGGGGCAAAGGCATGCAACACGGTGACCTCTTAGTCCTGACGTTCGCAGCATCGTTAACAGTCTCCTGTTCCATGTGCGCCCCCTCCCCTGACACCTGCCAGAGCGACAGCGACTGCGCCGTCGACCAGCGTTGCGACCTGGACCAGCAGCGCTGCGTCGTGCTGCCGCGCCCCGCCGACGCCGGCGCCGGCGACCGCGCCACCGGCGACGCTGCGGGCGAGGACGCCGCCTCTCCCTATCGCGCCAACGCCGGCCCCGACCAGCAGGTGGCGCTCAACGCCACGGCCCGGCTCAGCTCCGGCGCCAGCGTGCTGCCGCCCGGCGCCAGCGAGGTGGTCTACCAGTGGGCCCTGGTGCAACGGCCCGCCGGCTCGACCGCCACCCTCGAGCACGGCGACACCCCCAGCGCGACCCTGCGCGCGATCGACCCGCACGCTCGATACTCCGTCGAGCTGACCATCAGCGCCGACGGCGTCGAGCTGCCGACGGACGAGGTCGCGGTGAGCGTGCTCAACACCTTGCCGCGCGCCAGCGCCGGCGACGACCTCGTCATCAGCATCGGCAGCTCGACCCCGCTCGACGGCAGCGGCTCGGTCGACGACGACGGCGACGCGCTCGCTTTCTCTTGGACGATCCTGCCGCCCGACAACGGCGCGACCCTGACCGGCGCCCACACCGCGCACCCGACATTCCTGGCGGCGACGGGCTTCTCGGGCCTGACCACGGTGCAGCTCACCGTGACCGATCCCGAGTCCGCCTCGGCCACCGACGCGGTGGCCGTGACCACCGACAACCTGCCGCCGCAGATCGCGCTGGCTCCCGAGATCTCGGTCCCGCACCAGTACCTCGGCGCGCCGCAAAACCAGGCCAGCGCCACGGCCCAGCTCGACGCCACCGTCGCCGACCCCGAGGGCGAAGGCCTCACCGTGGTCTGGAGTCTGCTCACCTGCCCGGACGGCGCGGCCGCCGGCGGCGTCTGCCCGTCGGGCCTGGTCCCCGCGTTCTCGGCGCCCGCCTCGGCCTCGACCGGCGTGACCTTCAGGCGCGATCCGCTGCTCGGGCCGATCGCCGGTTCGTACACGGTGGAGATCGTCGCCACCGACGCCGGCAGCAGGACCGCGCGCGCGCAGGCCACGGTCACCGTCGAGAATCGGCCGCCCGCCGGCACCGCCAGCGCGGTCAGCCTGGCGCACACCTTCGGCTCCGGCGAGTACCGGTGCGAGGTGCCGTTCGCGCCGGTGGTAGAGGACGCCGACGGCGACCCGCTCGCCATCAGCTTCGCGGTCGAGCCGAGCGCCACCGTCCTCCACAGCGGCGGCGGCGGCCTGCTGCAGGCGACCTCGGCCGAGCTCAGCGCCGCGCTCCTCGGCCCCTACGTCGTCACCGCCGCGGTATCCGACCGCCAGGGGGCCGCGGTCGATGTCACCGTGACCATCGGCTGCACCAACGCGGCGCCGACCGCCGCGGTCAGCGGCGCCACCAGCGTCGCCCACCGCTACCAGGATCCGCTCTACGTCGGCGACATCTCGCTCCTCGTCGACGCCAGCGACGCCGACGGCGATCCGCTGACCTGCCTCTGGAGCGCCTCCGAGCCGGTCGACGGCGTCGACTACACGGCGCTGCCGCGAGAAGGCATCGCGTTCGAGGGCCCGATCCGTTCCGTGGCCGGCCAGGTTGTCGCGGACCACGGCTTTCGCGTCACCTGCGGCGATGGCCTGGCCGACGCGATCGTCGACCGCAGCGTCACCGTCACCAACAGCCCGCCGCTGGTCGAGGCCGGGAGCTCGATCACCACCGACGGCCACACCTATCTGAGCGCGAGCGGCCAGTACCAGTCGATCAACGACCTGGCGGCGCGGCCGACGCCGGCGTCGGTCAGCGATCCCAACGGCGATCCGTTTACCGCGATCTGGGAACTGGCCGGCGTTCCGCCCAACGTCTACGTCTACCTCGATCAGGACGCCGCCAATCCGACCGTCACCGTGCTCGGCGACGCGAACGCGATCGCCTCGTACCAGCTCGGCCTGACCGCCGTCGATTCGCTGTCGGCATCGGCCAGCGACACGATGATCCTGACCGTCACCAACCGGCCGCCCGTGCTGTCGACCGGCAATCCCTATCTGACGACGAACCAGGTCAGCGACGCCACGCCCTGCGGCTACAAGGGCTCCACCGCGATCAGCGCCAGCCAGTGCCAGATCATGGCGGACGACAAGAGCGGCGGCGAGCGCTTCTCCTACTCGACGGCTTTGCGGCTGCGGGTGACCGACGAGGACGGCGACCCGATCACCGCCGTGGTGACCCTGTCCGGCAGCTCCAACGTCGTCACGCTCGACGGCCTGCCCTCGCCCGTGACTTTCTCCGGCACCGGGACCGTGAGCGCGCTCGACGTCCCGATCGCGGTCAGCTCCCGCATGGACATGATCGACTGCGACCCGGACCGCATGTACAAGTACGAGCGCTTCGACCTCGAATTCTGGTCGCACGTCAACGTGTTCGAGGACATCACCACGGTCGCCACCAGCGTCGTCGACTCGCTCGGCGCCGCGCCGGCCACCGCGCCGCCCTCGCGCAATTTCGTCGTTCATTCCACGTCGCAGCACCAGGAGTGCCCGTAGCAGCGGCGCTGCGGACCTGCCGCGCGCCGATTGCCGGTGCCGCCGCCGGCCGCTATCCTGCAGTGCCATGCCGCTGCGCTATCGCTGCCTGATCCTCGACCACGACGACACCGCGGTCGACAGCTCGGCCACCATCCACCATCCGTCGCACCTGGCAGCCATGCGCCGGCTGCGCCCGGGCTGCGCCGACCTCAGCCTCGACGACTGGTTTCTCAAGAACTTCGATCCCGGTATCGCGGCTTTCCTCGGCGCCGAGATCGGCCTCAGCGCCGACGAGCAGCGCCAGGAGCAGGAGATCTGGCGCCACCACACCCGGACCATCACGCCCAACTTCTATCCCGGCTTTCTCGAGGCGCTGGACGCCTATCGGGGCGCCGGCGGCATCGTCACCGTGGTCACCCATTCCGAGGAGGAGACCGTGCGCCGCCACTACGGCGACCGGCAACCCGATCTGGTCTACGGCTGGACGACCGACGCCGCCCGGCGCAAGCCCAACCCGTGGCCGGTCGAGCAGATCCTGGCGCGCTACCGGCTGGCTCCCGGCGACGCGCTGGTCGTCGACGACCTCAAGCCGGGGGTGGTGATGGCGCGGGCGGCCGGCGTGCCCTGCGCGGCGGCCGGCTGGGCGCACCGCCTGCCCGCCATCGAGAGCTACATGCGCGCCAACACGGTCGCCTACCTCGAGAGCATCGAGTCGTTCCGCCGGCTGGTGCTCACCCGGGCGAGCTGCTCCCGCAGTCACGGACAGCCAACCGGGGTGCCGTAGAAATCGACGCAGTAGTCGGTGCCCGATCCGTCGCTCTCGGTATTGCCGCGAATGAGGTCGGGCGAGATCGCCAGCGCCGAGATGACCGCGTTGCCGGAACCGAGATCGACAAAGGTGTACCAGAGCTCGGACCCGGCGGGAAAGGTGCCGAGGTTGGGCGGGCCCTCGCCGAACACGCGCTGCCCGTCGAGGGCGAAGATGGTCGGAATCCACAGCCCGGGCTGCTGGTCGTTGTTGCAGGCGCCGACGACGATGTCCAGGCGCGCGTCCCCCGTGATGTCGAACAGATACATCGAACGGATGTGGCCCGGATTCCAGTACCGGCCCTGAAGCTGGCCGCTCAGGTCGAACACCGAGACCTGCCCCGGATAGTAGGGCTGGTGTCTGGCGATGACGACGACCTCGGGCTGGCCGTCGCCGTCCACGTCAGCGACCTGCGCATCGACCACGACAAAGGTGTTGGTGCGGTTGTAGGGATCGTCCTCGGTCCCGACGCCGGCCGAGCAGACGGTATTTCCGTCCGCATCGACGACGGTGAATCCATCGTCGACAAACGAGACCTGGTACTCGCAGTTCCCGCTGCCGCAGGAAAAACCCGCCGGGCAGGCGGTCTCGTCGCTCCAGGTGAGGCAGCCATCGCCGTCGTCGTCGCCGCAGGTGCGATACGACGTGCCGCTGACGCAGGAGCGGGCGCCCATCGCGGCGCAGGCGTCGCATCCCGGGGCAGCGGCACAGACTCCGCCGGCGGTGCAGGTGAGCTCGGGCGCGCAGTCGCGGTCGGTCCAGCATTCCCGAAAGCCGACCCGGCAGCCGGTCAGCAGCAGCGGGACAACCAACCAACATGCTGTGCCCCGGACCATGTGCCTTGCCCCCTCGCCGCACTGCCCAGCCTACGCCGCAGTCGCAACGGTGTTCAAGCGCAGCACCCGCGCGTATGATAGGCGGCCTTTGAGGGAGGTCCGCCATGAGACACCTGCTGCCGTTCGCGCTGTCGCTGTCCGGAGCGCTGCTGGCCGCCTGCCCCGAGCCCGCCGTCTCCGGCGGCGACAGCAGCGGCCCGGCCATCGACGCCGGCACCGGCGATGCCGCGCTGCCCGACAGCGCCAGCGGCGACCTGATCGGCCGCGATCTGCGTCAGGACGACGCGGCGCGGGATGCGGGCAGCGGCGATCGCGCGGCGGCGGACAGCGCCCGGCGCGACGGGGCGACCGCCGCCGATGGGAGCGGAGTTGGCGACGGCGCGACAGCCGACGCGGCCGGGGGCGATGCCGGCTGCACGCTGGACGACGTGCGCTGCGGCGTCCTCGGCATCGAGCGCTGCACCGCCAGCGGCTGGCAGCTCGAAACCCCCTGCCCCCAGGGCTGCAGCGGCAACCAGTGCGCCGGCGATCCGCTGGTCTGCACGCCC
>JAFGSX010000151.1 GCA_016934455.1 Deltaproteobacteria bacterium
CATCGCGGCTGACCTCGACGGTCAGCGACAGCTCCCGGGTATAGTTGGGCATGGGCACGAATATCGGCGATCGCCGCGATTCGGAGGCCTTGCCCTTGTACTCGCCGGCCACCTTGACCTCGCCGTCGGGCGTCGACTCGACGACGAGGTACGAGGGCTTCATCTGCACCAGCTTGACGGCCAGCGCCGGCAACGGGCCGTCTGCGGTCACCTCGAGCGTACGGGTCACCGGGGCGGTGAATCGATTTTCAAATCGCAGCAGGTGTGAGCCCGTGGTCAGGCGCAGCGTCGCCACGTTGCTGCCCCGGACCTTCAGGACGTCGTCGACGTAGATGTCGGCCCAGGGATCGACCCGCACCGTCAGCTCGCGCGCCACGGCGCTGGTCGCCGGCGGGCCGACCTCGGTCTCGACGTCCGCGCCGCCCGGTGTGGCACCCGCGGTCGGCTGGACGAGCGCCGGAACAGCGCCGGTGCGGGCCAGGGCGGAGGGTGCGCGCTTTTTTCCGGTCAGGCCCGGTTCGGCCGGCTGCGGCTGCAACGCCATCGCGGGCGCTGCCTCGTCCACGGTCGGGGTATCGACCGCGCCCGCCACCTGCGCCGGGTCGACCGCCGATGTCTCGAGCGGTGTGGCCGGCGGCGGCGCCTCCACCTGCGCCGGCGGCGCGGGGGCGGCCGAGGGAGCAGGCGTCGGGTAGAGAGAACTCCACGCCCAGACCAACGCCACGACGATCACCGCGCCCATGCCCGCCAGCGTGGATCCGCGCAGCAGCCGGCGCTTGAGGGCGATCCGCTGCATGCGCCGGGTAAGGTTGACGATCTCGCGCCGGGCGCCGGTATTGTCCGGATCCAGCGCGAGCACTTGGTTGATCGCCGCCAGCGCCTGCGCGATCTCGCCGCGCTTCTGCAGGTCGCGCGCCCGTTGGCCAAAGGCCTCGACCGCGCTGCGCGTCAACGCGGCGCGCGTCGGCGCCGTCTCGCATGTGTAACGGCGCAGCGTCTCCCCCACCTCGGCGATGGCCGCGTCGCGCGCGATCGCGGCCAGCGCCTCTCGCAGCTCCACGATCTGGCCGAAGCGCTGACCGGGATCGCTGGCCAGCGTGCGGCAGATGACGCTGGCAAAGGCGTCCGAGACCTTGGGGTTGACCCGCTGCGGTGGCGTGAAGCGGCCCTCGACGATCTTCTTGAGCAGCGCGTGCGGGTTCTTGCCGACAAAGGGCAGCTTGCCGGTCGCCAGCCAGTAGAGGATCGTACCCAGGCTGAACTGGTCGGCGCGTTCGTCGATGGCCGCGCCGTCGATGGCCTCGGGCGCCATGTGCGCCGGCGAGCCGAGCAGAGTGCCGGTGACAGTCAGGTTGCCCTGGTCGCGCATGTGAGCAATGCCAAAGTCCATCAGCTTGACCGCGCCGCTATGGTCGAGCATGACGTTCTCGGGCTTGACATCGCGGTGCACGATGCCCAGCGCATGCGCCTGCTCCAAGGCCTTGCAGATCTCGATGCCGATCAGCGCCGCGATCTCCGGCGGATCGATGCCCACCCGCTCGGCGTAGGCGCGCAGCGTCTCGCCGCGCACCAGCTCGGTGACGATGTAGCTCTGGTCGGTCTCGCCGTTGGAGAAATCGTAGATCTCGAGGATGTTGGGATGGTGCAGCCGCGCCACGGCGCGCGCCTCGCGCTCGAACCGCTGGCGCGCATCCGCCCGATCGGCGAGGAACGGGTGCAGCACCTTGATCGCGACCTCGCGGTCGAGCCGGGTATCGCGACCGCGGTAGACGACGCTCATGCCGCCGCGGCCGAGCTCCTCGTGGATCGCGTAGTGGCCGAGCTGGCGTCCGGCAAAACCGGGACCGACGTCTGGTAGCGGGGGCACCCCGCCGGGGGAGCCGGCGCCGGTTTCTGGCATGGCCACCACCCCTTCAGTCGATCTCAGAGCCAATTATTCCATGAGACGTCATGCGACCGCATTCGATCTGCCGCACCGAACTCGCAGTTCGGCGCCATGACATGAATGCCAGGCACGCAAAGACAATAGCGACCGCCGCGCGCGGCTGTCAACAGGCCCCGTTAACGTGGTACCGTGGTGGGCATGTCACATCCCAGGCTCATCGCTCGGCTTGCGAGGCGATACGATTTGTTGCTCGGGCAAGGCTCTGTCTGCTGCCTCCTCGCCGTCGTCGGTTGCGACGGTTGCACGGTCAGCGCCGAGGTCCGTTCGGATGGATCCAGCGTCACCAGCGGCGTCGAACCTGGCGCCGCCCGGGACGGCGCCGCCGCGCCCGGCGACCGGGGGCCCCTCGACCGCGGTGCCGATGCGGACGCCGGCACCGCGCAGGACCGCGCCGGCTCCGACCAGCCGGTTCCGGACGCGGGCGGCGCTGGCGCCGACCGGATGGCGCTGGACGCTGGCCCCGCGTGCGGCGATTTCTGCGAACCGTTCTCGATCGCGGTGCTGCCCGATACCCAGTACTACACCAGCAAGCAGGAGGCCGACGCCGACAACACCTACTTCAAGCAGATCCAGTGGATCCTCGACCACCGGGAGGACCACGATATCCGGTTCGTCATTCATCTGGGCGACATCACCAATTCGAACACTCCCGCGCAGTGGGAGATCGCCGACGCGGCGCACGCCATGCTGGACCTGGCAGGCGTCCCGTACAGCGTGGTGACCGGCAACCACGACTATCTGGTGGCCGGGCTGTTCGAACGCGGTCTGAGCCTGTTCGACGTCTATTTCGGGCCGGCGCGCTTTGCCGGACGGCCCTGGTACGGTGGCTCGCTGGGCAGCAGCAACGAGAACAACTTTGCCCTGTTCGAGGTCGGGCCGCTCAAATTCATGGTGATCAGCCTCGAGTACGGGCCGCGCAAGGAATCGCTGTGCTGGGCCGATGAGCTGATCGCCGAGCACCCCGACCGCCGCGTGATCATCGTCAGCCACTGCATCATGACGCACAACGGAGACTACGACTCCAACTGCCCCAAGGTGGACTACGGCGCGATCGGCGGCGACGGCGCCACCATCTGGGACGAGCTGCTCAGCCGGCACAGCAACGTGTTCCTCGCGCTGTGCGGCCACAACGACGACTCGGAGTACCTGCCGCGACCCGGCAATCCGGGCAGCACCGTGCACCAGATCCTGGTCGACTACCAATTCGAGGCGGCCTGCACGGCGGTCAGCGCCGCCGACTGCACCGCCCACTGCCAGGACGGTCTCTACACCGGCAACGGCTGGCTGCGAGAGCTGGTCTTCGCGCCGCGCGAGAACCGTGTCTACGCGCGCACCATCACCGTCGAGACTGGCAACCGCGACGTCTTTCCAGGCGGCGAGCCCGCCTTTTTCTGCAGCGCGCAGAACGCGGCTGGCAAAAACTGGTACGCCTCTGATCCACAGCACGTCGACCACCAGTTCGCCTTCGGCTACGACCTGTCGACTCCGGTGCGCGACGTGCTAGACGATCGCGGCCGGCTCGGGTTCAACGACCTGACCGTCAACAGCGTCAGCGCGGGCGACCAGTTGGGCCCGAGGCTGGCTCTGGCCGCGGATGGGCGATTCGCCGTCGTCTGGGAGGACGATTCGTCGAGCGCCGACGGCAGCGGCAATCACGACATCATGGCGCGCGGTTTTGCGGCCGGCGGCTGCCAGGGCTTTGCGCAGATTGCGGTCAACACCGAGACCGCTGGCCAGCAGAGGTTGCCCGCCGTGGCGATGGCCGACGACGGCCGGTTCGTCGCGGTGTGGGAGGACGACAGCGACGGCAACGGCGTGTTCCAGATCCATGCGCGCGGTTTTGCGGCCGACGGCAGCGAGCGCATCGCCCGCTTCACGGTCAACGCGCAGGCGGCCGGCCAGCAGCGCAATCCGGCTGTGGCCATGGCTCCCGACGGCCGATTCGCGGTGGCCTGGGAGGACGACGGTGACGGGGATGGCAACTACCAGGTGCGGATGGCCGGCTTCACCGCCGCCGGCGGCGCCGGATTCAGCGAGCGGTCGGCGCACCAGGATGCGGCGGGGCAGCGCCTGAGACCCGCCGTCGCGATGGCCGGCGACGGCCGGATCGTCGTGGTGTGGGAGGATGACAGCGACGGCAACGGTCTGTTTCAGATCCATGCGCGCGGGTTTGCCGCGGACGGCAGCGAGCGCATCGCCCGCTTCACCGTCAACACGCGGTCGGCGGGACAGCAGCGACGACCGGCGGTCGGCACCGACGCGCTGGGCGGTTTCGCGGTGGCCTGGGAGGACGACCAGGAGGACGACGGCGATTTCCAGATCCTGGCTCGCGGTTTCGAGCCCGACGGCAGCCAGCGCTTCGGCGAGCTGGTGGCCCACTCGACGACCGGCGGCCAGCACCTGCGACCGACCATCGGCATGGCGCCGGGGGGCGACTTCGCGCTGGCCTGGGAGGACGATCGGGACGGCAATGGCAAGTACCAGATCCGGGCGCGCGTCTTCTCTGCCGCGGGCGTGGAGCTGCAGGCCGAATGGACGGTCAACCGGCTGGCTGCCGGCCAGCAGCGCGCGCCGTCCCTCGCGCTCGGCGCCGGGGGAGTCATGGTGGTGGCCTGGGAGGACGACCTGGACGGCAACGGCAAGTACCAGATCCTGGCGCGCGGCGAGGACCTGCCCACCCGGTGACGGCCGGCGGGCGATCGTCGAGCGTTCGTTGACTTCGCGATCGGTGCGCGCTGCAATGTGGCGGTCCATGGCCGCCAAGACGCTTTTCACGTTTCTAGAACAACAGGCCGAGCGCCGCGCGCAGTCGACCGCCGTGTTCTTTCGACGGGGCGACACCTGGCAATCCCTGAGCTGGGAGCAACTGGCGCGGGACGTGCGCGAATTGGCGGTCGGGCTGCTGACGCTGGACCTCAAGCCGGGCGATCGGGTGGCGCTGATCGCGCCGTCCTGCGTCGAATGGCTGGTCATCGACCTGGCGCTGGCAAGCTGTGGCGCGCGTCCGGTCGCCATCCCGGCCCGATTTCCGATAGCAGAGTGGCCGACGTTGATCGAGCGCACCGGGGCGGCTCTCGCCGTGGTCGCCGACGCCGCGGCCGCAGCCGCCCTCGAGGAGCGCCGCGCGCTTCTCCCGAGCCTGCGCGCGATCCTAACCCTCGACCCCGCGCCCACCGCGGCGGCGACCTCGGGCGTCGGGATCGAGCGGCTGACGTGCGACCAGTTGCGCACCCGCGGCCGCTCGGCGCAGGGGGCGCGCGGCGGAATGCTGATCGCGCTGCGCGAGGCCATCGCCGACGAGGACGTGGCCTGTCTGCACTACACGCTGGGCACCATGGAGCGGGCCAAGTGCGTCGCCATCGCCCACGACGCGCTGCACTATCAGGTCGAGGCGCTGGCCCGGCTCGATCTGGTCAAGGCCAACGACTTGGTGCTGCTCTGCATTCCTTTGGCCCATGTGTATGGCCGGGTCATGGCCGGGCTCTGGCTCAGGCTCGGACACGCCCTCGCGCTTGCCGATTCGCCCGATGAGCTGCTCGAGGTGGTCGGTGCGCTGCAGCCGACGATCGTGGTGGCGCCGCCGCGGGTCTTCGAATTGCTCTATGGCACCATCGTCCGCAGTGGCCGCGACGGTCGGGGACCGCGCAGCGCCATGTTCGCCTGGGCCATGGGCCAGGCGCGAGCGCGCATGGATCGGGAGCGCGCCGGAAGGCGCCTCCGAGGTCTGGGCTGGAGCATCGCGCGCCATGCCGTCTTCAATCTGGTGGCCGATCGCCTGCGGCGGCTCTTTGGCGGCCGGGTCCGGCTCTTCGTCACCGGGCCGGGGCCGCTGGCCGAACGCGTCGCTCAGTTCTTCCGCTACTCCGACATCGAGATCCGGCGCTCCTATGGCCTGACCGAGAGCTGCGGTATTAGCTGCATCGAGGGCGCAGGCGCTGGCAAGATCGGCAGCTCCGGCCGCCCGCTGCCGGGTACCGAGGTGCGGATCGCCGACGACGGCGAGATCCTGTTGCGCGGTCGCGGCCTGATGAAGTGCTACTGGGATTACCCCGAGCACGGGCTCGCGGTCGACGGCGATGGCTTTCTCCACACCGGCGACATCGGCGAGCTCGATCGCGACGGCGATCTAACCGTGCACGGCCGCAAGGAGGATCTGATCCGCATGCGCGACGGCACCGTCGTCGAGCCCCATCTGCTCGAGGCAGCGCTGCGCGCCAATGCCTTCATCGCGCACGTACTGGTCGACGGCACCGGCGGGCGTGAGCTGATCGCGCTGGTGACGCTGGACCGCGATACGATCGCCTCGTGGGCGCGCGCGCGGCGGCTACCGGTGCACGAGCCTTCTCAGCTCGTGCACGCCCCCGAGGTGCGTCGCTTGATCCAGAGCGTGATCGACGACCGCAACCGCAAGCACCCCCCCGGGCTCGGCATTAAGAGGTTTGCAATCGTCGACCACCCGTTTACCATCGGCGACGAATTGACCGAGACGATGCGGTTGCGGCGCGAGCGGGTGCGCCAGAAGTACCGAGTGACGATCGACGCCCTGCACGGTGTCGACGACCCGGGGGACGCATGAGCCGTCGTGCATGGGCCTGGCAGTTCGTCGTCTGTGCGCTGCTGACGATGCCGGTGTCGCTGACACCGCCGGCGCGAGCAGCGGACCGCGAGCTCGAGGGTGCCGCCGCCAAGCGCGGGATCGAGGTGCTGCGCGCCCTGTCGGTCGATCTCGACGGAGACCGACGTCCCGAGGCGCTGGTTGCCGGTCTGGTCGAGCGCGGCATCACGCTGTCGCTGTGGCGCAAGGTCGACGAAAAGCCATATCAGCAGCTCTTCGCCAGCGAGATCTACGACGGCGATGCGGTGTTGCGGCTAGAGGCCCGCCAGCTTGTCGCCGACGCGACGCTGGAGACGATCCTCGAGCTGCGCGAGGCTTCTCCCGACGAGACCCTGCGCCGCCTGATCGTCAGCCGCTGGCACAACGCCACCCTGATCCCGGTCTTCGAGGGGACCTTTCCGACCGGCAACATCGAGAAGGCCGAGCCGGGCGAGACGATCCTGGCTTTCGGCGAGACGACCGCAGGCTATCGGCTCCTAGACATCGACGGAGATGGCCAGGTCGAGCTCATGCTGCGGCGCGACCTCAAGACCGTGCTCGCGCAGCGGCCGGATCGGAGCACCTTGAGGGCGGTCGTCGGCGCGCGCGAGACCGTCATGCGGTTCGACCCCAAGGCCGGCCGAGCCGGCGAGTTCGTGACGCGCCAGGAGCAGTTCTTCCCCTACTTGATCGAAAGCCGGCCGACCCGGTTCTCGGGATCGAGCCAGCGGCTGCCGCCCGAGCTGGACAGGAAGTACAAGCGGGAGGCGATCGACAGAGGTGTGACCGAGGTGTTCCATGGCATCCACAGCAGCGCACCGGCCGTCGACGCCGGAGCGCAGAGCGAGGATGCCGGCCAGGAGCTGGCGATGCAGCGCGATCCGGCGCCGCTGGCGGGCTGGGGGGCCGACGGCAAGATAGAAACCGCGTGGTGTGTCGGAGTCGCGGGCGACGGCCAGGGCCAGTGGTGGAGGGCCGATTTCTCCGAGCCGACGGATCTGCGCATGGTGCGTCTGGTCTTCGGCGATGCGAGTTCGGCCAAGGCCATGGCCAGGAGCAACGACGTCACCGGGTTCGTGCTGGTCTTCTCGACGGGAGACCGGGTAACGGTCGACCGCAAAGACCTGTCGTTCTGCAGCGGCCCCCTGGCCGGCATCAGGGATACTCCGCTGGGCGGCGACCGGCCGGGCGTCCAGACGATGGTCTTACTCAGCAAGTCGATCCGCGCCACCTGGGTCCAGGTCGACATCGGCCGGGTGCAGCGTCGGGCAAAGAGCGGCGAGACCTGCCTGGCGGAGGCTGTCCTGTACGGCCCGCAGCCGTCATCCATGTGAGGCCGGGATATGGCTGGCAGCGGTTGAAATATTGCGTCGTCAGGACTATTCGTGAGCAGCGGCCAGGGTGCCTCGGCAACGGGTGGTGATGAAGATCTGCCCCAAGTGCCAGACGCGCTACGACGATCCCGGGTTGACCCACTGTCCCGAGGACGGTGTGCTGCTGGTGCGCGAGGGCGCTCCCAACAATCCGCGGCTGGCGGAGGTGATACCGGTAGACGAGTCGGCCGAGACGCGGATGCTCGACATCTCCAGCCTGCGCGAGGATATCGACGACGAGGAGGAACCGCGGCAGCCGGACGAGCCAGAATCCGGCGCCACGGAACCGATCTCGGACGAACAGCTTCAGCAGGCGATCGCCGAGGCCCGCCAGGCGCGCGCCGCCGCTGCCGGCGGCACCGTGCCGGAGCGGCTGGTGGACCACACCGTGCAGGTGCAGCGGCCTCGCGTCGAGCCGCGCCGCGGGATGCTGGCGGCGATGATCGCGCTGATCGCGTTGGTGATCGTGATCGGCGGCGCGCTGACGTTTCTGCTCTGGCCAAAGCCGACCTATCTACACATCACCGCCTCGCCGACCGAGGCCAAGGTCGAGATCGACAACGTGGTCGTCGGACAGGCGCCGGTCGATCTCGAGATCCCACCCGGGCCGCACACGGTCAGCCTCACGCTCGACGGCTACCATCCTTTCACTCAGGTGGTCGACGTGCCCAAGCAGGGGCGCCTGCTCACCGTGGCGCTGGTGAAAAAGGAGCCCGAGTCCCAGGCCGGCGACGACAACGGCGCCACGCTCGCCGTGCGCGCCGATGCGATCTTCGCCGAGGTAGATGCCCTGATCGCGGTCAACGATTTCAACGCCGCCGACGCGCGGCTGCAGGTGCTGGCGGCGCTGGTGCCCGGCGACACGCGGGTCGCCGCGGCGCTCAAGCGCGTCGCCGATGCGCGCGCCGCGGCGGAGCCGGTAAAGCCGGTTCGACCTCCGGCACAAGCGGTCGCCAAGGACGACGCTGCGCTCGAGAAAATGACCAAGAAGGAGCGCGAGATAGGCGCCGATCGGCTGCACCACCAGGGACAAAAGCTGTATGCCAAGGGGGATCTGGCCGGCGCCAAGGAGGCGTTGCTGCAGGCGATTCGCTATGACCCGAAATTCTACCCGCCGCACCGCGTGCTCGCCCGCATCTACAACCGCGAGAAGAACGTCGCCAAGGCGAAGTACCATCTCAACCGCTATATCGAGCTGGGCGGTCCCGACGACGACTACAAGATCCGGCAATGGTTGGCCACCCACTGACCGATAGCAGCCAGCCCGCACGAGCGGCGCGTCGCGCGGTGGCGCGCGTTCATGTCTTCGCGGAGACCGACGCCACGCCGCCGCTGGCGCGCCCGACCAGCGCGGTGCGCGGAGTGGGCCCGGCGCTGGCGGCCCAGCTCGCCGAGCGCGGTCTGCGCACCGTCGGCGATCTGCTGCTGCTGGTGCCGCGCGGCTACGAGGATCGCCGGCAGGTGTGGCCGATCTCCAGGCTCGAGCCCGGGATGCGCGCAGCGGCGAGCGGTCGCGTCATCGCCGCGGGAGCCATCGGCGGCGGCCCCCACCGGCGCTACGAGGCGGCGATCGACGACGGCAGCGGCGTCCTGCGCCTGGTCTACTTCAATTTCAATCCGCGCTTCATGCGGCTCGACTACCGGCGCGGCGAGGATCTCTGGGTCTTCGGGCAGGTGTCGTTCTATCGCGGCCAGCGGCAGATGGCGCACCCCGAGATCTCGCGCTGCGGCGGCGCCGATCGCGAGCAGGGTATCGTTCCGGTCTATTCGGAGATCGCCAGGGTGCCGCGGCGCACGCTGCGGCGCATCGTGTGGCGCGCGGTCGACGGCTTCTGCGATCAGCTCGCCGAGACGATACCGGCCG
>JAFGSX010000152.1 GCA_016934455.1 Deltaproteobacteria bacterium
CCCGCGCCATCTCGAAGCTCAGGCCGTCGATCTCGGCCAGCGCCGGCAGGATGCGCTGCCGCAGATGAAGGCCCAGGTTGAAGCGCGGTTCGATCATGGGCAAAAAAAAGAGGCCCCGAGGCGACTGCCGCGGGGCCCCTCGGTCGTGCAGACAGAAGCGACTACTTCTTGGGCTGCGTGCTCATGCCCTTTTTCTCGAGGATCTCCTTGATGATCGCGGCGGTCGCGGCGGCCAGGGCGCGCGCGCGGATGCCCGACGGGTCCTCGCCATTGGGGTCGAGATCGATGGCGGCCTTCAGGTCGTCCATCGCGTACTCGAACTCGCCGTGCTGCAGCAGCAGCTCGCCGCGGTTGACGTAGGCGCTGATGTTCTCGGGGTCGAGCTCGATGGCGATCGAGTACTCCTCGGCGGCCTCCTCGTGCATGCCCTTCTTGGCGTAGATGGCGCCGAGCATGGTGTGGAAGTAGCCGTCATAAGGATTGCCGATCACCAGCCCCTCGAAGATGGTCTGCGCGTCGTCGTATTTGCCCTGCTCGAAGAAGGTGTAGCCGAGGTCGGCGATGGCATAGGCCTCCTCCATCGTCATGCCCTCGAGCTGGGCCCAGGTGATCTCGCCCATCACGAACTTTTCCCAGTTCTCCTCGGTCATCGTGTTGGGCGGCTCGTCGATGTAGTCGGGCTGGATCTCGCCCTTCTCGACCATCTCCAGCAGTTGCTCGGGGGTGTAGACCTGCTCCTCCTCGCCCTTGCCCAGCTTCTTGCCCGCAGGCTTGGCGGCAACCTTGGTGACCTTCTTCTTCTTGGCGGTGGTGGTAGCGGTTTTCTTGGTGGTGGCCATGGGTCTCCCCTTGATCGAGCGGAAGCTCGTTCCAGCTCTTGCGCGGTTACAAAACCATGGGCAGCGTCCGCTGGTCAAGCCGATTTTTCGCGGTCGCGAGGGAGCCTCACCAGAGGCTGGTGACCCAGCGGCCGGGCCCGCTCTCGCCGCGCGCGCGCCGCCCCATCTCCTCGTCGAGAAAAGCGAAAAAATTGTCGGCCGTGCGCGATAGATCGAGCTGGCGGTACCAGATCCGCAGCACCTCCTGGTCGAGCTCGCGGGCTCGCCGATCCTCCTCGATCAGGGCGAACAAGCCGGCGCTGGTCTCGCCCGCGATCGGCCAGCGCCACGGGCAATCGCGCGGCGGCCGCTGTGCCAGCATGCCGGCCGGCGCCCGCTGCTGCGCTCCGCGGTCGGCGATGAACGGAAACAGGCGGCAGGCCATCGGCCGCAGACCGTGGATGCCGCAGCGGCGGTGCTCGCCCAGGCGCAGCAGAAAGACGCAGCTTCGCCGGCGTCGCCTGAGCGCCAACTGCGCCCGCCCCTGGTTCAGGCGCACCGGCCAGGTCGGAGACTCGGCCCGGTACGGCACCAACTCGACGAACTCGCTCCAGGGCAGCGTCAGCGCGCGGCGCAGGCGGTGAGCATCGACGACGGTGAGCGGCACCGTGTGGCTCGAGCAGCAATCCACCTCGCAGCCGGCGCAGACGTCGACCGTGCGCCCGTCGCCCGGCTGCGGTACCGCGCGATAGGCGTCGGCCGGAAACGCGGCGCGGCCAGCCAGCGAGCTGACAAACTCGATCAGGTGCGTCCCCGGCTCGGCCGCGACCGGCTCCTGGCGCCTCGACCGCGGCCGGCGGCGCGCCCTAGGCATCGCTCGCACCGGCAGTGGCTGCGGCTGGTGCGGGCGCTTCGGCCACCACCTCGGTGCCGGCCACCGCATCGACGCCCGCCGTCCGCCTGGCGGGCGCGATCTGATCGTAGGACGAGTAGAGCGCCAGCAGCTTGCTCCACAGATAGCCCATGGTTCCATCCCTGATGGTGTGGCTCGGCCGCAGCACGAAGCGGCGGTGCATGTTGAAGCGAAACTCCAGCTCCCTGACCGCCTGGCGGATCTGCTGGAACTCGGCGCTCATCGGCCCCCAGACCCCGTCCCGATCCAGTCGTTCGCGCCACTCGTTGCAGTAAAACCCGACGCAGACCAGCGGTCGGGTGCCCGCCGGCAGGATGCACCCGGCGGCTCCCAGGTAGCCGCAGCGCGTCCAGTCGTCGACAAAATGCGGCCAGATCGGCGCCCGCTCATCCAGCAGGCGCCGGTACACACCGTCGATCGGCCGGAACATCTGCCCCACCGAAGACGAGCAGCAGCCGCCGCCGCTCCCCGTGTCGCCTGTCCGCGGGCACCTGCCGCAGTCGTCGTAGCCGCGCGTTCGCTCGGTCATCTTGAGCTGCGCGTCGCGAATGTGCTCGGCCAGCGGCACCAGCGATCGGCGCTTGTCGTCGGACAGCCGCGCCAGCACGGCGCCGGCCTGCGCCTCGTGAAAGGCCATGAAGAAAGGGGCGTAAGCCTGCCGCAGGTTCTGCGCGTCGTGCATGCTCTTGAGCCGGATCGAAGCCGCGCTGACCCGGCTCAGATCGAGCGCCCGCTCGCGCGCCCAGCGCGTGCGCCGGCCAGCGGCGTCCGTCGAGCGGCTCACCGTCTCGCGCACGTCGCCGGCGCGCTCGGCCAGGCTGCGCGGCTCGTCGAGCCAGGTCCGCAGACGTTCGTGCGCGCGCGCCGATTCGCCGCGCGCGTCGCGCCAGGCGTCCTGCGCCTCGACCCGCAGCGAACCGTACAGCTCGCCGCCCACGATCCGAAGCGCGGCCAGGCGCCGCCTGACCTCCCCGCGCATCGCCGCGAGATCGAAAATATCCCTGGCCATGGTGTGTACCCTCGATGGGGGTGAAGAAAGAGGGGGGCAGCGAGCCGCGCTGCCCCCCCGGCAGGAAAAAGGTCGAGCGTCAGCGGAGGTTGCGCACCGCCGCCATCTGCATGTCGGTCATCGACTTCATGACGTTGGACAGCATCTCGTACATCTTCTTGAGATCTTCCATCAGCTTCTGCATCTGCATCTGCTTCAGAGTATCCGAGGTCTGGTTCGCATCGCCAAAGGCACCGCTGGAACCCTGGGAGCCACCGCTGGCCGCGTTGCCCGCCATGTTCATCAGACCACCGCCCACCTTCGCGATCATGCCATAGGGTGGGGGCAACAAGCCGCCGAACGTGCCGAACAGCTTGCCGACGCCGCCGAGCAGACCGCCGATGAACCCGCCGTAGCCGCGGCGCCGACGCGAGCCCTCGGAGCCCTTGCTGCCGGACAGCTCGTTCATCTTGCTGATGATCTCTTTTTCCTTCTTGCGGGCGTACTTCATCATCATCAGGAACAGGACGTCCTCGAAGCTGAGGGCGCTCGTGTCCATGCCCATGCCCTGCGCCAGCTCCTTGGTCTCGGCATCCTGCAGGTCGACGCCGTTGGTCGTCTGGCTGATGGCCGACGAGCCGCCCGCCTTAGCGGTGCTGCCAGCGGCGCTGGCGCCGCCCGTGAGCCCGCCGAGCAGGTTCTTGATGTTGTTCTCCATGCGCGCCAGCGCGCCGTACATGCCCGACAGCATCGGGTTGCTGGCGATCTGGTTGGTGAACGGGATCTGCGGAAAGTTGGGCCGGTAGCGCAGCACGGTGATCCTGCCGTCGGGGCGACCATCAGGAATGATGCGGCCGCCCAGCACGCGCTCCATGCGCGCCTTGAACGCCGGGTTGGTCAGGATCGCGCGCTCCATGCTGGTGCCGACCATCTTGCCGAACAAGCCCTTGCCGCCGAGCTGCTCCCGGCTGACGTCGAAGCGGCCGAATGGCGTGTGGAATAGACCGCCCCACTTCAGACGGTTGCCGGAAAGCATCTCGTGCGGCCGCGGCACGAACTGCGACCCCGGCAGACCCTTGCCGAACAATCCGTCGAGCTGACCCGAGCTCATGCCCGAGGTCAGATCCATCATGTTGCGCGCGTAGCCAGCCCAGTCACCGCGCGCGGCATCGATCTGCGCCCCGATCATGTCTCCCAGTTGCTCTGGCAACCCCAGGGCATCCAACATCCGGTTTACCTGCATGCCCTGCGATCCCTGTAGCAGTCTGTCTATCCCTATTCCTGAACCCGGTGCTCCGATCATCGCTTCCTCCTTCTCGCCGATTGGGCGAATATATCCAGCCGCGGTACCACCGCGCTGAAAATCGCTTCTTTATCGGCTCGCGGCCATCGGCGTTGCCATATTTATGCACGACGGACTGCGTGCCTGCAACGGCGGCGTCGCAACTCTCGATGAATAAAGAACATTAATTTGGTCAGAGCGCTGGCGCGGCCGGCCCTGGCTCCAGGATCAGGTCAGAAAATTGAGCAGCGCCCGAGCCTTGCGCGAGAGCGGGTCGGCCGCATCGAGCGGCACCAGGCTCAGGGCATAGCCGAGGTCGCGCAGCGCGTCGGCGCGGCGGCCGGTGGCGACGTAGACCTCGGCGCGGTTGACGTAGGCAGAGGGAGCCCGCGGCGCGACGCGCGTCGCATAGGTGAACTGGCGAATGGCGCGCTCCGCGTCCCCGAGCTTGTGGTAGATGACTCCCAGCGCCCGGTAGTAGTAAGCGTTTTGCGGATCGATCGCGACCAGCCCCTCGAAGATGGTGCGCGCATCCTCGTTCTTGCCCTGCATCAGAAAAAAGTAGCCCTGGTGCGCGATCGCGTAGAGCTCGTCGTCGGTGTAACCCTTGATCTGCTTGAGCGTGATCTCGCCCTTTGCCCAGCGAGTGACCAGGGCGGCCAAATCGGCGTCGTTCTCCGCTGCCATGCGGCAACCTCGGAGCAACAGGGATGTCTTGGCGCGGCGACCGCGCGGGCGCTTTGCCTACGCCTCGGAGGTGCCGATGATCTTGCCGTAGATATATTCCTGCATGTTCTTGACGTTGCGCAAGAGCGAAAACAGCGCCTGCTCGCGCGACAGCGAGGCCCGGATCTGGCTCTTGCGGTCGGCCGGGATCTGCACCGCATCGCGCGCCACCAACTGGTACAGGCGCTGGCTCATCTCGCTCTCGGCGCGCTCGAAGGCGTTGCGAATGTAGATGTGGTCATGCAGCGGCCCGGTCGGCGTGGCCAGCGGGTTGGCCGCGATCGGAGTCTGCAGCCGCAGGTGCTCGGACGATGTGCTGGGGTTGATGAACTCGACCGGTGCCGTCTGCGCGATCGGCATCAGCGCCGGATCCTTGTCCGGCCGCGCCTGCTGGAGCTTGAGCTCCTCTACGCTGGTGCCCAGACCTGGAGCGGTTGGGAACGGCCAGTTCGCACGAGTTCCAATATTTGGCATCCCATCCTCCATTCCAGGCGCCTGCGACAGCGCGCACCTCGCACAAATCCGTTATCGGTATCGACCCCCGCCCTGTTGCCCCTCCCTTTGACCGACTCCTCATATCTTCTTTTTTTGCTGCAATTCATAAACAAAATTGAGCACTTCGGCCACAGCCTCGTATAACTCCTCGGGGATCTCCTCGCCGATCTCGAGCTTGTTGAGCGCCTGCGCCAGCGGCACGTTGCGCATCACCGGCACGTTGAACTGGCGCGCGATCTCCTTGATCTTGTCGGCGTGCTTGCGCATGCCCTTGGCCACGATCTTTGGCGCGCCGCCCTTCTCCTGGTCATATTTGATGGCGACGGCGATGTGCGCCGGGTTGGTCACCACGGCGTCCGCGTTGCGCACGTTCTCCTGCGACCCGTGCATGATCAGCTCCTCGGCCAGTGCCTTGCGATGCGACTTCATCTCGGGGTCGCCCTCGGACTGCTTGTACTCCTGCTTGACGTCGTACTTCGACATCATCATATCCTTTTTGAACTGCCAGCGCTGAAAAAGAAAATCGGCGGCAGCGATGACGATGAACAGCACCCCCACGCGCAGTCCCAGATCCCAGATGATCTGACCTGCCAGCTTGATCGTGCTCTCGAGCGGCACGCGCTGCGAGACCACGATGTCGCGGATGTTGTCGAGCACCGCCCGGTAGCAGACGTAGGTGACCACGGTGAACTTGACGATCTGCTTGATCAGCTCGAACAGCCGCTTCTTGGAGAACATCTGCTTGAGGCCGGAGATCGGGTTGATCTTCTTGATGTCGGGCTTGATGGGATGGGTGGTGAACAGAAAGCCGACCTGAAGGTAATTGGCGGCCAGCCCGACGATGAAGGCGGCGCCGAGCACCGGCATGCAGGTGACAAAGCAGAACATCAGCGCTTCGAAGCCCAGGTTGATGACCGCCGGGATGCCGCCGTCGGAGACGCCGGCGTAGATCGAGGCGATGATGAACTCCTTGATCCGGCCGAGGGTCCACTCCATGGTCAGCGCCAGCACGACGAAGCTGATCATGAAGCCGAGCGCGGCCAGCACGTCCTGGCTCTTGGAGACCTGGCCCTTCTTGCGCGCCTCCTGCAGGCGCTGCGGGGTCGCCTCCTCGGTTTTTTCGCCGGTGCCGCCGTCGCCCATGGCTACTGCTTAACCGAGCCACGGCAACGCCGTCAACTCGTCCGCGCCGCGGCGGTTTGACCGCGGCGGGCAACCATATTGAGCACCGATGCGATATAGGAAGATGGGCGCGCATCGACAGCCGCCCCAAGGTGGTGCCGCGATGACGATCAACAGCGGTGGCGGGCTTGGCAACAAGGGGCGGGTGACGGCCTCGCTGCAGGGCGCGGTCTCGACCCGCGCCTCCGAGAAGCGCAAGGCGATCGAGGCCGAGGCGCGCGCGGTCGAGGAAAAAAAGGTCAGCGACTCATTCGAGAAGTCGGTCGACTCCAAGCGGCGTCTGAGCTCCGCCCAGCCCCCGAGCCTGGCCAGCGAGACCACGGCCGATCTGACCGAGGCGCTGGGCCTGGTGGGGGATCGGCCGAGCGCGGTCACCGATCTGGCCCAGGCATTTGCCGACCGCAGCCAGCGCCTGGCGTGCGAGTTCGAGTCCCTGCGCCAGCAGACTCAGCCGCTGATCGACCGGCTCGGCCAGACTGGCTTTGCCGCGGCGACGGTGGCGCAGCTCAGGCCCGAGCTCGACCCGCTGCGGGAACAGATGGGTCACCTGCGCAGCCGCATCGTGCGCAACAACCGGCGCCTCAAGATGTTAAAGTCGGCCGCCTTCAACACCCCGCGGTTCGACGCCGGGCGAGCGCGCAAGCAGACGCTGCGGGCCGCCCGGCACGAGGCCGCCTGGCGCGCCGGCAGCGGGCTGGTCGCCATGGGCGGCGAGCTGATCCAGGGGTCGCTGCCGACCGGCCAGGGGGTGAGCCGACTGGCGCTGGGCGCGGCCAGCGCCATCGATCGCCACGCGCTGGGCAGCTACCTGTCGCAGATCGCGCCCGCGACCATGCTGTCGCGCTTTGCCGTCAGCCTGGTCGAGGCCGGCCAGCGCTTCGCGGTCCGGCCACCGGTAGACCAGGAGCTCTCCAGCCTGCACGACGACGCGCGCGGCGGCCGCGTCGGGCGCGAGTTCGAGGAGCTGGCGCGGTACGCGGAATCGGGCAACCGGTAGAGCCCAGCCGCGCCTTGCGCGCGCCCGCGGCTGCGATAGTATCCCGGCCTCCGCGGAGACGCCGGCATGGCCCAGCTTCTGCTCAACGACGACGAGCTCGCCCTGCTGCGTTTCACCTGCGATCTCTTCTTCACCCCCGAGTCGCCGGTCTACTACATCGAGCAGAGCTGCCGCGAGCCCAGCGACTTCGGCGTGCCCTACCGCTCGCTGCTGGAGAAGAAGGCGCTCGACGCCAAGACCTTCCGGCTGACCGACATGGCGCTCAACCGGCTGGCGCCGCTGACCGAGTGCGACGCGCGCATCGTCGTCACCCGCGAGCGGCCCGGGCGCGAGGCGAGCGTCAGCGACTACTACCTGCTGGACGAGATCGCCGTGCACTACCAGGAGCAAGCCGACGGCCACGGCGTCGGCCCCGACCTCGACCACGAGCAACTGCTGGGGCATTTTTTCAAGCTGTTCTCGCCGCGGCGCTCGCGCGGCGACTTCGTCGAGGTCGAGCTGACGCCCGGCGAGTATCTGGTCTTCGCGCTGCTGGCGCAGGACGTGCGCAAGAGCGGAGGCGAGCGCATGGGGCTGGCCGAGATCATCGACGCGCTGACCGATCTCGGCATCAGCACCTCGGACCCGGAGGCCGCGGCCGGACCGACCGGCGGACCGGTGCACCCGTACGCGGTGCGCCACAAGGGCGCCCAGCCCGCCACCGGCCTGGCGGCGAGGAGCACGGCCGACGAGGAGACCGCGGTGGCGCGGCCCCAGTCCTTTCAGAGCTCGCTGCCGAGCGATCCGCGGTGGGAGGCGCACCTGCTGCAGCTCGAGCTCAAGGGCGTGATCGGACGCGACAAGCGGGGCCACGCCCTGCTCCGGCCGACCTTTGCCGAGCTGGCGCGGGCGCTGGCGGAGCGCGGCCGCGTCAGCTTCGTGCGCTACGACTTCGTCGACGACGAGTGGCTGATCCGCGAGACCACCTTTTTGCCGGTTGAAGGCGGCCTGTTCTTCCTGGGGCCGACGCCCGAGGGCGCCATCGGCGTGCGCGAGCTCGATGCAACCAGGCTGGACCTGGCGCTGCGCGCCGCGGTCGGGCCGCTGCCGCCCGGCGTCGACGCGCCGGTCGCGGCAAAAAAGGCGCGCGATTTTCTGCTGCGGGCGTAGCAGACAGAGGCCTCGCTGTGCCGCTCGAAGCTGTCGGTTCGCCCCTGCCGCGAAGACGAGGAGTCGAGAAATGGCACGATCGTACTGCAGCCCGTGGATATGGCTGGCGGCCAGCGCCTGCGTCTCCGGTTGCTTCGGCGACCAATTCGCCAATCCCTACGACCAGACGCGCGCCTCCAACAGTGTGATCAAGAAGGGCCAGATCGTCGGCCGCGTCGAGCTCGAGGGGACTGCCGACCACGGCGGCGTCACCGTGCGCATCGAGCCGGCGAGCGGCGGTCTGACCGGCGACGAGGTGACGACCCAGGGCAGCTCGGCCGGCGACCAGAACGGCGCCTTTGCCTCGGGCGAGCTGCTGCCCGGACGCTACGACGTGGCGCTGACCAAACCGGGCTTCGATCCCGTCACCCGCGCCGGCAATGACCTGGCGCCGGGTCAGGTGCTCGACCTCGGCCTGACCAGGCTGTCGGCGGCGCGCGGCGCGGTGGCCGGCCGCGTGGCGGTCGTGGACGCCGCGACCAGCGGCGGCGTGCGGGTGGTGCTGACGAGCGCCGGCTCCGGCCCGCCGCGCTCGTACGCGGGGTTCACTGTCAGCGACGGCAGCTACCTGATCTCCGACCTGCCGGCCGGCGACTACACGGCGCTCGCCGATCTGGACGGATACACCCCTGATCGGTCCGACCCGGTGACGGTCGCGGCCGAGCACTCCGTCGCCAATCCAGCGCCCGTGCCCGATCTGCAACTGGTCCCGGCGACCAGCGTGCTCAAGGTGACGGACAGCGCGCGCAACGAGCTGCGCTTCACGGCGAGCCGCGACGTGGTGATCGAGATCGCACCATTCGGTGCCCGCGGCGCCTCGGCGCTGAGCATGCGGCTGAGCGAGGAGCCGGCCATCGCCAGCATCGATGAAGCGGCGCTGCCTTTTGAGAACTTCGCCGACCGCTACCCCATGCAGCTCACGGCCAGCGAGGGCGAGCACCGTGTCTACGCGCAGTTCAGGTGGCGCGACAACGGCGAGCCGGTGGCGACGATCTTCTCGGCGTCGGTCGTGTTCGACCGGACCGCACCGCGGGTCGACCGGATCGCCGTCAACAACGGCCGCCGCTACGTCACCAGCGACGCCGCCACGATTCCGGTCGCGGTCAACGCGTACGATGCGCACTCGTGGGTCGACGCTTTCCTGTTTGTCGAGCAGGGCGTGTCCGCGGGGGCCCTGCACGCGATCGAGAGCCTGGAGCCGAGCCTGCTGATCACGGACCTGCTCGCGCTGTCGCCGGGCGAAGGAGAAAAACGCATCGGGGTTCAACTCAAGGATCGCGCCGGCAACATCTCGTCTCCGCCGGGAGAAGCGGGCTGGGCGCTGGTCGTCGTCGACGACACGCCACCGACCGCGCGCGCTGGCATGGCCGCCGTCGAGGTGGTCGGCGTGGTCGGCGGCCAGCTTCCGGGTCTGACCGCGGCGGCCGTCGCGCACGTCGACACCAGCGTGGAGCCCGATCCCGAGCGCCTGCTCGTGCTCTACTCGACCGGCGGCGCCGTCTCCGCGCCCTGCCCGGCCGAAGGCGCCCCGGTCGCACCGTACGCCTACTACGTCGAGGCGCTGCAGGCGGTGACCTTTACCGGCAACCACGGCGACACGCGCCGGGTCTACGCGCGCGTCTGCGACGGCGCCGGCAACTCCGTCGACCTGCAGAGCGAGCCGTTTGCCTTGAATCTGCGCGGATCGATCCGCGGCCAGGTGCTGGTCGAGGGCGTGGCCTCGGGCACCTACGCCCACGGCGGGGTGCACGTGTCGGCGACACCGGTCCTCGGCGGGACCAGCGCCGGCATCGACACCAGCAGCGACGGCGCGTTTCGTATCGACGATCTGCCGGCCGCCAGTTATCTGCTGCGCTTTTCCCGCAGCGGGTTGCGCGACGTGGTGCTCGGCGGCGTGGCGGTGCAGGCGGGTGCGCTGACCGACGTCGGCACCGTGAATTTGACGCTGGCGCGCGGCAGCCTGACCGGTGTCTTTCGAAAGGCAGCGCTGCAGGCCGGCGAGGATCACAGCCGCATCCTGGTCGAGCTGCGGCATCCCGGCGGCTACCGGGCGCAGGGCATGACCGGCGCCGACGGCGAGGTGCTGATCGAGGGCGTGCCCGAGCGCGTCGCCGACGCCGGACTCGGCGAGCCGGGCTACGAGCTGGTGGCCAGCGCGGCCGGCTTTGCCTCGTTCGCGCTGACCCAGGTCTCGATCGAGCGCGACCGGGCGACCGCGGTGTCGACCGACGCGGCCCCGATCGTGCTCGCGCGACGCGCTGGCGACTTCGAGGTGTGCCGGCAGGCGCCGGTGGCCGGCGTCTGTCCGGCCATCGAGTTCACCAGCACGACGCCGGTCCACCTCAATCTGCGCGCCCAGAACGTGACCCACGTGCGCATCGCCGAACGCTCACCATTTGCCGACCCCACGGACGCGAGCGATCCGTCGTTTCAGCCCTATCCCAAGCTGGACGGCAGCTCGTTCACGGTCGACCTGAGCGATCCCGACGGTCGGCGCACGATCTACGTTCAGTTCAAGGACGACCGCGGCGACGCCGATCCCGGCAACGACACGGTCGGCGCCGTGCTGCAGGCGAGCGTGGTGCTGGACCGAATGCCGCCGACCGACCTGGCCGTCAAGATCGTGCGCGCGGACTTCGCGGGCAGCTACCAGACGGTTGGGCCGGCGGACGAGTGCGTGCACACCAGATCGGCCCGCGGTCAGGTGCGGCTGGCGCTCAAGGCGGTCGAGGACCCCAACCACGGCAGCGGCGTGGCTATCGCGCGCATCGGCAGACAGCCCGACTTTGCCGGCGCCAGCAGCGTGGCCTACGCGGCCCTGCTCGACCACGAGCTCGATCCGACGCAGACGCTCGGCGACGGCACCTACCACCTCCACGTGGGTTTCTGCGACGGCGCCGGCAACTGCACACCGCCGAACCAGGGCGTCAGCAAGCCGGTGATCGTCGATCGGGTCGCGCCGACGACCGTCAATGGCCTGTTCTACCTGGCCGACACCAGCGCGCCGCAGGTGACGCGCGTCCCGCCCACGGCTCCCGACGACGGCGTCTACGACACCTATCTCAACTCGACCTCGTTTCCGGTGCTGATCCGGGTCGGCACCGACCCCGAGCCGGTGCCGGGTGTCGGCGCCGTGCCCGAGGTGGCCGAGTTGCGCGCCTCGCTCGATCCGCTCTTCGTCGGCCAGCCGTTCGTCGCGGTGCCGAGCACCGTCGCGCCGGGCGGCACCATGGCGCTGCCCAGCGTCGGGATCTCGGCGGCCCAGGGCGGGCAGCGGATCTACTTCCAGTTTCGGGACCACGCGGGCAACGAGACGCCGATCGGCGTCGGCAATCCGCACCACTTCGACGTGATCCTCGATACGCTGCCCCCCGGCGTCAGCTTCGCGCTCGACGACGGCGCGCTCTACAGCAACGACCCCGACGGCGACGTGACGCTGACCGTCGTGCTGTCGCCGGTCGATCCGCCGGTCAAGGTCTGGTTGAGCCAGGACGGAGGTCTGTTCGACGTCTACCAGGAGCGCAGCCTGCCGCTCAGCGACACCAGCTTCCACCTGAGCGACAGTGGGTCGCCGCCGAGCGACGGAGTCCACGCCGTCTATGCCCGCTTCTTCGACGTCGCCGGCAACCAGACCGAGCGGTCCGACAGCATCATCCTCGACCGCGTGCCGCCGCTGCCGGGAAATCCGGCGCTGCAGATCGACGACGCCGGTAGCGGCCACGTGCGGACGACCTCGGTGGCGGTGCTGCTCCAGGTCGCCGGCGCGGTGGAGATGGAGCTCTCGGAGAATCCCGACTTCGGCGGCGCCACCTGGGTAGCCTATGCCGATCGGGCGACCTTCGGCCTGTCGCCGGGCCAGGGGACCAAGACCGTGCACGCCTGCTTCCGCGACGCGGCCGGCAACATCGACGCGGCCTGCGCGGCTGACGTTCCGCTCGCCGCCAGCGTGGTGCTCGACACGGATCCGCCGACCGTTTCGGCCACGCTCAACAACGGGGCCAACCAGGAGCCCACCAGCTCGCGCGCTGTCACCGTGCACGTGACCGCCAGCGACAACCTCTCGGGCCTGTCGGGCGTGGCGCTCGGCGATGCGAGCTTTGCCTGCAGCCAGGGCCTCTATCAGCCGCTGCCGTCAGGCGGAGACATCGTCTTCACCCTGACGCCAGGTGATGGCCCGCGCCATGTCTACCTGTGCGGCCGCGACCGCGTCGGCAACACGACGACCGCCGCAGTGGCGACCGGCAATTCGGTCTACCTCGACACCCAGGCTCCGGCGGCCGGCGTGCTGACGCTGGCGGCAGGGGCGACCCACGTGCGCAGCGCCGTGGTCAGCTTCGAGATCAGCGGCGGCGACCCGTCGTTGCTGGTGCAGCTCGCCGGAGATCTGAGCGCGGGCGCCGGCACCTACTGGTATGGCGCCGACCAGGACGGCAGCGGTGGCTACGGCGTGCTGCCGGCCACGCTCACGCTCTCCAAGCCAAACGACATCGACACGGTGAGCGCGGTCTTCGTCGACGGCGCCGGCAATGCTTCGACGCAGTTCTCGGACGCGATCACCGTCGACACGGTCGCGCCGGACCCGGGCACGGTGACCTTGGCCGGCGGCCAGAGCACGGTCAACACGCAGACTATCGCGATCAACATCGCAGACACGGCGCCCGACAGCATGCGCTTCTGGGAGGTGGTGGCCGCTGCAGCCTGCGGCGATCAAGCCTGCGGTGCCGGCTTTGTGCCGTTTGCACCCGCGACCAGCTTCACCCTCTCGGCCGGCGTCGGCGACAAGCGCGTCTGCTGGAAGTTCTGCGACCTGGCCGGCAACGACACCGCGGTCGCCTGGCGCGACATCGCGCTCGGCACCTACATCGCGCGACCGCTGCCCGAGCTCGAGCGCATCTGGCCGCGCTCGATCATGGGTCTCTCGTCGTCCAGCTACACGGTCTACGCGGTCGGCCGGGGCTTCGCCACCGACAGCAAGGTGCTGATGGGCGACTACGAGCTCAACGCCGACTGCGCCCTGAGCGGCGATCTTGCCGGCACGACCTGCACCGCTGCCAACATCGACGGTACGAGCTGCGACGGAACTCCCGATTGCCGCAATTGCTGCGCGGTCGCGCTCGACGGCGGCTCGCCGGCCTGGGACTTGACCCGGCGCTCGGGCACCTACCTGGTGCGGGTGGTGACTCCGGCGCCGGTGCAGGGGACCGGCGTCTCCGAGCAGAGCGACTTCTTCAGCGTGGTGGCGCCGATCCCGGAAGTGGTCGACTTCACGGTGCTGGCCGCGGTGCCGCCGGCATGCGCGGCGGGCGACGTGACCGCCTGCGCACTGCCATATCACCGGCAGAGATATGTCATGGAGTCGACGGCGCCGCAGAGCTTTGGCGTGCTGCTGTGGGGACGCAAGCTGATGCAAAACGCCAACGTGCGCATCGGCGCGGTCAACGCGCTGGTGCAGTATGTCGAGGACGATCCCGCTGCACCGGCCTGGGATCCGGCACGGCAGGTGGTGCTGGCCGAGTTTGTCGAGTTCCCGCTGCCGCCGGCCGAGGAGCCCTACCCGTTGCTGGTCGAGAACATCAACCCGGGCGGCGGCGAGGCGATCACGGGCTTTGGCGTCAACTGGGACAACCGGATCGTGGCCGACCACGTGTTGACGCGGATCCGCAAGACCGACTTCTTTGTCAGAGCGGCCGACCGCTTCGAGGAGCGCTTCAACAATCCCTTTGACAACCTGGCGACCGCGAGCCGGGTCGAGTCCGGCCCCGAGCTGTACGTAACGGCACCCGGTCTCGACATCGCGGCGCGCGACCTCGACGACGCCCTGCTCTACCGCCTGCCCGCAGGAGCCGTCGGTCTGGGCATGCCGCTCGGCATCGGCGCCAAGCGATTCGACGGCGCTGGCGCGCTGGGCCCAGGGGTCTGGGCGATGACGGCATTTGACTTTGGCATCAGGAGCGTCCCGCTCGGCGACTGGGATGCGGTAAGGACGAGCGCGGTCGGCAACGAGCCGCACGACGTCGCGGTGGCCGATCTCGACGGCGACGGCTACGCTGATTTCGTGGTCCCCAATTTCGCGGACGACACGGTGACCCTGCTCAAGGGTGGGGGCTCCTGGGTACCGAGCCTGATGGGCAGCTTCCGATCGAGCTCGGGCCCGCACCGGGTGGCGATCGCCGATTTTGACGGCGATGACAAGCTCGACATCGCGGTGCTCAACTACACCAGCCGGCAGCTCACCATCAGGCGCGGCGATCTCTATGCCCTGGACCAGACCTATGGTGTCGAGGCCGATCCGAGCGAGCTGGTGGTCGGCGATTTCGATCGGGACAGCGTGCCCGACATCGCGGTCTCCAACCGTGCCAGCAACAACCTCAACGTGTTCATTGGACGCGGCAACGCGGTCTTTGCCGGTCGCGTCAGCTACGCCACTGGCAACGGCCCGGCGGATCTGGCTGCCGGCGACCTCAACGGCGACGGCCTGCTCGATCTCGTGACCGCCAACGTCAGCGCCGCGACCGTCAGCGTCCTGCTGGGCAAGGGCGACGGCACGTTTGCAGCGCGCAGCGATTTTACCGCCGGCGACAACGCGTACGGGGTGGCGCTCGCCGACTATGACAACGACGGAGCGCTCGACGTCGTCGTCGCCAACGACCTCTATTTCGATCAGGACAATCTGCGCCTGTTGCGCAACGACGGCAGCGGCGGCCTGTCCACTCCGGATGCCTATCCGGCGGGAACCGCCTATCTCAAGCGCGCCATCGCTGCGGATCTCGACGGAGACGGCAATGTCGACGTCGCCGCCCTCAGCTCCTGGGGCAACATCGCGGTCTGGTTTGGCAACGGCGATGGCACGCTGCAGCCGGTCGTCCGGTTCGACCTGTGCGGCGAGCCGCCGGGCATGGCCAGCACCGACCTCGACCGCGACGGCGTGCTGGATCTGGTCGGCGCCTGCGGCAGCGACGATCAGATAGTCATGTTGCCCGGCAGCGGCCGCCGCCAGTTCGTGGCGCAGAGCACGTATCCTCTGAGCACCTATCCCAACGAAGTTGCCGTGGCAGACCTCGATCGAGACGGTTACTCCGACCTCGCCGGGACCAACAACCACGGCAACCTCGACCTGCTGATCGCCAATGGCGACGGGACATTTCGGAGCCGTGTGACCTATTCGATGACTTCGTCCCGTTCGGCGACGATCGGCGACTACGACGGCGACGGCGTTTCAGACGTCGCAGCAGTCGATGGTGACAATGACCTCGTTCGTATTTACCGCGGCAATGGCGACGGGACCCTGGTCTATCTCGCGTCGTATTCGACCGGCCTCGCTCCCGAGTTCATCGCCAGCGCCGATTTCGACGGCGACGGAGACACCGACCTCGTCACCGCCGACAACGGCTCCGACACCGCCAGCGTGCTAATCGGCAATGGCGACGCGACATTTGGGCCACCTTTCTCGCTGACGACCGGCCACGAGCCGCGCTCCATCGCGGTGGCAGACTTCGACAACGACGGCTGCGCCGACCTGGCCGCGGGCAACGGTGGCGAATTGGACGCCGCACGAGCCGTCAGCCTGTTTCTCGGCAACGGCGACGGAACATTCGGCGCCGAACGCCAGGTGAATCTCGTAAGGAGCCCGCACGGCCTGGTCGCGGCCGATTTCAACGCCGACGGCAGGATCGACCTCGCCACCACGGGCTTTTGGAACAACGTCGTCAGCGTTGCCCTGGGCCGCGGCGACGGGACATTCGATGCCGCCGCGAACTACGCCATCATCGGGGGGAGGCCGACCCACGTCGCCGCAGCCGACTTCGATGGCGACGGCGTGCTCGATCTGGCCGCGACAAACAGTGACAACGTATTTCTGAGCGTGTTGCCCGGCCGGCCCGACGGCACGTTTGGGCCGCAGGTTCTCTACAACGTCGGCAGCTCGCCCGTGTTTGTCGCAGCGGGCGATTTCAACAACGATTCGATCATCGACGCCGTGGCCGTCAACGGATTGTTCAACAATGGCGGCGTGACCGTGCTCGTCCCCTCGGTCTATCCAAAGCCGGTCCGGCAGGAGCTGCGCGACATGCCGCCAGCCACGGTCGCGGTTCCGACAGGCAGCAGCTCGCTGGCCCTGCACCAGGCCACGCAGGAGGTGTTGGACCTAGGCGTCAAGCTGGCCATCGAGTTCAGCCAGCTACCGAGCGGCAGCGTGACCACCTCGCTGACCGCGCCCGACGGCCAGGTGGTGGCGCTGGCGACCCACAGCACCTTCACAGCCTGGCCGCCGCCGCCGGCCACCGCCACGTCGTGGCGGCTGATCGCGCACTATCCGACCACACCGACCACCGGCGATCTCGCGCTCCTGCACAAGGTGCAGCCCGCGGGCGACTGGGTGCTGGGCATCGACAACGCGACCGGGCAGGTGGCCGAGCTCGCGGACTACGCGATCATCACGCGCGGCAGGCTTTATGGGCCGCAGCGCGGCGACCGCGCCGACATGCCCGAGCAGATCGTATTGTCGCCCGGCAGCACCGGTCGTCTGCTGCACGGAGACAAGGCCGGCTATCGCGACAGCGCCGAGCTGTCGTGCGCTGCGACCCATGCCGACCGCGACGGCGACGGCGCAGGTGACGGCCCACCCGACCACTTCTACTCGTTTGCTCTGCCCGCCGCCAACACGGTCGACATCAGTGTGCTGGCGGCCTTTGACGTCGTGCTCGAGCTGCGCCAGGGCTTGTGCGCGGGCGAAACGGTGCTGGCGTGCGCCGACGACAGCGGAGGCAAACAGCACGCGGCGTCGATCAACCGCGCGCTCGACGCCGGCAGCTACTGCATCGTCGTCGACGGCAAGTACGACGACAACGGGACACCTGGCGATCCGGCCGACGACATCATCAACGACGGGCCGTACCAGCTACAGCTTCGCTTCGCGAGCCCGATCTGATTGCGCTGCTCACCGCAGTTGATCCTGTGTGGCGGGGGGCCGGCGGGAGCGGCCCGCCCAGTGGCGTTTTCAACAACAACAA